>CAUFWM010000024.1 GCA_959596505.1 uncultured Collinsella sp.
CACATGATAAAGGTGAACAGCAGGCTCTCTCGTTTGTTGATAGGCATAAAGGGCATGGTCCTTTCTGTGTTACGCCGCGGCACCACGCAACAAAAACGAGCGGGCGAGATGGAGCTGTTGGGACTTCATCTCGCCCGCCCGTGATACGTGCGTCTGTGACTACTTATGTGGTGGAACTACCCTAACACGAACGGCACGCGCTTCGTAAGCGTTGAGTTTATGAAGATGCAGGGCACCAATAATCCCCGACCCCATAAGTTGCGGTGGAATACGGACTGTTTTGACCCTTTAAACAGCAATTCAGTCCCTATTTCACCGCAACTCATTTGGTGCAAAGTAACCTGTCCCCCTTGCACCAATTAGCTGGTGTGGCGCCAGCGAGGGTCGGTGAGCGTACGCGCCACACCCAGACCAACGGGCAAAAACGCCACGATGAGCACTGCACGCACAAACCAGCCGAGCATATTGACCGTGTCGAAGGTGCACATGTAATACATCGAGCGATACAGATACAAGCCCGGCACCATAATGACAATCGATGGCACCGTGAGGGCGATGCGTGGGTAGGTGAGCTTGATTTCGGCTAAGCTCGCGAGCAGTCCCGATACCAGCGCGCCGATAAACGCTGCTGCCTCGGGAGGCATGCCCGCGCTCAGGCCCAAGAAGGGAAGCAGCGTCGGCGCATCGACGAGCGTAAGGCGCAAGGTATTAGACACGGCGCCGATGAGCCCTGCCGCCGCCGCCATCTTTACCGGACTGTTGAACATAACCGAGAAGCCAAATACGCCGATAAAGCTCATCAGCATGCGCAAGAGCGTAAGAGCCAACGGTGAGAGACCAAGCGGGGCAAAGTCATCCGGCGCCAGTCCCACACACTCGGCAACCATCCAACCTACGAGGGTCGCCATCACGATAATTGACACAGCATACGAAAGACGCTCGATGCCGCTTCGCATGTCGAGCTTAGCGATGTCGAGGCCTGCCGTAATGAGGGGAAAACCGGGAATCACAAAGAGCATGGCGCCGATATAGCCTTCTTGGTGCGACATTGCCCCTGGAATGACCTGGCCAAGGCCGAGCAATGCCAGCAGATACGAAACGCAAGCGAGCGCAACGCCGATCGTCAGCGCGCTAAACTGGCCAAGACCCTGCTTGAGAATATGGGAGCGAGCAAAGTTGCCGACACCGGCGCCTACGAATGCGCAGGCCATCTCGATAGGACCGCCGCCGAGCAAAAAGACGAAGGCGCCGCAAGCACAGGCTGCCGCAAGGCCCTGTTGCCAGGGAGCGTAATCGGGCTTTGAGCTCTCAACGGTCTTGAGCATCTCGTGGTACTCGTGCACGGTAAACCGGCGCCCGTAAATCTCGATTTCCTTTAAGAAGCTCTCCATCATCCAAATGCGATGAGTATTGACCCCCGTTGTGGGTAGGCTGACGACCTCGTTAAAGCAGTGGCCATCTTCGATGCAGGTGCACTCAAACGACAGAAGACTCAGGTCGACGTGAATCGTGACGCCGAGTACGGCAGCAACACGATTCATGGTATCGCGCACGCGCCAGGCACCTGTTCCGCTTGCCAGCATGAGCATGCCGGTGCGGCAGATAATGGATGACTTATCGGTGAGCGGCGCATCGACGGCAAGTTCATCGCCTGCCGTCACGATCTGGTGCCAGTCAGTTTTCATATGGAGTGCGCCGGCACGAGCGCCGTGGTGCATAGGGACTCTCGAAAGCAGCGAGTCCAGGCGCGAAGACTGTGGGGGCTCTGCTGATTCGACCTCGTCCTCGTCGGGCTCTTCACCAACAAGGTCGAAGGCATCGAGCGACGCCGGCTCGCGACGATCGATCAGCTCCTCGTCCTCATCATCAAAGTAGTTGAACTGATCGAGCATGTCCTCTTCAATTGCACGCTCGCTCGCGTCGTCCATATAGACGCTCCCTTCCTGCCGACTAACTCCCATCCTAGGCAGCGACGGCTAAAGGAAATATAAAAGAGACGACTGTCATGCGAGCCATGTGCGCAATAGCCGTTGGGCAGTCGTTTAAGAACGCCCCCAACGACAACGTCGATGTGTTGGCAACGCCAGCGAGCGGGCCGCATTTGAGACAAGGTGACGTGAAACGAAAGGGCGCTGACCTTCTGGTCGCGCCCTTGAAGTTGAACGTCAGATTGTCCAAATGCGGCCCGCGCAGCGTCGGCCGGTCCGCCGTTCGGTAGAACGGCGGAACCAATTAGTACATCTTTGCGCCGGCGGGGATGGAAGCGTCGAGCTGGATCAGGTTGAGGCGCTCCTCGCCCTCCTCCTCGTGGATGGCACTGATCAGCATGCCGCAGCTGGGAATACCCATCATCTTGCGCGGAGGCAGATTGGTGATGGCGAGCAGCGTCTTGCCGACCAGATCCTCGGGCTCATAGTATTCATGGATGCCGGAGAGGATGGTGCGGTCGGTACCGGTACCGTCGTCGAGCGTAAAGTTCAGCAGCTTCTTGGACTTCTTGACGGCCTCGCATGCCTTGACCTTCACAGCGCGGAAATCGCTCTTGGAGAAGGTATCAAAGTCGACGAACTCCTCAAACAGCGGCTCAACGGCGATCTTGGAGTAATCGAGCGTGGGCTTGAGCGACTTGACGAACGGGCTTGCGGCGTTGCCGGCCTCTGCAGCCTTGGCGGCAGCGGCACCGGACTGGAAACCCTTCTCGGGCTTCATGTGCGGGAACAGCAGGACGTCGCGAATGGAAGCCTGGTTGGTAAGCAGCATGACCACGCGGTCGATACCAATGCCAATGCCGCCCGCGGGAGGCATACCGTACTCGAGGGCGCGCACGTAGTCCTCGTCATACTCCATAGCCTCGTCGTCGCCGCCGGCCTTCTCGGCCATCTGGGCAGCAAAGCGCTCGGCCTGGTCGACCGGGTCATTGAGCTCGGAGAATGCGTTGGCGTACTCGTGGCCGGCGATGACCAGCTCAAAGCGGTGCGTCAGGCGCGGATCGTCCTCAAAGCGCTTGGCAAGCGGGCTGACCTCGATGGGGTAATCGCATATGAAGGTCGGATTGACGATGGTGTCCTCGCCCAGCTCATCGTAAATCTCGGCGATGATCTTGCCAGCAGTCCACTCGGGCTTAATCTCCAGGCCCTTCTCGCGTGCGGCGGCGGCAAGCTCCTCGACCGGCGTGTCGATGGTGACCTGCTTGCCGAGCACGTCCGAGACGATGTCGGTCATGGGACGGCTTGCCCACTCACCGGAAAGATCGATGGTCTGACCCTGGTACTCAATGACCTCGGGGTTGCCGATGGCCTTGTTGGCAGCCTTGATGACACCCTGGGCGAGTGCCTTCATGCCCTCGAGATCGGAGAAGGCACGATAGGCCTCCATCGTGGTGAACTCGGGGTTGTGGGTGAGGTCCATACCCTCGTTGCGGAAGATGCGGCCGATCTCGAAGACGCGCTCAAAGCCACCGACGATGCAGCGCTTGAGGTGCAGCTCGGTAGCAATGCGCAGGTAGCACTCCTGATCGAGCGCGTTGAAGTGCGTGATGAACGGCTTGGCCGTAGCGCCGCCCTGAATGGTCTGCAGGATGGGGGTCTCGACCTCCATGTAGCCGTCAGATTCCATGAAGCGGCGGAAGGTGGAGAGAATCTGCGAGCGCTTGCGGAAGGTCTCGCGAACATCGTCGTTGGCAATCAGGTCGACATAGCGCTGACGATAGCGGGTCTCCTTGTCGGAGAGGCCGTGGAACTTCTCGGGCAGCGGGCGAACGGCCTTGGAGAGCAGCGTCGCGCTCTTGGGGGCAACGGAGAGCTGGCCGCGCTTGGTGCGAACAACCACGCCGGTCACGCCCAGGATATCGCCAAGGTCGAGAGCCTTGAGCGTATTCCAAGCTGCCTCGTCCATGTCGTTGATGCGGCAGAACAGCTGAATCTCGGCGGTAGCGTCGCGCACGACGATAAACATGATCTTGCCCTGACCGCGCTTGGCGACCACGCGGCCGCCGATCTTCACGACGTCCTCAGTATCCTCGCCATCGGCAAGATCGGCATATTTGGCCTCAATGTCGACGACATAGTCCTCGATCTCGGAGTGCTCGGGATAGGGGTTCTGGCCCACCTCGAACAGGGCGGCGCGCTTTGCCAGACGCGTGGCGCGCTCGTCGTTGAGCGTCGAGGCCTGATCGGCGACGTTCTGGTTCTCTGCCATAAGTTAGCTCCTCAAACTAAAACGCTCCCCAGGATTCGGTCCCAGGGAGCGAAAACATACCTTTACGCGGGACCGTGGTCTAGCGTGCGATCTTGGCGATGGTGTAGACGCGAGTCTTGCCAGAAGGCGTAACGACCTCAACGGAGTCGCCCTCGCCGTGACCGATGATGGCGTGACCGACCGGAGACTCGTTGGAGATCTTGTGCTCGAGCGAGTTGGTCTCGGTGGTACCGACGAGCGTGACTTCCATGACCTCACCGTTGGGATCGATCAGAGAAACGGTGGAACCGATGGAGACGGTCAGATCGCCCGTGGTGGCAGCAACCTGAGCGTTGGCGAGGATGGCCTGAATCTCGGCAATGCGAGCAGCATTCTGGGCCTGCTTGTCCTTGGCGGCATCGTACTCGGAGTTCTCCGAAAGGTCGCCGAACGCGCGGGCTTCCTTGATGTCCTCGACGATCTCCTTGGCGTAATCGCCCTCACGCCAAGCGAGCTCCTCGACGAGCTTCTGGCGGCCCTCAGCGGTCAGTACGATCTGGCTTGCGTCCATACGGATATCTCCCCAACTATGATGTAACGATCAACTGTCAACAAAACGAAAAAGACCGGCTAGCCTGCGGGCAAGCCGGTCAGGTGCTCACCCCAAAGGGATGGGACTACTCTGCGTCCGCGTCGCTGTCCTCTGCCTGCTTTTTCTTGGCAGCAGCGAGCTTGGCCTCGAGCTCTGCGATCTCCTTGTCCTCCTTGGACTCCTCGACCACAACGTCCTCGGCCTGCTTGGTTTCGCCCTTATCGTCGCCCTCCATACCCTCGCGGATATTCTTGACGGTAGAGCCGAGAGACTTGCCGAGCTTCGGCAGGTTCTTAGGCCCGAAGATGATCAAGACAACGATGAGAATAATGATGAGCTCAGGAGCCCTCAGTCCAAACATGTAGACCTCCACAATACAGCGAGACAAGCTCGAATGAGTATACCGCGGGTGCCGCGGTATCACAACAATAGCTAAAAAAAGGGACCGCAAGAAGCGGTCCCTCCTCATGCTCTGGTCGGGTTGACTGGATTTGAACCAGCGACCCCTGCGTCCCGAACGCAGTGCTCTACCAAACTGAGCCACAACCCGTTAGCTCGACTATAGTAACAAAGATTTTCGCCGCGTGCTAGAGAAATTTTTATTTCTTTGGCGCGTCGATTTGAACCGTGTTGGGAATAAGCTCAGTCGTGCAGGCCCACCAGCCATTTTGCTGGGCAGCTCCCGCAAGATGGGCTGCTGCAGCGACGGTATCACAAATGGCAAACGAGCAGGCACCCGAACCGCACACGTCCACGGCAACGGTTCCCTCCTGTGCGCGCAGCCAGTCGAGAACCGCCTGGATCCGCGGCTCCATCTGCGCGGATATGACGCCCAGATTGTTATGAACGAGCGCATATGCCGCCTCGGCATCGCCGGCGCGTAAGACAGAAGCAATCGCATCGGGTTTTTCCGCGGGCACCGGGCTCTCATCAAATCGTCGATACGCTTCAACCGTTGAAACGCTCGTCTCGTGCGGTTTGACCAATACGACAGGTGTCGCCGGAAGCACAGGATACTCAGTGGCCAGCACATCTCCCCCGCCGACGTAGAGTGCGGGACTCGTGTGCAAAAAGAACGGCACGTCGGCGCCGATACCGCGAGCGATGTCATCGAGCGCGGGGTCGGCACGGTCGATACCCCACAGCTCGGCCAAGGCAACGATGACCGCAGCGGCATCCGTCGAGGGGCCTCCCAGGCCGGCGCACAGCGGGATACGCTTTTCGATCGTCACGCACACGTTGGCATCGCGACCGTAACGCTCGGCCATAGCGATTGCCGCCCGATAGGCCGTATTTTTTTGCATGGGAAAATCGGATGCCGGAACCGTCTGGACGGTCAACGCCTGCGCCGGCGTGACCGTCACGGCATCGGCTAGACCGACGGCTGCCATCAGGGAATCGACCCTGTGATAGCCGCGGGCGTCGCGCTCGGTATGAACCCCCAGATAGAGGTTAATCTTTGCCGGCGCGGTAAGGATGAGGGACCGATCGGTCACCGTTAGTGCTCCTCGAGCTGGTTGCCGAGCGGGGTAAAGATATGTTCGCCGCTCTCGGGGTCGAACAGTTCGACCTGGCCGGTAAGGACATCGATGTACTGGTAGGACTGACGCGATTTGCGGCCGCGACGCTCGTCAACCTCAACGATAAAGACAGCGGGGTGGACGCTCTTGATGGTGCCCATGCGCTCGATGACGCGGGTACGGCCCATGTTGGCCTTAACCTTGACGCGATCGCCCACCATATCGGTCAGCTTCTCGTGGATGTCGTCGACGTGATTGACTTCCATCTCTTCCATGAATAGGGCCTCCAGAGGGTGCAATTCAAAAAGGGGATAATACCCCTAAGATAGACAAAACTCTAATACTATAGCACCCTGTTGCAGCCATACGCAAGCAGCTAAAAAAGCCCGGTCCCAAATTGACTACTTACAGATTGTCTGTGTCCAGGACGATGGTGAACGGACCGTCGTTGACCAGGTCGACCTTCATATCGGCGCCAAAGATACCGTGCGCCACATGCTCAACGTCCTGAGCGACGAGTGTCAAAAAGTACTCGTAAAGTTCGTTAGCGACATCGGGCGCGCCGGCGTCCGTAAACGACGGACGGCGGCCGTGGCGGCAGTCGGCAAACAGCGTGAACTGCGACACCACGAGCACCTCGCCGTCGACATCCGCCAGCGCCAAGTTGGTCTTGCCGTTCTCGTCCTCGTTGATACGCAGCCCGCGGAGCTTGCCCCACAGCTTGTCGGCTTCGGCGCGTGTGTCGCCGTGGCCCACGCCCAGCAGCACCAAGTAGCCGCGTCCAATACGGCCCACGCACTCGTCGCCGACTGTCACGCTGGCGTTGAGCACGCGCTGCACCACCGCACGCACGGTCTACTCCTCGCCCGTCAGCTTGGCGGACAGATGCTCGAGCGCATGGAAACGATGGCTGATGGCGTTCTTCTCGTCCGCCGTGAGCTCGGCCATGGTCTTGCCCGGCGTATCGACCGGCAGGAACAGCGGGTCGTAGCCAAAACCGTGTTCGCCGCGGCCCTCGTGCGCGATAACGCCTTCGCAGGCGCCCTCGCCATAGGTGACCAGGCCGTCCGTATCGATAAGCGCGACGACGCTCATAAAGCGCGCGGTACGGTCCTCGTCTGCCACGCCTTCCAGGTTAACGAGAAGCTTGGCGTTGTTGGCGGCATCGTCGCCATGCACGCCCGCATAGCGCGCGCTATACACGCCCGGCTCACCGTCCAACGCATCGACGACCAAGCCGGAGTCGTCGGCGATGGCCATAAGGCCCGTCTCCTCGACCGCAGCCTGCGCCTTGATGATGGCGTTCTCCAAAAACGTCGTGCCGTTTTCCTCGGGGTCCTCAAAATCGCCCAGCTGGCCGAGCGCCACAAAGCGCACCTCGGGCATGACCTTGCCCAAAATGGCCTCGATCTCGGTGAGCTTATGGGCGTTGCCGGTTGCCACGACGATGGTCGCCGCCGGGTCGAGGGTGTCGATGTCAATCTTCTCAAGTGCCATAGCTGGTCTCCTTTGTCTCTATAGCAATGCCGAGTTGAGGACGACGAGGACTTCGGCCTCTCTCCCGTCTCAATCAACGGCAGTCTTATACTTCGACGTTTTCCCAGATAAAACCTGCCAAAATAAACCTGTCCCTTTTTGGCAGGTTAGGCGAGGGCTTGGCGCTGAAGCTCGATGAGCTCGGCGATACCCTTATCGCCCAGGTCGAGCAGGGCGTTAAGACGCTTGCGGTCGAAGGGCGCCTGCTCGCCGGTACCCTGGAGTTCGATCATCTCACCGGTGTCGGTGGCGACGAGGTTCATGTCGACCTCGGCGTGGCTGTCCTCGGAATAATCCAAGTCGAGCAGGGTGTTGCCGTCGACGACGCCCATGGAAATGGCGGCAACCTGGCCCGTGAGCGGGATGCGCTCGAGTTTGCCCGCCTCGACCCACATGGCAAGGGCGTCGTGCAGCGCCACCCAGGCGCCGGTAATGCTCGCCGTACGCGTGCCGCCATCGGCCTGGATCACATCGCAGTCGACGGTAACGGTGTACTCGCCGAGCGCCTTCATATTGACGACGGTACGCAGGCTGCGGCCGATAAGCCGCTCGATCTCCATGGAGCGGCCCTTGCGGTTGGCATGCTCGCGCTTGCAGCGTTTACCGGTCGAGGCCGGTAGCATCGCATATTCCGCCGTTACCCAGCCGGCCTTGGCGCCCTTGCGCCAACCAGGCACACCCTCCTCGATGGTGGCGGCGCACAGTACGCGCGTGTCGCCGAACTCAGTCAGGCACGAGCCGTGGGCGTGCTTCATGACGCCGCGGGTGAGCTTAACGGGGCGCAGCTCGTTGGCGGCGCGGCCGTTGGCGCGGTTAACCTGCATGTATTCCATGGAACTATCCTTTCGGCAAAAGATGTGGCGAAGCCTCCGGCGACATTGCGAGCCTAACCGAGTTCGTCGATATCGACATGCTCGATGCTTTTAAGCGGCTGGCCAAAGATAAAGCTACCCGCCACCGCAAACTCGGCAATGTTGTCAGACGTGGTGGCAAAGCGATGCTGTGGCTCGGCGGCATCGCCCGCCAGCTGCTCACGGCGCGTGAGGATATCGGTCAGCTCGCGGGTGGTCTCCTCGGCGGAGCTCACCACGCGCACCCCGGGTCCTAGCGCATGGCGGATGGGACCCACCAGCAGCGGGAAATGCGTGCAGCCGAGTACCACGGTATCGATGCCACGATCGTGCAGCGGCTCGACCGTGGTGCCGACCAGCGCGCGAACGGCTGGCGTATCAAAAATATCCTCGTTCTCGAGCCACTGCTCCTGCAGATGCGCGCCCGAGGCGAGCTCGTGCTCGACGACCTCGACAAAGCTCGAAGCCGGGCAGCCATACACATCGACACCAGCATCCAAATCCTGGATGGCGCGCGTGTAGGCGCCCGAGCGAATGGTGAGGTTGGTGGCGAGCACGCCCACGCGACGCGTACGCGTGCTGTTGATGGCGGCGCGTGCGCCCGGGGCGATCACGCCGATCACAGGAACGTCGAGCACTTGCTGAGCCAGACGCAAGGCCGCGGCGGTCGCCGTGTTACAGGCGATGACCATGATCTTAACGTCGTGCCTCGATAGCCAGCGGCCCGCCTGCAGCGCAAACGAGCGAACCTCGTCCTCGGTGCGGGTGCCATAAGGGCAGCGCTTTGTGTCACCGAAATAGTAGACGGACTCGTGCGGAAGCGCCGTTGCGATCGCGCGCGCGACCGTTAAGCCGCCCAGGCCCGAGTCGAACACGCCGATCGGACGCGTGTCCCCGGCCAGATTATCGATATCGGACATTACCTCACCAGATTCTCTCTCGAAAAATGCGACCATGCGTGATGCGTCGCGCTACGAACGGGCCGCGACCAACAGCTCGGCCGTTGCCGCCCAACCGTCGACAATCTTGCCGCGCGTTACATAGGCATTGTCGCAGGCGTCCAAGAACTCCGGGGCACCGGCGCTCGTCAGACCGTTCTCGACCAGGCAGAACATGCCAACATGGTCGGCCATGTAGAAGTCGGACTCGGAGTCGCCGAGCGCAAGCGTCTCCTCGCGCTCGATCCCCAGGTGCTCGCAGAAGCGCGCAATGGCAACGCCTTTGTTGAGACCCGCCGGATTGATGTTGAAGGCGCGGCCGTCCTCGACGCGATTAAGCTCGAGCGTCGTCGGCTTGGACAGGTGAGTCAGATGGCCGTTGCAAGCCCAGACCAGACCGCAGCCGGCCTCGTCCAGGATGGCCTGGACCTCATCGTCGGGCACATCGCCGCGCATGCCGACGGTGACCTCACGGTACTTGTAGCCGGTCGACATGTCGTTGTGGTATTCGATCTTGTGCGGCCAGCGGGCAAGGATCTTCTCGCACACGCCGGTCTGCTCGATCACCTGGTGCGGCGTGAGACCGCAGGCGGGGTCGTAGGGCATGTCGCCCGTCAGGTACTCCCAGTCGTTGGCCTTGAGGTCGTACATGACCAGGCCGCCCATCTCGCCGATGTAGGAGTTGAGGCCGAGCACGCGGGCGTCCTCATGGATCATGGTGCGATTGCGACCCGAGGTGGGAACCACCTGGATGCCGGCACGGGCGAGCGCGACAACCGCCTCGACGAGCTTGGTCGAGGGATTGCCGTCGTTATCGCGCAGCACGCACGAGCCGGGGGCGAGCATCGTGGCGTCCAGATCGGTAAAGACATACTTGACCTTGGCAAGGCGCTCGCGCATCTCGCCCGAAAGCTCGGCAACGGTCGGCAGGATGTTGTGGGACATGGTCACTCCGTTTACATAGAAGGGGCTGGTCTAGGCGTCGTACGCCGCAAGGGTGCGCTTGAGAATCGAACCGTCGCGCTCACAAGGCTCGGGTCCGTTCTTGCGCAGCATACACTCTTCCTCGCCCTTACCGGTCACGATGACCACGGCAGGACGGACAGTTTCGCGCACGGCAGTCTTGATAGCGGCAACGCGATCAGTCACGATTTGCCAGTTATCATTTCCCTGCGCTTGAACGTTGCGCGCGATCTCGGCGCAGATGTCCTCGACATCCTCGGGGCCGGGGTCATCCTCGGTAATCACGATTCGGTCGGCATACTTGCCAGCGGCGATGCCCATCGTGGTGCGTCGATCGACACCCTTACCGCCCGTAGCGCCAAATACAACCGCCAGCTCGCGCTCGGGATAGTTCTCGCGCAAGTCGCGCAGGAGTGTCTCGAGGCTCATGCCGTTATGTGCAAAATCGACGATGCCCAGGATTTTGCCCGATACGGACGGATAGAGCTCCATACGACCGGGAACGAAGACGCCCTCAAAGCCATGGACGATACCCTCTTCGGAAATGCCCAGGGCCTCGGCGCAGGCAATAGCGGCAAGCGCGTTGGACACATTGAACTTAACCGGCGTGGGAATCACAATGTCACGCGTAAAACGGGGCGTGCGCACCGTTGCCACCACGCCGCAGTCGCCATTGCGAATCGCCAGCGCAAGCACGTCGGCACGCTCGTCGGTCAGGGAGAACGTCACCGTACGTTCGCAACGAGATGCCGCCTCGAGCACGCGATCGACCTTATCCATATCGAGATTGACCACGGCAAAACGGCTCTGCAAGAAGATTTTGAGCTTGCTGGCAAAGTAATCCTCGAGCGTCGGATGCTCAATCGGCGAAATGTGATCCTCGCCGATATTGGTAAAGGCGCCGACTTCAAAGTCAATCTTGCCCGTACGCTCGTATTTGAGGCCCTGACTCGATGCCTCCATAACCAGCCACGGAGCACCCGCCTCCGCAGCATGCGCGATGCGAGACTGCAGCAGGAAGGATTCGGGGGTCGTCAGCTTGGAAGGGCCCGTCTCGATGCCGTCGTCGAACTCAATGCCCGTATTAAGAGCGGGTCGATGACAGCCCGTAAGCTTGGCCTCGTTGGCGAGGATGCCGCGCAGATAAAAGCTGCAGGTCGACTTGCCCTTGGTGCCTGTAAAGGCGCAGACCTTCACCTTACCCGACGGGTGCCCATAAAAGGCATCTGCCACCACGGCGAGCGTGCGACGAATATCGCTCACAATCACCGCGGGAAGATCAACATCGTAATCGACCTCGGAAACGTAGGCCACGGTGCCATCGGCGATTGCCGAAAGCAGGTACTCGCGCTTAAACGCACGGCCCTTGCAGACAAACAACGTGCCCGGACGCACCTGGCGCGAGTCATCAGTCGCAAACTCAATGCGCTGGTCGCACGAAGCGCTCGGTCTGGAAACAACAAGGTCATCTTCCTCGAGCAACTCTATATAGCGCATCAGAGTTAGCTTCTCTTGTGTCGGACTCGACATACAAAGACCTCTCTCGCTAAATTCAGCCTTAAAGGGCAGAAGACGTCCCGCGGCAGAAACGATGAAACATTCTGTATTATCAACCATCCTAATATGCCACCTGACCTTACGCGCATCACAGCCTTCTAAAAAATTGCATGGACTGTGCCGTGGTCTAATAAATGGCAACGGTGTTCACCCCGTGTAAAAACAAGGAAATCTGGGTGCTGTTCTTTAACATAGCGTTCGCAACCACGGCCCGCCGCTTCGTCTGAAGATCGGGACGTGGTTTTTTCGGTTCGCTCGGCGCTTATGCCCTATCACGAAACAAAAGATTGGCATGATAGTAAAGATTATTTGACATCAGCTGCCACAATCCTTGCGGCAGTACACCTGAGCCGTCAGCAGAAAGGATCTTGCATGTGCGGTTTTGTCGGTTTTACCGGTACAGATGAACAGAGTGAGCTGGTTCTCACGGCCATGATGAATCGCATCATCCACCGTGGTCCCGATATGGGCGGCCAGCATATCGTCGACAACGTTGCCCTTGGCTTCCGTCGTCTTTCGATTCTCGATCTTTCCGAAGCTGGAGCCCAGCCCATGTCGAGCGACGACGGCAAGGTCACGATTGTCTTCAACGGAGAGATCTACAACTTCCAGGAGCTTCGCGCCGAGCTGGAGGCGGCCGGCTACGCCTTCCACTGCAACGCTGATACCGAAGTCCTGGTACACGGTTACGAGGAGTGGGGCGAGGACCTGGTCAACCGTCTGCGCGGCATGTACGCGTTCGTGATTCACGACCAGAACAAGAACAAACTCTTTGGTGCTCGTGACATCTTTGGTATCAAGCCGTTCTATTACTACCAGGCATCCGATGGCTCGCTGCTGTTTGGCTCCGAGATCAAGAGCTTCCTGGACCATCCCAAGTTTGAGAAGGCTGTCAACCACGACGCGCTGCGCCCCTACCTGACGCTGCAATTCCCCGCCACGGAGGAGACCTTCTTTAAGGGCGTGTTCAAGCTTGCCCCGGCGCATTGCTTTACGTATGACCTGACGACCAACACCATGGACATCAAGCGTTACTGGAGCTGTGACTTCACCGACGACAACTCCAAGACCTTCGAGGAGTACGTGGACGAGTGCGACAAGGTCGTGCACGAAAGCGTCGCTGCGCACCGAATCGCCGATGTTAAGGTGGGCTCGTTCCTTTCTGGCGGTGTGGACTCCAGCTACATTGCCGCCTGTCTCATGCCCGACACCACGTATTCTGTCGGCTTCGATTACAAGAACTTCAACGAGACCAACTACGCCGCCGAGCTTTCCGACAAGCTGGGCATCAAGAACGTGCGCAAGATGATTACCGCCGACGAGTTCTTTGATGCACTGCCCGATATCCAGTACCACATGGACGAGCCGCAATCGAACCTGTCCAGCGTGCCGCTGTACTATCTGGCGCAGATGGCTTCCAAGGAGGTCACCGTCGTCCTTTCGGGCGAGGGTGCCGACGAGCTGTTTGCCGGCTATGAGTGGTACGAGGACACCCCCGAGATGCGTACCTTTAAGAAACGCGTGCCGCTCGGCGTACGTCACGCCCTGGGCTCACTCGTTCAGCATCTCCCCTACTTTAAGGGACACAACTTCCTGACGAAATGCGCCGAGGTTCCCGAGCGCTGGTATGTGGGTCAGGCAAAGGTGTTCGACCCCTCCGAAGTCGACGAGGTGCTCAAGCCCGCTTATAACACCGGCAAGAACGCCGCCGAGATGTGCGCCGAGTACTACAAGCAGGTTCCCGACTGCTGCGAGCTTTCCAAGAAACAGTATCTGGATATGAACATGTGGCTGCCGGGTGACATTCTGCTCAAGGCCGACAAGATGTGCATGGCGCATTCTCTGGAGCTCCGCGTTCCGTTCCTGGACAAGAAGGTCATGGAGTTTGCCGAGCACATTCCCGCCAACTACCGTGTTAACGAAGAAGGCTGCAAGCTCGTTCTGCGTCACGCTGCCAACCGCACGCTGCCCGACGAGTGGGCAACGCGCAAGAAGGTGGGCTTCCCCGTACCGGTCAAGTTCTGGCTGCGCGAGCAAAAGTATTACGACTACGTAAAGGAATACTTCACCGCGCCGTGGGCTGCTGATTTCTTTGACACCGATGCGCTCATGAAACTGCTCGACGATCACTTTAAGGGTCGCGCGCTCAACCAGCGCAAGATCTATACCACGCTGACGTTCCTCATTTGGTACAAGCGCTTCTTTATCGACGAGGACAAGGGCGCTAAAGTCGCCGCTTAGTTTTCGTTATGAATTAGCGGTGAACCACGCAGGGTTTCCGCTATACTCAATCTCTGCGGGCGATTGGCGCAACGGTTAGCGCAGGTGCTTTACACGCACAAGGCTGGGGGTTCGAATCCCTCATCGCCCACCACTGATTTGTTAGGCTCCCAGCTATGGGGGCCTTTCTTTTTTGGGCCCATCGCAGAGGGATTCGAACCCGACAGGGTGCGGAGCTGAGGAAACGCGAAGCGTTTTCCAGCGCAGCACGCGAGGAGCGGAGCGACGAAGCGGGGCGCGGACGGCGCCAGCCGCACGCGGACATCCCTCATCGCCCGCCATTGAATTGTTAGGCCTCCAGCGATGGAGGCCTTTCTTTTTTGGGCCGGTGCATGGGATTCGAACCCGCAAGAGTGCGGAGCTGAGGAAACGCGAAGCGTTTTCCAGCGCAGCACGCGAGGAGCGGAGCGACGAAGCGGGGCTCGGGCGGCGAAATGGACCCTTGGCGAATACCCGTGTGCAAAAAATGCCAAATATGAGTACTGCTACCTTTTTAGTAGCAGCGTTTTCGAAGTCATAAAAGGCAAATCCGGCATTAGAACGACGATCGATAGTCCAGTTAAGCCAATTTGCCAACTACAAAACTGGACATATGTGGCCCAACTCATCTAAAAGTGCCTAATTTATATGTTACGAAGTTAGTGCCCGTACTCATATTTGCCACTTTTTGCACACGGCCTATCCCAGCCATGGTAAATCGATAGCAAAACGGGCTCCAGACCGCTGAATCGTGCCGCATATGGCACGTCCGCAGTCCGGAACCCGGTCCAAATTAAGTTATTGCGCCGTGTTAGGCCAAAACACCCGCCAGGATCTCGATCAGGTTGTCCACATCGGCCTCTTCGCACACGAGCGGCGGAAGGAAGCGCAGCGTATGTGCGCCTGTAGCGTTGATCACGGCGCCAGCCCCCAATGCACGGGCCACAACGTCGTGCGCATCACCCGCAGCATCGTCCAGATCGCAGCCGAGCATCAGGCCACGGCCACGCACCTCTACCACATGCGGAAGCTTAGCCAGCGCCTGCTCCATATAGGCGCCAACCTTGGCGGCATGCTCGGCATAATCGCCGCGCACAAGCGCGGAAAGCGTCGCGGCACAGGCCGCGATGGCCAAGCAACTACCGCCGAAGGTCGAACCATGATCGCCGGGCTTAAAGACGTCAGCGATTTCCTTCTTTGCCACCACGGCACCCATGGGCACGCCGTCGGCGATACCCTTGGCAAGGCTCATGATGTCGGGCTCCACGCCATAGGTCTGGAACGCAAACGGCTTACCCGTGCGGAAGATACCGCACTGGACCTCGTCGGCGATAAGCACGGCACCCACCTCGTGCGCCAAGTCGCGCGCCGCAGCCATAAATTCCTCGGTCATGGGATGCACGCCGCTCTCGCCCTGGATCGGCTCGAGCATCACGGCACAGATTTCACTGCCCAACTGCTTAAAGATTGCGCGCAGTTCATCTACATCGTTGGGTGTGCAGGCCACAAAGCCGCCCGGCAGCGGGCGGAAACTGTCCTGCAGCCAATCCTGCATGGTCGCGGCAATGGTCTCGAGCGTACGGCCGTGGAAGCCGCCACGCATGCATACGATGGTGTTGCCGCCGTTACCAGCACGCTTGGCGTACAGACGCGCAAGCTTCATCGAGCCCTCGTTGGCTTCGGCACCAGAATTGGCAAAGAACGTCTCCCACACCTGCTCGTCCGCAGCCGGGGCACCGAGCGCAGCGGCCGTGGTCTCATCGCCGGCGGCAATGGCATCGGCCAGCACGCACGCACCATCTACGTCGTCGTTGGCAAGCTTGGACAGCAGCGCCGCGACCTGTCCACGCTGCTCGATGTAGAAGTAGTTAGACACATGCAGAAGCTTTTTGGTCTGAGCCTCGAGCGCCGAGAGCACTGCAGGGTTGCCGTGGCCAAGGCTGCACACACCGATACCAGCGAGAAAGTCGAGATACTCACGACCATCGTCACCGATGAGCTTCATACCGTGACCTTCGACAAACTCTACCAGCGAGCGACCAAAGGTATGCATAACGTAATGGGATTCGAGCGATTGCTGAGTTGCAAGTGACATGAGATGCCTTTCGTTGGGCGCCGTACGGCGCAGGGCTATGGGTGCAGGGACGCGACGACCGCGGGTCGGCTAGACCGTCTGGAGCTTCTCGACCTCGTCGAGGTTCTCGGTCAGACGCGCCGCAAACGTCGAAAGCGGATGCGGATGCGTATTGAACTCGTAGGCCGTCTCGGTGGAGTGGATCACGGTACCGACGCCAGCATCGGTCAGCAGCTCCAGCAGCAGCGAGTGCGGCGTCGTGCCGTTGATGATGTGGGCTCGGAACACGCCAGCAGCAAGCGCATCGACGGCCGCGCGCAGCTTGGGAATCATGCCCTTATCGACCTCCCCGCCGTAGAGCATCTCGTTGACCTCGTCGAGCGTCAGGTTGGAGATGAGCGAGTCCTTATCACTAAAGTCCTTGTACAGACCGTCGACGTCGGTCAAAAAAATCGCCTTGTGCGCATGAAGCGCCGCCGCAACGGCGCCGGCGGCGGTATCGGCATTGATGTTGAAGAAGCCGCCGTCCTCCCCCGCCGCGACGGTAGCGATTACGGGAATGTACTCGCTATCGAGCAAGCGCTCGATATAGTCGGTGTTGACGTGCGTCACTTTGCCCACGCGACCGAGTTCGGGGTCGAGCGGCTCGGCGATGAGCGTGCCGGCATCGCTGCCCGACACGCCTACGGCCAAATTACCGTGGTGGTTGATGGCAGCGACCAGCTCCTGGTTAACCTTGCCGCCCAGCACCTCGCGCACGATATCCATGGTCGCCGGCGTAGTCACGCGCTGCCCGTTCTTAAATTCGACAGGGATGTCATAGTGGCTGAGTGCCTCGTTGATGGCTTTGCCGCCGCCATGCACGATGACGGGGCGCATGCCGATGATCTTGAGCAAAACGATGTCGCTCATCACGTCGGGGCGCAGTTGCTCGTCGACCATGGCGGCTCCGCCATATTTGATAACGACCGTCTTGCCGGTCAGGTTTTTAATCCACGGCAGCGCTTCGAACAGCAGCTGCGCGGTTGCTTCGTTGGATTCGCTCGAACGACAATCGCGTGCGAATTTCATAATCTGCCTCGTCTTTCGTATCGTTATCACGCCGTGCTTCGCTGTCCGCAATGCGGCAAGATGCGCAGCGTGCCTGGAATCTAGGAACGGTAGTCGCCGTTGATGGAGATGTACTCGTGCGTGAGGTCGCAGGTCCACACGGTCGTTGCCGCGTCGCCTGCGCCCAGGTCGGCTGAGATCACAATCTCGGACGCCTCAAAACGTCGTAGAGCCTCGTCCTCGTCAAAGGGAACAGTCAGACCGTCGCGACAGACAGGCATGCCCATCATGTCGATGGAAACGTCTTCCTGATTAAACTTCACGCCGCACTTGCCGAGCGCCATGGCGACGCGGCCCCAGTTGCAGTCGTGACCGGCGATGCAGGTCTTGACGAGCGGCGAGTTGGCGACGGCACGGGCGGCGATATCGGCTTCCTCGTCGGTGGCGGCGCCGGTAACGTTAACCGTCACGAGCTTTGACGCGCCCTCGCCATCGGCCGCGATGTTGCGCGCCAGGCTCTCGCACACCTCGTGCACGGCAAAGGACAGTTCGTCAAAGGCATCAGTGCCCTCGACGATAGCCTCGGTATCAGCGGCAGCAGCGCCAGAAGCAAGCATGATGCAGGTGTCGTTGGTCGAGGTATCGGAATCGACCGTCACCTTATTAAAGGTCTGCTTAACGGTCGAGAGCAGTAAGGTGTGGAGCGCCGCCGGCTCGACGGGGGCATCGGTAGTAATGACCGCGATCATGGTGGCCATATTGGGCATGATCATGCCCGAGCCCTTGCACATGCCGCCCACCGTATAAGCGTTGCCCGCATGGCCCGCAGCCTCGCTGCGATAGCGAACGGCATACTCCTTGGAATGCGTATCGGTCGTCATGATGGCACGGGCCGCATCGGCACCGCCATGGGCAGAGAGCGCCTCGTAGGCGGACGGGACGGCTGCCTCAAACGTGTCGATCGGCAGAATCTGTCCAATCACGCCTGTGGATGCAACTAGGATCTGCTGGGGTTCACAGCCGATGACCTGCGACGCGATATTGCATGTCTCTCGCGCGCAGGCAAGGCCGGTCTCGCCCGTGGCGGCATTCACGTTGCCGGAGTTGATTGAAACGCCGGCGATGATGCCATAGCCCTTGTCCGCACCGCCCAGGTTGGCACGGCTCACCTGCACGGGCGCCGCGCAAAAGCGGTTGGTCGTAAACACGCCGGCGCCTGGACAGGGCTTATCGGGCACGACGAGCGCATAGTCCAAGCGCTCGGGATTCTTCCGGAATCCTGCATGGATGCCTGCGGCCTTAAAGCCAGCCGCTGCCGTAACGCCACCCTCGACGGCGCGTATCTTGATATCAATCAGGTCGGTATTCATCGTCCCTACGACTCCTTATATCAGACAAAAAAGCGGGCATCGGCTGGCACGCCATACCGGTCGCAACTACTAGACCAGCTTGAAAGCGGCGCCCAACTCGATACCCGACCACCAAATCGTTAACAATCGAATGTGCTACACCGGGCACGCCACTGTGGGCAAGCCTCGTCGCTCGTCAAAACCAAAAACGATGTTGGCGCACTGGACCGCCTGGCCCGCAGCGCCCTTGCACAGATTGTCGATAGCGCCCGTCGCCACCAGCACGCCCGCACGCTTGTTGAGCGCAAGGCCAATCTGGGCAGCGTTGGTGCCGACGACCGAAGCCGTCTTGGGCTGCTGGCCGGCATCGAGCACGCGCACAAAGGTGCGACCGGCGTAGAACTTCTTGTAATGGTCGACGACGTCCTCAAGGGCCAACGTGTCGAGAGCCCGCGGCGCGAGCGGCATCGTCACCGTGGAAAGCAGGCCGCGCTTGAGCGGTGCCAAGTGCGGAGTAAAGACGACACGATCGGTCAGACCCAGAATCTGCTCGATCTCTGGTGTGTGGCGATGTTTGCCTACGCCATAGGCCTCTAAGTTCTCGTCTGCGCTACAAAAATGGGTGCGGGCGTTGCAGGACTTACCGGCGCCCGTCACGCCGCTAATGGCATCGACAATCACGGGGCCGTTCTCTGCCATCCAGCCCGCACGCACGGCAGGAGCGGCAGCGAGGCTCGTTGCGGTGGGATAGCAGCCGGCGCAAGCGACCAAAACGGGCTTTCCGGCGGCATGGCTGGAAGCAGCGGTCTCTAGGTCCTGGCAGAACAGCTCGGGCAGGCCAAAAGCGCGGGTCTTGAGCAGCTCGGGGCTCGTGTGCTCGGCGGCATACCATGCCTCAAAGACGGACGGGTCGCTCAGACGGTAATCGGCCGAAAGATCAAAGCAGGAAACGCCCGCGGCAAGGAGCGCGGGCACCTGCGCCATGGCAGCCGTGTGCGGCACGGCAAGAAAAACCGCATCGCAGCTTTTGAGCTCGGGGGCGTCATGCGTGGTGAAAACCAGATCGCTCACGCCAGCAAAGCTCGGATACACCGCGGACAGCGGCTGGCCGGCATCGGCGTTGGACGTAATGGCAACAAGTTCAAACTCGGGATGGCCGAGTACGAGGCGAATGAGCTCGGCTCCGGCATATCCAGCCGCGCCGACGATTCCAACCTTCAAAGACATATCAGACTCCTTGTCTGCGATTTATGCACCGATGCGCATTTTGCAGCGGTCATTATGAGGTGGGTTGAAACTTTAGCACCAAAAGATGCATGAATACGTAAATAGCTTGCATGTTCATGCATTGAAACATTCCCGACACATTCGCTTGAAGGAATTGACAAATAGAGCGGGCCCCGTATTGACCGGCACTCCTTACGGTGCCGGGCAACACAGGGTCCGCCCATGCGAAAACTAAGTTGTTAGGATGAGCCAGCTGGCTAGAGCTCAACCGGCACCCATTCGTCGTGATTGCAGATAAATGCCTCGGGATCCTCGACGCTAAAGAAGACGAGCGCGGGGTCGTTAGGCCCCTCATAGTGCTCGCCCAGGTGCTCTAGATGCTTCCACCCGGCTTCGCGCATTTCGTCTAAAGCCCGGTCATCCAAGCCGGCACGCCCGCGCAAGATGAGCCAGCCATGGCCCGGCCACCAACTCGTGGCCTCAAAGCGCTGGTTTTGCAGCAGCTCCTGCCACACATCTTTGGTGCGCGCTGTCACAAACCACAGCTTGCCGTCCTGAATCTGCGCAAACGAGAACGGACGCACATGCGGCTGCCCGCCCACGCTCGTCGCCAGATACCACGCCGGCACCGACGTCAGATACTCCAGCACCGTATTCAATCCGTCCACGTTTCCTCCTGTCGCCTGACCAGTCTTTTTGGAATGGGTAGTCAATTTGGGAAATTAGAGCTCGAGGCGCTCTTCGCTGCCGTCGATATCGCAGAACCGTGCGGCGATGTTGCGGACCGAGAAGAATGCAAGGCGGCCATCGTTGGCGCTATCGTGTTGCTCGCCAATGCCCACCATGTGCTTAAAGCCCGCTTGGCGCACCTTGTCGCTCACGAATGCATCGTCCTCGAGCGCGGCCTCACCGGTTAACACGATCCAGCACTCCCCCGGCTTCCAGCCCGATACCTCAAACTTGGGATTCGCGCTCAACTCCGCCCATACGTCCTTGTCGCGCGACGTGCAAAACCACAGCTTGCCGTCATCGACCATGGCAAACGAAAACGGCCTCACGCGGGGCTGATGCCCGTCGCTCGCATCGGTCGTGGCAAGATACCACGCCGGAATGCGCCTGAGATACGAGCAGGCGCGCTCGAGCTGAGCCGTGCGATCGATATCGGTCATGGAGACCCCTTTCTTGCGCTCGAATCGAGCTTAGAAGAGTTGAAGATTGATAACGACAACGCATGTCACCAGCAGCGCCATCGCCAGCGCTGCCAGTACATCCCCCCGGCCAAACGCAAGCGCATGCAGACGCGTGCGTCCCTGCTCGCCGTGATAACAACGCGCATCCATGGCGGCCGAAAGCGTCTCGGCATGACGGAACACACCGGTGAACAGCGGAATCGCCACACTGCCGAGCATGCGCACACCGCCGAGCGGACCGCCCGTCACGCGCGCGCCGCGGCTTGCCTGTGCATCGGCCGTCTGTTTCATCTCGGTGGCAAATTGCGGCATAAACCGCAGCGCGATACCCATAATCATGCCGAGCTCGTGCGCCGGAAGCCCCACGCGCGCAAATGGTGCGAGTAGACGTTCAAAGCCCGCGGTGAGGTCGAGCGTCGGCGTGGTGAGTGTAATGGCGCTCATGCCGGCCATCATCAACGTCAGGCGGCACGCCACAAACGCCGCAGAACGCAGCGAGCCCTCGCTCACCTGCAAAAAGCCAAGCTGCCACAGGATGCGGCCACTCTGGTCGGAAAACAGGTTGAGCACCGCGACCACCACGACAATCGCCAGCAATGGTGCCATCGATGATAGGACCCGGCGCAACGGCACCCGGGCTGCGAGATAGACCAGCACGACAAAAAATGCGACCGGAACCAGCCCGCAAAAGCTTCCGACGGTGAGCACGGTGACCAGAAATGCAAAACCTAGGAGCAACTTAGTACGCGGATCCAGGCGATGCACCGCGCTATCCCCGGGATAGTAGCTGCCAAATGAGAACGCCTCCATTAGCAGCCCTCCTCTCGCGTGGGCGCCTTGGAACCAGCCTGACACGGAACCCTCAAAGGCACGTCCGCGCAGCCCAGCAGCAAGCCGGCCAACTCGTCGGCTAGCGCCTCAACCGTATAAAGCTTGTCGCAGCGGAGCGGCACACCGGCTTGCGCAAGCGCCAGCGCCATGCGCTGGGCGGCAGGAACGCCCAGGCCGATCGATTTGAGCTCGTTCGCGCGCGCAAACACCTGCGCGGGCGTTCCCTCGGCAAACACGGCGCCCTCGTTCATCACAACGATACGGTCACAACAATTTGCCAGGTCATCCATGCTATGCGAAACCATGACAACAGTCAGGCCCTCGCGATGGAGTCGATCGATGAGCCCCAGGAAATCCCCGCGCGCAGCCGGATCGAGCCCCGCCATGGGCTCGTCGAGCACCAGCACCTCGGGCTCCATGGCGAGCACGCCGGCAAACGCCACGCGGCGCTGCTGGCCGCCCGAAAGCTCAAAGGGGTTCTTGTCGCCTATCGCGGCAAGGTCGAGGCCCACGCGCGCAAGCGATGATGCGACACGGCGTGCAACCTCGTCTTCTGGCAGGCCAAGGTTGCGCGGGCCAAACGCCACGTCCTGCGCCACGGTCTCGGCAAATAGCTGGCGCTCGGGATACTGAAACACCACGCCGACCTTGGCCTTAACCGCGGCGGCGTCTTTCTTGCTTGATAGGTCGAACCCCAGCGCGCAAACGCTTCCCTCCTGCGGACGAATCAACCCGTTGAGATGCTGAACCAGCGTCGATTTACCCGAGCCGGTATGACCCGCCAATCCCAGAAACTCGCCGCGGCGCACCGTCAGCGAAACATCACGTAGCGCCCAGGGGCTGTTTGGATCGTTGCCCCAAAGAGCCTGTTTGCTCGATGCGTCCGCAGTGGTCGAGCGCTTGCGCCATCGACGGCGCTCGCGGGCGCTCAGCGAGTAACTATGCGAGAGGTGCGAAATCTCGATAACGGGCTCCGATGCGGCCGCCTCGTTAGTCGCGAAGGATGCATTGTCGAGCATACGAGAATCGGATGCAGAAGGCTGCACTGCGACGTCCGCCCCGCCCCGCTCGGCGTAAACCCGCGCAATCTCGGCGACCATATCTGCCTCGCGCACCTGCGCGCAAACGGGCACGCCCTTCTCACGAAGTGCCCTACCTAGGCAGCACGACGCCGGCATATCCAGGTTGAGCTGCGCAAGTTCGTCCGCCCGCGTCAAGATTTCCTCGGGCGTACCGATCATGGCAACGCGGCCCGCTTGGAAGACAGCAACGCGATCGGCCTCGGCGGCCTCTTCCATAAAGTGCGTAATCATCACGATGGTCATGCCGCGATCATGCAACGCACGGCAAGCCTTCATGAGGCCCTTGCGTCCACGCGGATCGAGCATCGAGGAAGCCTCGTCCAATATGAGCACGCGCGGTTCCATGGCGAGCACGCCGGCAAGCGCCACGCGCTGCTTTTGGCCGCCCGAAAGCGCGTGGGTCTCGTGGCGCTCAAAGCCCACCAGGCCCACGCCCTTCAGTGCCTCGCGTACGCGCTGCGCAATTTGCGCCGATGGCACGCCAAGGTTTTCAGGACCAAACGCAACGTCATCTTCGACAAGCGTTGCTACCAGCTGATCATCGGGATTCTGGAATACCATGCCCGCGGTCGAACGAATGTCGTAGACCAGCTCGG
>CAUFWM010000025.1 GCA_959596505.1 uncultured Collinsella sp.
ATCACCATGCAATCTAGCAGCTGCTTTATACGAAATGAGACGAAGTAAAGTCAGCCCCGTGCGAAAGCTCCAAAGAAATCAAAATGAGACCCGTTGACTTGAGTCAGAGGTCATTCCCGGGGCCATTGACTTATTGCTTATCTACATACGGCAGATTTGTCACATGAACGTCCGCAGGAAAGTCCTTAAGGTCGATGTGTCTCGACCGTCAATCGGCCTCGTGCTACCACTAATCCGTCCCATCCCAGCAGGTCACACAACGGTGAGATAATGCCCGCGACTATTAACGTAAGCAAGGAGCACGCTATGGCAGACAACGAGATCAAACCCTCGACGGACGGCGGCCGAGAGGAACTCGTGGCAAAACAGCTCGCATCCACCAAAACCCACCTCGCGCTCACTCAGGAGCGGGTGGACGTCTCCGGCGCCATCAAGCTACCGCTCGAACGAGTCCCCCAGCTCGGCATAGCGCTCGCCTCACTCCCCTCGACATTCCGCACCGTCACCAATACGGTGAGCGTACCTATGCTGCTCCAGCCAACCGACAAGTTTGGCAATCCGCTTGACCCGTCGATACTCCAATCGTTCAAGGACGGCAGCGGCCTCATGGGGGCCTACCGCGATGCGGCCAAGGGTTTCGGGCAGGCGCGCCTCCACGTAGTCGAGGGCGACATCGCCACAAGCGTCACTCAAGTGCCCTACGATCCGACGTCGTTGTTCATGGCAGCCGCAATCGCGCAGATAAACCAAAAGCTCGACTCCATCCAGGAGTCCGTTGACGAAATGTTCGAGTATATGCGCCAGCGTGACAAGGCCAACATGCGTGGCGATCTCAAGACGCTCGCAGATATCCTCAACGGTTACAGCTTCAACTGCGGCGACGCCACCTACATGGCCAACGCCCATATGAAGGTGCTCGACATCGAGCACGCGTCCACGCGTGACATGGAACTCTTCCGCTCGCAGGCGCAGGCGGACCTGAAAAAGAAAGGGTTCATCGAGGTGCGAGACGACGTGAAAAGGCGCCTCGACAAGGTTCTCGACTATCTCAAGGACTACCAGCTCGCCACCTATATCCACGCGTTCTCGCTGTTCCTCGAGCCCATGCTCACCCAGAACTTCAAACCTGCAAAGCTCGCAGACGCTGCCGCAAAAATCGAGGCGGACTCGCTTGCATACCGCGAGCTCTACACCGATTGTTACGACGCACTCGAGGCGAGCACTGCCGACACTATCGATGTGGCACTTCTGGGCGGCATCGCCTCCGCAGGCAAGATGCTCGGTCGCGCCATCGCGGCGACGCCCATCGGCGAGTTCACGCCCATAGACGAGGCGCTTGAGGGTGCAGGAGAGGACATCGGCAGGTTCAACGACGAGCAATCCGAGAAACTCATCGAGAAGCTCCACCAGGCAAAGACGCCCGACGTCGCGCCGTTCAGGCAGAGCATAATGGAGATCGACACCCTCTACAACCGCCCCACGCAGATCGCCGTGGACGCCGAGAACGTCTACATCTTGCCTGCCAAGCAGCAGGAAGAGTAACGATACGCGACAGGCACGCGCCATGCAGACAGCTAACGCCCCTACCTCCCCTCCGCCTTCAGCTTCAGCAGCAGGTCACCCAGCTCGGAGCACTTGCTGGAAAGGCTCGAAAATAGATTTTGGCATTTTATGCCGAAATGACAGTCCCAGGTCGCAGGGCAAAGCACAGCAATCGCTACAACTCTATTTTCACCGGAGCGGGATGCTCCTCCAAGAATCGCTCGACAGCCGCCCTACCTTTAGAGCCGCAGAGACTCGTATAAGCCTCGGGGCAAAGGGCTTGGAATAGCTCGACAATATCGGCATCAACATCCTTGGGCGAGTAACCAGTTTCTCCAGGGTTGAAGAGCCTCTCATTGTGTGCGACGCGATTACGAAGTTTGTTTATCGCCTCAATCTTGAGATTAAGCTTCGCGCGATCGGTTCCCTTGGGCCATGCAGCATGTAGGTATGGAATCCACAGGTCGCGCTCTCGGCTTCGATCGGTCATATGCGCCCAGAATCCCAGCATGAGGCCAGCGACCACTTGGTTCGGGTTAGAGGGGTCATGCGCACGACCGCAGGCGTCCTCTACGGCACGACGGTTAACCAGGTTGACGTCGCGGAGTTTCTTCGCCTTGCTTTTGCGCATAATGGGACGCGTCACGGGTGAATTAATATCGAAAAGCCAGTGCTCATCACCATGGAATCGCTCGGTAAGAACGCGGTCATAGGCGTTACGCAACGCAAGTTCGAAGTGAGCGATATCGCCCATGAGCGACTGCCCAAGCATGAGGTTCCACTCGTGCAACTCAAGCGCACGATCAATATCGCCGCCGCACAAGTCTAGATACGAAGAAAGTCTGGAAGTCGAGAGCCAACGCTCCGCCCATTCGCGGCGTGGTACAGCCTTGGCTCCGCGGGCTCGTCAGTCATATCGCTACTCCTATAGATATGAATTTAGGCCCGGTGACTTGAATCAGCGGTCATCCCGGGCCCATCAATACGCAGTATACCCAGGGATAGCAGGTTTAACAAATGGATTTTCAGTAACGAAGCCATCCAAATGACGTCCCCCCCTACCTCCCCTCCGCCTTAAGCCTCAACAGCAGGTCGCCCAGCTCGGGGCACTTGCTGGAAAGGCGCGTCTGGGCTCGCTCGCCCATCCCCCAACGCTGACGGACTTCCTGGGCGTGTGGACTCACGCGGTAGTCCCCATCCATCATCTGCTTGAGCAGCTTGGCGGTCACGCGCGCATCGGCTAGGGCGCTGTGGGCGTGGCCCGTCGACTCATCGAACTCGATGCCAAACCACGTTGCCGCGTCGCCCAACGAGACGCGCTCGTGGCTGCCCACGTCCATGATCGAGGTGTAAAACGCCTGCAGGTCGGCCCAGTCCGCAGGAAATGCGGAAAGATCGATGTGCTTTGCCTGGCACTCGGTCAAAAGCTGTCGACGGTCCGTCCCGCTCCAACAGACCACCTGGGCGGAGTAGCGACCGATCCAATCGCTGAGCCTTTTGATCACCACATAGAGCGGATCGGCCATCGCGGTGTCCACGGCCGATATCCCTGTGAGCTCGCGGACGGGAAACGCAACGCCTTCGGTAAATTCCGTCTGCACAAACTGCGAGAACTCGCCCATAACGTTGCCGTGATAGTCGAGCTTGACGGCGCCGACCTCGATAATCTCGTTGCGCAGTCCACGGCGCTGGCGCTGCTTTGGCACCGGCGCAAACTCAAAGTCCAGCACGATCTGACGCGCAAAGTTCGTCGTATCGATAGCCGAGATACACGGCGTCTTTTCAGCTGACACTGTTAGGGCCTTTCTCCGTTGCCTGCCGTTTGCTACATAGGCGGCTACATTGCCGTAAGGATAGGCGCCCGTGCGGACATGAAATCGCACAGCACGGCTTTCCGACATCCTTGCGTAAAGCCACGCTTTGAGAGAATTGCGTCGCTGTTATTATCGAACATATATTCGTTTTTTAGCTGTACTTTGATAGAATTGCAGTTGTTGACGGCAGTTCCATGTGCCGGGCAGCGCCCTCCATGCGACGGGAGGTGATGCCCATGACCGATCTGACTGATTTCGTGAAGCTCCTGACCGCTTTGGTCTCGCTCCTCACGGCGCTTATCGGACTTTCCGAGGCACTTAAGCAGCGTACGAAGCAGAAAAAGAGGGGTCGACGCCACTAAGGCGATGACCCCTTAATCGAAGTAACGGCGCTGCCCAGCTATCACCCTTGGGCTGCCGTCGACCTTATTCTACCCACGGACATTGAGTTTAACAAATGGATTTTCGGTAACGAGGCCTCGGCGCCCGCTCCTGCGTTCGCTCAACTCGTCGCTCTACTCCAGCCACCACTCAACATCCACGGAGCACTCAACCGCAAATGCTAAAGACCACGCGATCGGGCAAAGCCCCGTCACCAACAACACAGGACGAACCCTCAGCTTCCTTCACGTTATAGCTAGCTATATTATACTTTCTTATAATATAGCTAGCTATAACGTAATTCGACAAGCGGCGCACGCAAAAGGGGCGGCGCCCCACCGCACGTGGACCGTTCCGGAAGCTCCTAACCGCTCTGATCTCGCTCCTCACGGCGCTCATCGGACTTTCCGAGGCACTCAAGCAGTGTTCGAAGCATAAAAAGAGGGGTCGACGCCGCTAAGGCATCGACCCCTCAATCTAAACAACGGCGCTGCCCAGCTCTTCACCACTTGGGCTGCCGTCAGCCTTATTTTATCCACGGGGCAAACCCTTTCAAGTGCGGCCTGGGCGCCGCATGGCGTCGGCGGACGAGGCGATGCGTCCGCCGACGTATAGCACCGAATTGGTTACTTCTTGCTCTCGGGCAAGACCAGATCAACGGCAGCGTCCTTGGCAGCATCGATGTGCTGAGCCACGACCGGCGTCTGCGGAAGGATCAGGTTAAGGACAATGGCCATGATGGCGGTGGGGGTTACGGCGTTGGAGCCGATGACGGTGGGCACCCAGGTGGGCATACCCTCGCCGGCAAGGCAACCGCTGGCCATCCAGATACCCAGGCCAAAGACGACGGAGGTGCCGACGATGGTGGTAGTGCGCTGCGTGAGGCCTTCACGGGTGAACATGCGCACGCCGTTCATGGTGATGGTGCCAAAGACGCCGACGGTCGCGCCGCCGATGACGGGCTGCGGGATAGCGGAAAGAACGGCAGAGAGCTGCGGGAACAGACCGGCGACGGCAAAGACGGCCGCGATGGTCACAAAGACCCACTTGTTGACAACCTTGTTGGAGCAGATGATGCCCACGTTCTGGCCAAGGGCGCTGGTGGGAAGACCGCCCAACAGGCCGCCGACCATAGAGGTGAGGCCCTGGGACACGATAGCGCCGGAGAGCTCGCGCTCGGTGGGCATACGGTCGATGGAGCCCAGGCAGGCGGCGGAGACGTCACCGATAACCTGGATGGCAACCATGGGGAACACGACGGCGAGGGTAATGCAGACCTCGGGATCAAACTCGAGCGCGTAGGGCATGAGCTTGGGAAGGGCGAAGACCTGAGCGGTGGCGACGCTGGAGAAATCGATCATGCCAAAGGGAATCGAAACGATCATGCCGACGATCATGCCAAAGAACACGGATCCCAGCTTGAGCGTGCCCTTGCCAAAGTTGGCGAGCGCAAAGACCACGGCGAAGGTGATGAGAGCGACACACCATGCCTGCGGGGTACCCCACAGCGGCGTGCCCATACCGCCGGCCATATACTTGACGGCCGTGGGATACAGCGAAACGCCGATGGAGAAGATGACCGTACCGGTCACGACGGGCGGGAACAGCCACTTGATCTTGCTGTAGGCCAGACCAAAGAGGGCCGCGACGGCACCGCCGACAATCTCGCCGCCCAGCAGCGCACCAAAGCTAAAGCCCGAGGCACCCATGGCCTGCAGGGCCGGCAGGAACGCGAACGAGACGCCCATGACGATGGGCAGGCCGCCGCCGATGCGACGGAAGGGAGCGAAGGCCTGAAGGGCCGTGTCGAGTGCCGAAAGAATGAGCGCAACCTGAATGATGTCGGTGCTCTGCTGGCTATTAAAGCCGTAGACGCCGGCCATGATGACCGCCGGGGTAATGATGCCGGCAAACGATGCCAGTACGTGCTGAAGGGCACACGGGATCATTTCCTTAACGGGCGGCATGCCTTCGCGAGTGAACAGGGCTTCAGTGCCGTTCGTAACCGTCTCCTGGGCCATTTGACCACCAATCCTCGAAGTAGTTGTTTTCGCATCTAACATTCTATTGTGACGCAGTGCGGGGTTGAAGTTGTGCCTTCGCTGCATATCGTATTGAAGATTTTTCTCATTCTCAATAATAATTTTTTGTTATCAGACTATTCTTCAGCTGAGATAATGCATTTCCGCAGGTAAGGAAAGTATCTGGTCAAAATAACATCTAACTTTTCTTTTGGTCGACCGTTTGCTGCCAAATTCCTACTGATCGTCTCTATTACGCAATCTACCTGCGAATATGCGAGTCAATAGACGCCGTGTTACCATGAGAAAAAATTGTTATGAACATTTCCGATTTCACCCAAAGGAGTTGCCCGTGAACGAGACCGTACGCCGCTTTTTGCCGATGGTCGATTTCCTGGAGCAGATACTCGGCAAAAACAGCGAAATCGTCCTGCACGATTTCTCGGATCCTGACCACGCCATCGTCGATATTCGCAACGGTATCGTGAGCGGCCGCAAGATTGGCGGGCCCGCTACCGATCTTGCGCTCAAGATTATGCACGACCCCAAGTATCGCGACCTGCCGTTTATTACGGGCTACGAATGCCACGGCGCCGGCGACAAGACGCTGGAATCCGCAACGTACTTTATCCGCGAGGATGGCGAGATCGTCGGCATGCTCTGCGTCAACACCGATCTTTCGGCCGTACGCAGCATCAACGCCATGGCCCAGCAGCTTATGGCCTGCTTCGACGCCGCGCCGGTCCGCACGGAGCCCTCCCCCATCGAGGTCGAAAGCCTTTCGGAGTCTACACAGGAGCTCATCGACCGCAGTATTTCCGAGTTGCTCGAAAGCCGCGGGCAGGATGTCGCCTCGCTCGGCCAGGCCGACCGCGTGGACGTCATTCGCCACCTTAACGGCAATGGCGTGTTTATGCTCAAGGGCGCCGTTGCCTGCGCTGCCACCGCGCTGGGCATCTCGGAGCCCAGCGTCTACCGCTACCTTCAAAAGGTCCGCAAGGAGGGCTAACCCACTGATTCCTTGGGGACGGAGGAAAACGGATCATTTTTGCCCGAGAGGCTACTGAAGACTTTGTCCTGCTTAGGCTGCGGGCATCGCCCATCGCGGCCACGCCACTATACTTTTGAGTATCTGAGCATTTTGAAAGGCAGGATATGACCGCAACCGCCAGTCGAACCACCAACCGCAGACCCGAGCTCTTGGCCCCCGCCGGAGGCCCGGAGCCCTTTGCCGCCGCACTCGCTGCCGGCGCCGATGCCATCTACTGCGGCATGGGCAGCTTCAACGCCCGCCGCAAGGCAACGAACTTTACCGACGAGGCCTTTGAGCAGGCCTGCCGCGCTGCACACCTCGCCGGCTCGCGCGTCTACGTCACGGTCAACATCGTCATCAAGCAGTCCGAGATGAGCGATGCGCTGCAGCTCATCCATCGCTGCTCCACGCTGGGCGCCGATGCCTTTATCATCCAGGACTGGGGCCTATTCTTTGAGGTCAAGCGCACCATGCCTGGCATCGAGACCCACATCTCGACCCAGGCGAACATCCATGATGACCGCGGGACTATTTGGTGCCGCGAGCAGGGCGCCGACCGCGTGACCTTGTCGCGCGAGCTCTCCATCGACGAGATCGCCGCCATTCACAATGCCGCGCCCGATGTTGACCTCGAGGTCTTTAGCCACGGCGCCATCTGCTTTTGCTACTCGGGTCTGTGCCTGCTGTCGAGCTTTGCCATGGCGGGCCGCTCGGCCAACCGCGGCATGTGCGCCCAGCCCTGTCGCCTGCCTTACGAGCTGATCGACGAGAACGGCCGCTCGCTCTCCCCTGCCGGTCGTGAGCGTGCGCTGTGCCCGCGTGACACCAACACCTCACAGCTTGTTCGCCGTCTGTATGACGCCGGCGCCGCATCACTCAAGCTCGAGGGCCGCATGAAGGCGCCCGATTACGTGTACTCCATCGTTGATGTGTATCGTCATCAGATTGATGACATGCTGGCCGATGTTTCGACCTCTAAGGACGAGGAAGCTGCCCGCCAGCGCCAGCTCAAGCGCTGCTTTAATCGCGACTTTACGCACGCCTACCAAGACGGCACCTCGGGTGACGAGATGATGAGCTACGAGCGCTCCAACAACCGCGGCCAGATCGTGGGCACGGTGCTGGGCAGCCGTCTGGCCAACCGCGACGTGCGCGGGCTCAAGCCCGACGACCGCCGTCGTCGCGCTGCCATCGCCCGCATTGAGCTGTTTGAGCCCGTGGGCAAGGGCGACCTGCTGGAACTTCGTCACGATAACGAGTTTGACCAGTTCCTGACCACCATTGCCGCCGAGGATGCCGCCGCCGGCGATGTCATCGAGTGCCGTGTGCCCCGCAGCATGCCCGAGGGCTGCCGCGTGCGCGTGATTCGAAGCCAGCGCGCCATTGACGCCGCCGGTGCCGCGCTCAAGCGCGACGTGCTGCGCCGCCGCGCCGTAGACGTGTCCGTCGTGGCGCGTCTGGGCGAGCCGTTTACCGTTGCGCTCACCTGCTGCGACGAACCCGCGCTCACCGCCGCCGCAACCGGCTTTACCGTCGAGGCCGCCAAGACTCGCGCCGTCGAGGCGGCCGATCTGGTGGAGCACGTCGGGCGCATGGGCTCCTCGCCCTTTGAGGCTGCGAGCTTTGATGTGGCGCTCGATGAGGGCTGTGGCATGGGCTTTTCCGCCGTACATAAGGTGCGCGCCGCCGCTTGCAAGGCGCTGGAAGAGGCCATTCTGGCGCCGTACGCGGAGCGCGCCCGCACCCTCGAGCTGCCGGCGATTGTCACCAGTGATTCCCGCCCCGCGCCCGAGCACTACCGCGATGAGCCGCAGATCTGCGCCACCGTCACCTCGCTCGAGGCCGCCGAGGCCGCTCGCGCCGAGGGTGCAACGCGCATCTACATGACCACCGACGCGCTCGATGCGGCCGAACTCTCCCCCGCCGATGCGTTTGAGCAGGGCATCGTACCCGTGCTCGATGAGGTCTGCCGCGCCGTTGACCACGTCCGCGTCGACCCGTGGATTCTTGCTGGAGCGACTGTCGCCGTCGGCAATATCTCTGAGCTTGCCCTGGCCGCCCAGGTTGGCGCCACGGCCGAAATTCGCTCTTGCCTGCCCGTGCACAACACGCCTTGCATGGAGGCACTTGCCGAGCGCGGAGCCGGCGCTTTTTGGCTCTCGCCCGAGATCACGCTCGATGAGATTATCTCGCTTGGCACCTCCGCGCCCGCAGCGCTGGGCATCACCGTGTTCGGCCGCCCGCGCGTTATGACGAGTGAGCACTGCATCCTGCAGGTGGCCAACGGTTGTATCCACGATTGCGCCAACTGCCGCCTGCGCGCCCGCAAGCTGTCGCTCAAGAATATCGATGGCAAGGTCATGCCGGTGCGTACCGACATCCACGGCCGCTCGCGCCTGTACGATGCCTACCCCATCGACCTCACGCCGCAGGTTCCGCAGCTGCTCGATGCCGGCGTGCGCCGTCTTATGGTTGACGGAACCTTGCTCGAGGCCGATGAGATTGGCCGTGCCGTCGCTCGCGTCCGTCGCGCCATTGAGGCAGCGCAGGCAGGTCGCAAGCCCGCCGCCCGCCTGCGCGGCGCCACCTCGGGCTGCATGTTTGTGGGAATTAGCTAACCGAAAGGCTTACACGTGAACGAAGAACCTCAAGTCCTCTACTGCGACGCCTGGCTCATGGCCATCGATAAGCCCGCCGGCATGATCGTCCACGGCGACGGCACCGGTGAGCGCACACTTACCGACTACGCTAGCGATCTGCTGCTGGCGATGGGCGACGGCTTTGCCGCGACTGACATGCAGCCGCTCAACCGCCTGGACCGCAACACCACCGGCGTGGTGCTGTTCTCGCTCGACAAGCAGACGCAGCCCGCTTTTGACCAGATGGTGAACGGGCACGCCTTCGAAAAGCACTATCTGGCGCTGGCCGAGGGCAAGATTGACTGGAACGAGAAGCTCATCGACAAGCCCATCGCCCGCGACCGCCACGATAGCCGCAAGATGCGCGTTGGTGCCAGCGGCAAGCCGTCGCAGACGCGCGTCAAGGTGCTCAAGCGCCTTAAGAGCCGCCGAGGCCTGCCCACGCGTTCGTATATCGATGTCGAGCTGCTCACCGGCCGCAAGCATCAGATTCGCGTGCATCTGGCCAGCGAGCATCACCCCCTGGTTGGCGACGACCTGTACGGCACGCCGCGCCCCTGTGGATTGATGCTCCACGCCCACAGCGTGTCCTTTACGCATCCCGTAACCGGCGAGCACATCCGCATCGAAGCCCCCTGCCCCTGGGAGCCCTAAACCACCACAATGGGGACAGGCACCTTTGTGGTGGTTTAGGCCTTAGCCCGTACCCTACTGTTAGACCGTGATGACGTTGTCCATTGCCCGGTACTTGGCGGGGACCTCGCCTGCGGTAATAATCGTTGCGTCGCGGAAGTCCGCGAACTTGACGGGCGCCACCATGCCAAATTTACTGGCGTCCGAGATTACGAAGCGCTTGGCCGTATGGCGCATCGAGATACGCTTTACTTGCGCTTCCTCGATATCGGGCGCCGTGAAGCCCTGCTCGGCGGCAATGCCGTTAGAACCCCAAAAGCCACAATTGAAGTTGTAGCGGTCTAAGGTTGCCAAGGCATCGGGGCCAATGAGCGCCTCGGTCTCGGGTTTGAGCTCGCCGCCCAGCACCACGGTACGCATGTCGCGCAAAGCAAGGTGCTGAGCATGGAGCACAGAATCAGTCACATAGGTGACACCTTCAAGGTGTGGAAGATGCTCGATGAGCTTGAGCGTCGTCGAGCCCGAGTCGATGTATACAAAGCTCTCGGGCTCCACAAGCGCCGCCGCACGGGCGCAGATACGCTCCTTGTCGTCGTTATGGAGGTCGCTGCGCTCATTGAGCGTTAGGTCGCGCGTCACATGCGCGCGCTCAAGACTCGTCGCTCCACCGTGGACCTTGGCGATGCGGTGCGCTCGATCGAGCGTCTGCAGGTCGCGCCGAATGGTAGACGCCGTCACGCCCAGGGTATCAGCAAGCTCTGGCACAGTAACCGAGCCAGCCTGCTGCACCATCGACACAATCGCGTTGAGCCTATCTTCCGCTAGCATCGCTTACTCCTCCTCGGGGTACACGACTCCCCAGTCGGCACGGAGCATGGTCATAAGCTCCATAACATCAGAAGCATAATCCAGCAGCTCGCGCTTGGAGTCGTCGCCGGCAACGGCCTTCTCAAGATCGGCCATCTCATAGCACAGGGCGTAAGCCTCGGTGCCGGCGTGGACCTCCTCGCGGTAGCCGTCCGCAGTCCACACGATGGTCGCGTGATCGGCACGCGGATACTCGTTGACCTCGATATAGCACTTATCAAAGCTGATGACCGAGCGCTTGGGCTGCTTGGAGTGGAGCGTAAGGCTCACAACACCCAGCTGCTGCTCGGCATTACGGCAGACGATGCCGCCCGCAACGTCGACACCGGTCTCGCAGGTGTTGCCCAGCGAAACGACCTCAGCGGGCTGGCTTGCCATAAAGAGGCGCATAACGGACAGGGCATAGACGCCAATGTCGAGCATGGCACCGCCAGCAAGGTTGCGATTGTAGAAACGGTTGGTCAGGTCGCCGTACTCCTTGTAGCTGCCAAAGTTGAGTTGGGCGAGGTTCATGCGGCCAAACTCACCGGCATCCATGCGACGGCGCAGCTCGTGATACAAAGGCATGTGGAGCACCGTTGTAGCGTCCATAAGGACCACGTTATGCTCGTCGGCAATGGCACGCGCCTCATCGAGCTCAGCAGAATTGAGGGTAATGGCCTTTTCGCAGAGCACGTGCTTACCGGCGGCCAAAGCGGCGCGCAGGAAGGTGATATGCGTGTTATGCGGCGTGGTGATATAGATCGCGTCGATGTTCGGATCGGCATAGAGGTCCTCGACCGTGTCATAGACCTTCTCGATGCCATACTGCTCGGCAAAAGCTTGAGCCTTTGACAGCGTGCGGTTGGCGACGCCCGCAAGCTTGCGGCCGGCAAGAGCGAGAGACTGGGCCATCTGGTTGGCGATAACGCCGCACCCGATCACAGCCCAACGAAGCTCGGGAGCCGTAAAAATATCATCGGGGAACGGCTTGTCCTGGACCGAAGCAAACGCTGCCTTTGCGGCTGCCGCGGAGTCGAGTGGAGCCTGCTTGGAATCTGCCATATGTGCCTCCTGAATCATGGATCGTCTTGCATTTCTGCCGTTTCTATATTCGCACAACTATGCGCGCATATGCACGTATATGCGTATTTATATGCAAGCAGTTATCATATAGCCATAGTTTGCACATGTTTGCGCGGTTACACGCATTATCACGCAATTGCATGCGCGTAAATGCGCATGTAACGATCCTCGTGAAACATAAAGCGACGGAACACCGTAGCCCTAAAAGACAGAGCCAGCTGTATTACTCCACCCCTCTGGGGGCACCAGACATCAAAGGACCGTCCCAAACTGCCGGCACATAGGGAACGTCCCCAGCTGCCGACAGAAAAGGAACGTCCCCAGGTGCCGGCATTTCAACGGCACTCATTTAAGTCTGTCCCCAATGAATGCCAAGCGACGGGCACTCATTTAAGTCTGTCCCCAATGAGTAGGAATAGAAAAAGGCCCGGGTGCCGTGGCATCCGGGCCTTTGCTAGCAACTTAATGTTGCGGGCAGCTTAGAACTTGTGGCCGCACTTCTTGCAGACGCGCAGCTTGTTCTTGCCGTCCTTCTCGTGACCGACGCGGGTAACCTTACCGCACTCGGGGCAAACGAGATTGACGTTGGAGGCGTCGATGGGAGCCTCCTGCGAAACGATGCCGCCCTGCTGGTTGGCAGCGTTGGGCTTGACGGCCTTCTTGACGACCGAAACGCCCTCGACAACGACCTTGTTCTCGGCAGGGAGAGCACGCAGGACAACGCCCTGCTTGCCGCGATCCTTACCAGAGAGAACCTGGACCTTATCGCCCTTCTTGATATACATATATCTCCCCTAACTACAGGGTCTCGGGAGCGAGCGAGACGATCTTCATGTACTTCTTGTCACGAAGCTCGCGAGCGACGGGCCCGAAGATACGGGTGCCGACGGGCGAACCATCGTTGTTGATGACAACGCAGGCGTTCTCATCAAAGCGAATGTAGGAGCCATCCTTGCGACGGATCTCCTTAACGGTGCGAACGACGACGCAACGGACAACGTCCTTCTTCTTGACGTTGGCGCCAGGGGTAGCCTCCTGGACAGCACCGATGAACACATCGCCGATGCCTGCATAACGACGCTTGGAACCGCCAAGCACCTTGATGCAGCGAATCTTGCGAGCGCCGGAGTTGTCGGCGACGTTCAGCATGGTTTGCATCTGAATCATGGTAGATGTTCCTCCGAACTAAGAACCGAAGAGAGGTGCGCAGCCTTTATACGGCCCGTGGTATGCAAGCCAGGCATACGCACATCTTCGGAAACGTACAAGTCGTAAGAGCGACTGCTTATTTAGCGCGCTCGACGACCTCGATGAGGCGCCAACGCTTCATCTTGGACATAGGACGGGTCTCCATAACGCGGACGGTGTCGCCCACGCCAGCCGTGCACTCCTCGTCGTGAGCGTGCAGCTTCTTGGAGCTGGTCATCATCTTGCCGTACTTGGGGTGACGCTTGCGCTCGGTGATGGTGACAACAATGGTCTTGGCACCGGAGACGGAGGTAACGACACCCGTACGGACCTTACGCGAGTTACGCGAATCAGTCATGTTCTCTCCTTAGGTCCTACTCGGCGACAGCGGACTTCTCCGCTGCGATCTCGCGGGCGCGCTGCTCCGTGAGGACGCGAGCGATGTCCTTCTTCACGGTGTTGACGCGAGCGGTGTTGTCCAGCTGGCTGGTGGCCATCTGGAAACGAAGGTTAAAGAGCTCGGCGCGCATTTCCTTCAGCTTCTCAACGAGCTGAGCGTCCGAGAGCTCACGAATCTCTGCGGGCTTCATTAGTTCTCCTCCTTGGCGGCGGCGGCGTCCTCAGCAGCCCACTTGGCCTCGAGAGCGGCCTCCTCAGCCATTTCCTTCTCGATGCGCTGCTCAGCGTTCTTAGCAACCACAATCTTGGTCTTGATGGGGAGCTTGTGCTGAGCAAGACGCAGGGCCTCGCGAGCGACATCCTCGGGAACACCCTTGACCTCGAACATGATGCGGCCGGGCTTGACGACGGCCACCCACTCCTCGGGGTTACCCTTACCAGAACCCATGCGAGTCTCGGCAGGCTTCTTGGTGATGGGCTTATCGGGGAAGATCGTGATGTAGACACGACCGCCACGCTTCATGTAGCGGGTCATGGCAATACGAGCGGCCTCGATCTGACGGTTAGTGATCCAATGGGCCTCGAGAGCCTGGATACCAAACTCGCCGAAATGCAGCTCGGTATTACCCTTGGCCTGGCCCTTCATGGAGCCACGCTGCACCTTGCGGTGAAGAATACGCTTAGGGGCAAGCACTACTGACCCCTCCTCTCGGAGTTACGACGACGAGGACGGGAAGAGCCCTCGAGTGCAGGGTTGGGAACAGGCTGGCCCGGGAGCTTCTCGCCCAGGTAAATCCAGACCTTCACGCCGCAAGCGCCCATGGTGGTGCTGGCGACAGCCGTGCCGTAGTCGATCTTGGCACGGAGGGTGTGCAGAGGCACGCGACCCTCACGGTACCACTCACGACGGCCCATCTCGGCACCGCCGAGACGACCGGAGCACTGGATACGGATGCCCTTAGCGCCGGCCTTGCGGGCGGACTGGACAGCCTTGCGCATAGCGCGACGGAAGGCAACGCGGCCCTCGAGCTGCTCGGCGATGGACTGAGCAACGAGGTTGGCGTCGAGCTCGGGACGCTTGATCTCGACAACGTCGACGGAGAGCTGGCCCTTGGAGACGCCAGCAACCTTCTCGAGCTCGGTGCGGAGGGTATCGATCTCGGCACCCTTCTTACCGATGACAACGCCGGGGCGAGCGGTGAGGATGATGACCTTCACCTTGTCGCCAGCGCGCTCGATCTCGACGCGGGAGACAGCTGCGCGGGAAAGACGCTTCTCGAGGTACTTGCGGATCTCGAGATCGTTACCGAGGGTCTTAGCGTAATCCTTCTCTGCGAACCAGCGGGAGCGCCAGTTCTCGGTGATGCCAAGACGGAAGCCGGTGGGGTAGACTTTCTGACCCATACAGCTTTACGCCTCCTTTCGAGGAGCAACGACGACGGTGATGTGGGAAGTACGCTTCAGAATGCGAGAAGCGGAACCCTTGGCGCGGGGACGGATGCGCTTAAGCGTCGGACCCTCGTCAACATAGGCAGCGGCGACAACCAGGTTGTCGGCACGCAGACCGTTGTTGTTCTCGGCGTTCGCAACGGCGGAACGGAGAACCTTCTCGACATCCACGGCGACGGCGCGGTCGCAGAAGTGGAGGATGTCGAAGGCCTGAGCGACAGGCTTGCGGCGGATCAGATCGACCACCAGGCGGGCCTTGCTGGGGGAAACACGCACGTACTTAGCGACGGCGCGAACCTCGGTGGCCTCAGTTTCAATAGACTTAGTTGCCATTTACGGTTAACCCCCTATTTGGCCTTGTGGCCACGGAACGTACGAGTCGGCGCGAACTCGCCGAGCTTGTGACCAACCATGGACTCGGTAACATACACGGGCACATGCTTGCGGCCGTCGTGGACGGCGATGGTGTGACCAACCATCTCGGGGAAGATGGTGGACGCGCGGGACCAGGTCTTCACGACGTCCTTCTTGCCAGCCTCGTTCATCGCGGTGATACGCGAGAGAAGGCGAGTCTCCACGAACGGGCCCTTTTTGAGACTTCTGCTCATAAGTGCTTTCTCCTAAAACTCGGTATCCGAAATTACTTCTTACGGCGACGAATGATGTGCTGGTTCGAGACCTTCTTCTTCTTGCGCGTACGAAGGCCCTTCGTCGGCTTACCCCAGGGGGTAACGGAGGGACGACCAGAGGTGTGGTTCTTGCCCTCGCCACCGCCGTGCGGGTGGTCGACAGGGTTCATGACGGTACCGCGGACGGTCGGGCGCACGTTCATGTGACGCTTACGGCCGGCCTTGCCGATGACGATGTTGGCGTGATCGGCGTTGCCGACCTCACCGACGGTGGCACGGCAGGTAACGAGGATGCGGCGCATCTCGGAGGAAGGCATACGGACGATAGCGTACTTGCCCTCCTTACCCATCAGCTGGCAGGAATTACCGGCGGAGCGGGCGATAGCGGCGCCCTTGCCCGGCTGGAACTCGACAGCGTGGATGAGCGTACCGACGGGGATGTCGGCGAGGGGCAGAGCGTTGCCCGGCTTGATGTCGGCGTCAGAACCGGACATGACGGTCTGACCGACCTCGAGGCCCTTGGGGGCCAGGATGTAGCGCTTCTCACCGTCAGCGTAGTGCAGCAGAGCGATGCGAGCGGAACGGTTCGGATCGTACTCGATCGTGGCAACCTTGGCGGGCACGCCGTCCTTGTTGCGCTTGAAGTCGATCACGCGGTAACGACGCTTCACGCCGCCGCCCTGGTGGCGGGTGGTGATGCGGCCGTTGTTGTTACGACCGGCCTTCTTGGGCAGGGGCTCGAGAAGAGACTTCTCGGGCTTGGTGCAGGTGATCTCGGAGAAATCGGAGATCGTCTGCCAACGCCTACCAGCGGAGGTCGGCTTAAGGTGCTTTACAGCCATTACAATCCCTTTCAATAGGAATCCGTTAGCCATCGCAGACAGGGATTCGAGGTTCTGCCTCGGGTGCGATGACACCGGACGTATACACGGTTCCGGGCGTGTCCATTTTATACGCCCAAAACCTTGAGCTCTCGCCTCCCCTATTTGGGAGGCATGAGCTCACTCAACAGCAGCGAGTCTTAGGCCTGGTTGCCAAAGACCTCGATGGTGTCACCCTCGGCCAGCGTGACGATGGCCTTCTTCCAAGAACGGGTCTTGCCGGCGACATAGCGCACGCGCTTGGTCTTGGGCTTGACCGTCAGGGTGTTCACGCGAACGACCTTGACGCCGAAGATCTCCTCGACGGCATCCTTGATCTGATACTTGTTAGCATCCTTGGCGACCTCGAACGTGTACTTGTTCTGCCCCATGCCGGAGAAGGAACGCTCGGACACGATCGGACGGATGATGATCTCGTGGGCGGTCATTTAAGCAAGCACCTCCCCGAAGTGAGCGGCGATGTCGGCGGGCATCAGCACGGCGTTGTTGTTGACGAGATCGTAGGTGTTGGCCTCGTCGGCAGTGATGATGAACGTCTTGGGAATGTTGCGGAACGACAGGTAGGCGTTGACGTCCTCATCGCGAACGATGATGGTCAGACGCTTGCCCTCAAGGCCGAGAGCCTTGAGCATGGCGACGGCAGCCTTGGTGGAAGGCTTCTCGAAGCCGTAGTCGTCGACGAGCACGAGCTCGCCATCGGCCAGCTTGGCGGACAGCGCGGAGCGCATAGCCAGCTTGACCTCCTTGTTGTTCATACGCTTAGCGTAAGAACGGGGCTTGGGGGCGAAGACAACGCCACCGTGACGCCACTGGGCAGCACGGATGGAACCCTGGCGGGCACGGCCGGTGCCCTTCTGACGCCAAGGCTTCTTGCCGCCACCGGAAACCTCAGAGCGACCCTTAGCAGACTGGGTGCCCTGACGCCAAGAGGCCATCTGGCACTTGACGATGTGGTGCATAACGTGGATGTTCGGCTCGATGCCGTACACCTCAGCGGCGAGCTCGGCCTCGGCGACCTTCTTGCCCTCGCTGTTCTTTACTTCAAACTTTGCCATTTAAGTGTTCTCCTTGGTATGACGCTGGGCTAAATGGGCTGGGCCCTTAGGCCATACGGATGGCGACGAGACCATTCTTGGCACCCGGGACAGCGCCCTTGACCAAGATGAGGTTCTGCTCGGCATCGATGCGGACAACGGAAAGGTTCTTGACGGTAACGCGCTCGTTACCCATGTGACCGGCCATCTTGACGCCCTTGAGGACGCGCGCAGGATAGGCGCACTGACCGATAGAACCGGGGTGACGCTGGAAGTGAGAACCATGCGTCATAGGACCGCGGCGCTGACCCCAGCGCTTGATGCGACCCTGGAAGCCCTTACCCTTGGAGGTACCGATGACGTCGACCTTCTCGACATCAGCGAAATCAGCGACGGTGACGACCTCGCCGACCTTGTGCTCCTCGCCGTTCTCGACGCGGACCTCACGAAGGAAGCGGACAGGCTCGACGCCGGCCTTGGCGAAGTGACCAGCCATGGGCTTGTTCACGTTCTTGGCCTTGATGTCGCCGAAACCGATCTGGACGGCGTCATAGCCGTCGGTTGCCTGAGTTTTAACCTGCGAGACAGCGCAGGGGCCAGCCTGGATGACCGTGACGGGAACGACGTTGTCGTCCTCGTCCCAAACCTGGGTCATGCCAATCTTGCGGCCGAGAATCATGCTGATCAAGATATGATCCCAACTCTCGCGTGGTCTTGGGACAATGCGTACACCACCGAGCGTACGCCCCTAGAGGACCACTACTTACACGACGTGCTCCCCAGTCTTGTATTGCGTCCGGACTACCTGACAACCCTATTAAGCAGGCATTTTGTCCAGCCAGAATACTCCCCTGGTTACACACAGCTGTTTAGTATACACGGGTGCGGGCGTATCCATCGAGATTCATATTTCACTCACATTGTTTACGCAGGTAAAGTGCGTGGATGGCTCCCGAGCACGGCGGAGGGCCGGAGAAATATATTAAGGTCCCTGCTCTACAGTCCTGCGCAAGACGAAGGCCACATTAAGTGGCCTTCTTTGCGTGCGGAACTCGCGATGACCTTAATATATTTCTCCGGCCCTCCGCCGTGCTCGGGAGACGACACGTTGATGTCTGCTTAACTCTGCTCGTTCAGGCTAATGACTTTGTTGAGGGTCCACTATTTGCTGGAGAGTGAACTTGCATTGGGACCCGTCGCTCTCTCCTTGCAAATCTTCCTCGTCAAAATCGAAGATCATGATCGCACAGTTGGGGAGTTTTGCTGGGAGCTCGAAGCCCTCTGGGGCTGCAGCCTTGATGAATTGGCGGCTGGCGCTGCCGTGGCTTACTGCTAGGAGGGTTTCGATGCCCTCGGCGCCCATGAGATTGGTGAGGGTGTCTACCATGCGCGCTTGCAGCGCCTGGCTTCCTTCTCCTCCGAAGGGGACCAGATCCTCGCCCGGATCCCAGACGTCGGTGGGAAGGGCATCGTGGGGGCCTTCTTCGAAGGTGCCGTAGCAGCGCTCGATGATGCCTTCGCAGGACTCAACTGCTGCGTCCGGGCCAAGGAGTTCGGTTGCAACGAGCCGAGCTGTGTCCATGGCTCGGCCTAAGGGCGAAGAGACCACTTTGTCGGGGACAACGCCGTGGGCTTTGAGCCATGCGGCTGCCATTCCCGCTTGTTTGCGGCCAAGGTCGGTCAGCGGTGAATCGCAGCGGCCCTGGACCAGCTTTTTGACGTTGAACTCCGTCTGACCGTGGCGGAGCAGATACAGCCTCTTCATATTCTCCCCTTCTGTATAACTTGCTTTGCCGGCACAGCCCTACTCGTGGGTATGCCCTACGTAGTCTTCGTCGATCGTAATCTTGGCAATCGACTTGGGGTATTCCGACTCGACCCGTTTCGCCAACTCGTGCTTTAGGTCCTCGGCGCTCATTCGCAGATCCGAGGGTCGCACGCAGTCAAAGATCACATTGGTGTGCGTGGGGCCCGGCACGCAACGCAGATCGTGAATCGAAAGGCGGTTATCAATCTCCTGGGCCATAGCGTTGATGCGCAGGCGCATGCTCGCCACATTTGAATCGTCGGTCACTATGGGATCGTAATGAAGCGTGACGATCATGCCGTCTTCGTTCCTAAACGCCTGTTCGATGTTATCGAGCGTGTCGTGACTTTCCAGCGGGCTGGCCTCGGCCGCCATCTCGGCGTGCGCACTTGCAAACTTCCTGCCCGGACCGTAATCGTGAACCATCAAATCGTGAACGCCCAAAACGCCGGGGTAGCTCATAATCTTGTCTCGAATGTGCTTGACCAGCTTTGGATCGGGTGCCTGGCCCAAAAGCGGGCTCACCGTATCCTGGATGAGCTCAAAGCCGCTCCAGCCAATATAGGCGCCAACGGCAAGGCCGACCCATGCGTCAAGATTGAGGCGAGTCACCTGCGAAACAATTGCGCACGCCAGCACAGCACCCGTGGCTAGGACATCGTTCTTTGAGTCCTGAGCGGTCGCATGCAGTGTCTCGGACTCAATGCGATCGCCGAGCTTTTGGTTGAGGGCCGCCATCCAGAGCTTTACGACCATCGAAAGCACTAGAACCGCCACCAGGACAAGCGAGAACTCGACAGGCTCGGGGTTAACAATTCGCTCCACCGACGACTTCACCAGCTCAACGCCAATAAGCAGCACGAGCGCCGCCACGACCAGGCCCGAGAGATACTCATAGCGACCGTGGCCGTAAGGATGCTCGGGGTCGGCCGGCTTACTCGCCAGCTTAAAGCCCAGCACGCTCACGATATTCGAGCTGGCATCGGACAGGTTGTTCATGGCATCCGCCACGATCGAAACCGATCCCGACAGCACGCCAATTGCGCCCTTCGCAGCGCATAGTGCCACATTGGCGAGAATACACACCACGCCTGTCAACGTTCCCACGCGCGCACGGTCGCCCTGCGCACGACGAACAATCCACTCGACCATCTATATCCGCCCCCACGGCACTACCCATATATCTATTGCTCAAACGGATTGTAGTGTAGCCACTTTGTCCTCCAGATACAAAAAGGCCGCAGCCCACACGGACCACGGCCTTGGAATGTGGCAAAGGAATCGTCCTTGTGTCGCACAGGTTTACGCGCTTACTTCGGCCACGCTCTTCGAGGTTTCGGGTGAATCGGCTCCGTCTTCTGCCGCCTGCCCCTTCGCCGGCACCACGCCAAAGCAGTAGCTCAGCGCCGCAGACACCGCAAATGCCACACCGCCGGCAGCGCAGCACCACAGCAGGTTCGAGATGCCACCCGTGGCAAAGCCAATGACCATGAGGACATTCGTCATGCCGATGGTATAGGCCGTAACGTGGCCCACGGCCGCAACAAGGCCCCCGACGGCGCCGCCAATGGCCATGCACGTCAGGCACCTGCCATATTTAAAGCCGCAACCGTACAGCGCCGGCTCGCTTACGCCGCCAAGAACGCCCGAGATCGAATAGCCCAGCATGAGCGTCTTCTCGTCCTTATCCGCAACGCGGAGCGACGCACCAAAGGGCATACCCCAAACGGCGAACGTTGCCATCGTCGCGGCGATCAGGATGCACGAATCCGTTCCCGCACTCATAAACTGCGCATAGGCGAGCGATAGGACAACGTTGCTGACGCCCGCGATCTTAAGAAACTCCCAGCCCGCGGCAAGCCCCATGAGCGTGAGCAGCGACACGATGCCACCGGAATTGCCAAGCATAAACATAAGCTGGCCCAACAGCATACCCAGATAGCTGCCCGCCGGCGCCGTAATGCACAGCGAAACCGGAACCATGACAAGCATGGTCGCAAACGGAACAAACGAAAACGCCACGGCCTTAGGGATAACGCGCTGAAAGAAACACTCCACTCGCCATAGCAAGGGCACCGAGATGAGAACCGGAATAACAGTCGTCGTGTAATCGTTGACCGGCGCGGGAAGCAGACCATACACGGAAGTCATCGATGCCCCCGTCGTCGATGCGGCATCGAAGAGCTTAAGCAGATCGGGCGCAATCAATACGCCGCCCAGCATCATGCCCAGCTGCTCCGAGCAACCGAGCTGGCGGGCGGCCGCCCAACCAAGATAAATGGGCAAAAAGTAGTAGCCGGCGTTATAAAGCCAACTGTAGAACAGGCGATAGATTTCGGAATCGGCAGACCACAGGCCCAGCATGCCTTCGCCCATAATGACGGCGACGGTGCGGAACAACGCTGCGCAGACAATAAACGGCAGCGCCGACATCATGCTTTTGGACAGATAGTCCACCACGGCCGTGGCGTTTGATGAAACCGTCGTTGTAAACGAGGTGTTAGAAACTTGCGACATGGAACGCCTTTCCCAATGTGACATGCGGGCTGCCCCTTTGTCACATCGTGCGGTACTGACCGATTGTGCGGTACTTTTCATAGCGGAGGTTTGTGAGGGTGGCGTCGTCGAGCTGCCCAAGCGTATCGAAGGCATCAAATGCCGAAGACATGACGGCACCGGCGATCTCCTCATGCGACAGGCCCCTATCGTCGACAATGCCGTCGATGATGCCGAGCGCCAGCAGATCGAGGGCCGTGAGCTTCAGCGCCTCGGCGGCCTCATCCGCACGCTCCGTATCCTTCCACAGGATCGACGCGCAGGCCTCGGGACTCACGACCGAATAGGCCGAGCTCGAGAGCATCAGGATGCGGTCGGCCACGGATAGCGCCAGCGCGCCACCAGAGCCGCCCTCGCCTGTCACCACCGAGACAATCGGCGTCTTAAGGCCGCTCATCTCCATGAGATTCTGGGCAATCGCCTCGCCCTGGCCGCGCTCCTCGGCACCGATGCCGCAAAACGCGCCCGAAGTATCGACCAGGCACAGAACCGGTCGACCAAACTTTTCGGCCTGACGCATAAGGCGACGCGCCTTGCGGTAGCCCTCGGGATGCGCCATGCCAAAGTTGCGGCGGATACGCTCTTTGGTCGTGGTGCCGCGCTCGATGGCGATAACCGTTACGGGGCGTCCGTCTTTCCAGCCAATGCCAGCCAACACAGCGGCGTCGTCGCCAAAGTAACGGTCGCCGTGCAGCTCAACGAATCCGTCGAGGCCCAGCGAGATCGTCTCACCCGCCGTGGCGCGATCTGCCGAGCGGGTCTGCTTGACAATCTCGAGCGCGGTTTTTGGTACCGCCGAGCGCTTAAACAAGTGTCCCAGCTTTTTGCCGCGGCGACCCGCATGCACGATTTCATGCGGTGCCCCCAGGCCGGGCGCGTGCCCTTCGTGCAGCGCCAGCAGCTCGCCTACCGTGAGCGCAATCTCGCCACGCGGAACAACGGCATCGCAAAAGCCGTGCTCCAGCAAAAACTCGGAGCGCTGGAATCCCTTGGGCAGGCGCTTGTGCATGTTCTGCTCGATCACGCGCGGGCCGGCAAATGCCGTCAGGGCATCGGGCTCGGCCAGGATAATGTCGCCCTCCATGGCAAAACTCGCGGTTACACCTCCGGTCGTGGGGTCGGTGAGCACCGTGATATACAGGCCACCCGCCTCGCTGTGGCGCCTAACCGCCGCAGAAATCTTAGCCATCTGCATAAGCGAGGTCACGCCCTCTTGCATGCGCGCACCGCCCGAAACGGTAAAGCCGACGACCGGCAATCCCAGCTCGGTCGCGCGCTCAAAGACGCGACAGATCTTTTCGCCCACCACGGAACCCATCGAGCCCATCATAAAGTTGGCATCCATTAAGAAGAGCGCGGTATCGCAGCCGCAGATTTTGCCCCTGCCGCACACAACGGCATCGCGCTCACCCGAACGTTCGCCCGCGCTCTTAAGCTTGTCGGCATAACCGGGAAACGAGAGGAAGTCCTCCGACGCCAGATTGGCATCCCACTCCTCAAAGGTACCTGCGTCGACCGTCATGCGCATACGGTCGCGCCCGCTCACGCGAAAGTGTTTACCGCAACGGGGGCAGACCTCCAGGTTGTCGTGCAGGTGCGCCTCATCGATCACGCGGCGGCACTCCGGACACTTGATAAACACGTGGCGCGCGGGAAACTCGGCGCACGACTCGGTTATCGGCC
>CAUFWM010000026.1 GCA_959596505.1 uncultured Collinsella sp.
TCAGGGAATTGTAATTGATGGTGAAGGTTCAAAGGTTATTTGCAAAGACTAATTTAAACTTCCAGTTTGCTGCACTCGCTCCTAGCAGGGTTTGGGGCAGGAGGGGCGCAAGAGACGGGAGGGCCTTGTACGCGTTCCTGCGCGAGGGCCGCGGGGAGGGACTGCCTGGGTACGGCGCCTGTCAACTCGGTCTACGTCTTTGATGACCTGGTCGTACTCAATATCAACTTCACGGATGATGCCAAAACGGTCACCCGTGAGAAAGTGTTGGGTTCGAGTGCTGTGGACAATGTTCCAACATGCTGGGATCGAACTCGCTAGCCGGAATCACACGGTAACCGTGGCGGAGTAGAAGGTCGACGAAAACACCGTTGCCCGCAGTGAGCGTGCCACTAAAGGTGCCGTCGTAGATACGGCCCGCCCCGCACGAGGGGCTGCGGTCCTGCAGAATGCACGCGGCGATCTCTTCCGGGCCGCCCGCCTGCTCGCACATATCAAGCGCGCGCTGAGCACCCTGGCGAAACTCGCGATCGACTGAGGTACCCTCGCAGGTACGGACCTCGCCGTTCACAATCTCGGACGGCTTGCGCGGCGTGGGCAGGCCGCCAAAGACCTCAGGGCACACCAAGAGTACCTCGGTCCCCGTACGCTCGCAAGCCTCGACCAACGCGCGGTGGTAATTATCGAGGCCGTTATACTTGCAGCTCTCGCCCATCAAACAGGCACTCACCACGATCTTCATACATATCCCTCCCAAGCAAAACGCCCCATTTGAGATAGGCACTCAAATGGGGCGTCGATATTTACTGACCCGAATGCAACGCTACTGTTGCTTTGGCATCAGCGGATTCTCACGCGTGAGGAGATTCATGAACTCCTCGCCCGTGATCGTCTCCTTCTTGTACAGATAACGAGCCAGCTCATGGAGCTTGAACTTGTTCTCCTTCAGGATCTGCAGGGCGCGATCATGCGCGTCCTCGATCAGCTTGGCGACAATCGCGTCCACGCGCTCGGCCGTACCGGGGGCGCAGGTGAGCGACGTGTCCTGGTTGAGGTACGCGTTCTGGACGGTACCGAGCGCCATCATGCCAAACTCATCGGACATACCAAAGCGCGTCACCATGTTACGGGCGAGTTTGGTGGCCTGCTCGATATCGTTGGCAGCACCAGTCGTCATCTCGCCAAAGATGAGCTCCTCCGCGGCACGTCCACCGCAGTAGACGGCGAGCTTGTCCAGGACCTCCTGGCGCGTGGTCAGGAAGCGCTCGTCCTCCTCGACCTGCATGGTGTAGCCCAGAGCGCCGCTCGTGCGCGGCACGATGGTGATCTTGGTAACCGGCGCGGAACCCTTTTGGCGGGCAGCGACGATGGCATGACCGATCTCGTGGTAGGAAACGACCTGCTTCTCGTGGTCGGAAAGCACCGTGGACTTACGCTGCTGGCCGGCAATGACGACCTCCACCGACTCCTCGAAGTCGTCCTGGGTCGCGCGCTTGCGGCCTTCGCGAACAGCGCGCAGGGCACCCTCGTTGATGATATTGGCAAGGTCGGCGCCCGAGGCACCGGGCGTGGCGCGGGCAATAGCGGTCAGGTCGATCGGCGGCTGCGTCTTCACGCTCTTGGCATGCAGCTCGAGGATGTTCTTGCGGCCAGTCAGGTCGGGCAGCTCAACGGGAATGCGGCGGTCAAAACGACCGGGGCGCAGCAGGGCGGGATCGAGGCTGTCGGGACGGTTGGTCGCAGCGAGGACGACGATGCCCTTGTGGTTATCGAAGCCGTCCATCTCGGTCAGCAGCTGGTTGAGCGTCTGCTCGCGCTCGTCGTTGCCACTAAAGCCGCCGCCATCGCGCTTCTTGCCGATGGTATCGATCTCATCGATAAAGACGATACACGGGGCCTTTTCCTTGGCCTGCTTAAACAGGTCACGAACCTTGGCGGCACCGCGGCCGACGAACATCTCGACGAACTCAGAACCCGAAATGCTAAAGAACGGCACGCCCGCCTCGCCGGCAACAGCCTTGGCAAGCAGGGTCTTACCGGTACCCGGAGGACCGACAAGGAGAGCACCGCGCGGAAGCTTGGCGCCGATCTCCTCGTAGCGCTGCGGATTCTCCAGAAAGTCGACGACCTCCTTGAGGGACTCCTTGGCCTCTTCCTGGCCGGCGACGTCCTTAAAGGTCACGCCAACATCCTTGGAGGCAATCACGCGAGCGCCGGACTTGCCCAGTCCGCCGCCGCCAAAGCCGCCGCCAAAGTTCATCGACGGGCCGTCATCACCCATGGCCTTCTTCATACGGCGGTTGAGCCACCAACCGATAAGGAAGAAAATCGCCATGGGAAGGATGAGTGTAAGAAGGTAGTAGGTCATCAGACCCGAGTTTTTATCGGGAACGACCGACTCCAGGGACGCACCGGATTCAAGCACGCGATCGGTAAAACCCGCATCATTCGGCACGCCGGTCGTCTTGTAGGCGATATTCTCGTCCTCGCCCTTCTTGGTGTAATAAATCGTGTAATCATCCGTGTTGTACTCGACCTTGTCGACGCTCTTCTTATCGAGCGCTTTGACAAACGTCGAGTAATCGGTCTTCGTAATCTGCTGCGTGTGACCGATGTTGGGGAACAGAACGGTCGAGAGCACGAGGTAGACGACGAAGGCGATGAGCACGTAGAGGATCATATTCCGTCTACGTTTGTTGTCATCCATCTCCATCTGCTTGAACTCCATCTACTGGGGTTGATAATGCTATCTAGAATACCCAACCCGGACGGCGATAAACCGACGCCGGGCACGAAAGGACAGAGATGGCATCACTGGAAGTCGGCAAGGTTCAAATCTATACGGGCGACGGCAAGGGCAAGACGACGGCTGCGCTGGGGCTCGCGCTGCGCGCCACGGGCTATGGACTTAACGTGCTCATGCTGCAGTTTGCCAAGAAGCTACACTGCGCCGAACACGATGCCGCACCGCGCCTGGGACTGCGCATTGTACAGGCCGATCGCGACACACCCGAGGCTTGCGCCGAGCAGATCATGGAGCTCGCACGCGAGCAGATATCACAGGTCGACGTTCTGATTTTGGACGAACTCGGCGAGGCCATGCGCCGCGGCTTCGTGACGCGCGAGGATGTCGAAACGTTGATCGCTATAAAGCCAGCCACCACGGAACTCGTGCTCACCGGCCGCGGACTGCTGCCCCTCGCTGATCTCGCCGACCTGGTCACCGAAATGCGCCCCGTCAAACACTACTTCGACGAAGGCCTCCTAGCCCGACAAGGCATCGAATACTAATTGATCCAAAGGGGACGGAGGAAAACGGATCATTTCGCCTTATCGCCGGGCCAATGATCCGTTTTCCTCCGTCCCCTACGGGTCATTAGGCAGTGGCGCGGCCTAACCAGTTGCCGCTGTGGTGGTAGATGGTGAACATCGTGGCCGTGATGAGCCAGGTTACGGGGTAAACCAGCAGCAGGTGCTCAAGCGACGGATCGAACGGCATAATCGCAAACACCCAGATCACCCTGAGCACGACGGTGCCAAAAATCGTGAGCAGCATGGGCTGCAAGCTCACGCCGGCGCCGCGGATAGAGCCCGATGCGTTCTCGATAATCGAGAAGATTGCGTAGAACGGCGCGATGAAATGAAGAATCGTCGTGGTGTACGCCGAAATCGAAGCATCGTCGACAAACAGACGCGACAACGGACCCGAGAACACCAGCAGCACGGCAGACAGGCCACCAATGAGCATAAACGACAGCACGAGCGACGTATGGTAGCCCTTGCGCATGCGCTCGTAGTTGCGCGCGCCAAAGTTCTGTGCCGAGAACGTGGTGATCGACACGCCAAGCGCCTCGGTAACCATCCAGACAATGCCATCCAAACGGCCCGAAAGACCCCACGCCGTGGTGACATCGGCACCAAACGAGTTGACCGACACCTGAATCAAAACGTTGGAAATCGAATACGCAGCAGACTGAAAGCCAAGCGGCTGACCACACGAGATCATGCTCTTACAAATGCCAGGATCAATGCCGAGTTTGAACAGCGAAAGCCGCCACGCACCCGGTGCGTGCATCATGCGAATCACGATCATCGTGGCGTTGGAGCAAATGGTCAGCGCCACCGCGATGCCGCAGCCCAGAGCCTCCATATGAAGCACGGCAACGAAGATGACATCCAGCACCGCATTAACAAGGCAGCCGGAAGCGATGATCACAGCAGGTCCGCGCGTGTCGCCCACGGCGCGCAGCAGTGCTGTTCCCATATTGAGCAGCAGCGCCGCAACCATAGCGGCAAAATAGCAACGAGCATAGGCCACTCCCTCGGCCAATAATTCATGCGGTGTGTTCATAAGCACCAGCATGGGCTCAACGAACACTATGCCAAGAATCGAGAAAACGATACCGCCCACCAGCGCGAGGGTCATGGCCGTATGGACCGAACGACTCAGTCGCTCATCATCGTGCTGGCCAAAATACTGACCGGTAATGACCGCGCAGCCGGCGCCGACGCCAACGCAAAAGCCAATGCAGAGCTCGGTGAGCACCATCGTGGCCTGAATGCCACCCAGTGCAAGCTTGCCGCCAAACTGGCCGACGATATAGGTACCGATAAGCGTGTAGGCCTGTTGAAAAAACGAACTAAAGAAGATGGGAACGCACAGCGAAAGCAGCTGCTGCCAAATAACACCCTGCGTTACATCGATAGCCGTAGATTTCTTAGCCACACGCCCTCCCCACCAGCATACGTCAAACAACAAAACGGCAATTTAAGGCCAAAACCAATAGCAGCTTAGCACCGACCGGCGTCGACCGAAACACCCCGAGTCAGAGCCCGGTGCGAACTATCTGCTTAGTGATACAAACCCGGCTGGTAGTGATACTCATTGCTCACATGCGGGCACAGCTGCCAAAAGGCGACGGCACTCGCCGCGGCCACGTTGAGCGAATCGACCCCGTGCGCCATCGGAATGCGCACGGCCCGGTCGCAGCCCGCGATGGTCTTGGCGCCCAGGCCAGCACCCTCGGTGCCCATAAAGATTGCCAGGCGGTCAATCTCCTGGAGCGCGGGATCGTCCAGCGAAACGGAGTCGTCCGTCAGCGCCATCGCAGCGCACGAAAAACCGGCTTCGTGCAGTGCCGCCAGGCCATCGTGCGGCCACACACGAGCCTCGCTGCCAATACGCGTCCACGGCACCTGAAACACCGTGCCCATGCTCACGCGGGCCGAGCGACGGTACAGCGGGTCGCAGCACGTCGGACTGACCAAAATACCGTCGACATTGAGCGCGGCGGCCGAGCGGAAAATCGCACCCACGTTCGTGTGGTCGACAATACCCTCGAGCACGCACACGCGCACCGGGCGCTCCCCCGCCGCCTCGACGACGCCACCCAAGAACTCATCAACCGGAATCTGTCGCGGGCGACGAAACGCCGCGAGCGCACCGCGCGTCACGTTAAAGCCCGTCAGCTGCTCCATGAGTTCCATGGAAGCCACGAACACAGGAACCGGACCTGCGCCCTCGCGCACAACCAGGCGCTCAAACAGCGGCGTCATCTGGTCGAGCCAGCGTTCGCCCAAAAGAAAGCTCACCGGCTCGTATCTGGCACGCACCGCGCGCTCAATAACCTTGGCACTCTCGGCGATAAAGATGCCCTTTTGCGGCTCCAGCACGCAGCGCAGCTCGCGCTCGGTCAGTCGCACGTAGGCATCGAGCCGCTCGTCCTCGAGCGAATCAATTCGCAGAACCTCAACGGCATCAGTCATAGCAGCCTGCCCGCACCCTTCTTTACAGCACATCTATACCAAACGAGGCGACGCTAAGCGCCGCCCCATGCATTCAATCAACCCGATGATACCGTTCGCGCCAGGCGATTTACGCCCCAACGCGACGATACGTCACGAACTCATAATCGACACCTTCGTCGCCCTCACCCGCGGCAATCGTGGCAACCCCGCCAGCCCGCGAAACTTCCCATGCAGGATCGGCATCCAAATTGGGAAAATACGTGTCCACGGGATGGACGCAGTGGTTATGCGTGACCTCGGCCTCCACGCAGTACGGCAAAAATTGCCGATAGACATCGCCGCCGCCGATCACCCACGCAACGGGCTCATCGGCAACCGCAGCGAGCGCCTCGTCGATGCTATGCACCACGTCGACGCCCTCGGGAGCAAAGCTCTCGTCGCGGGTGAGCACGATATTGCGGCGGTTTTTGAGCGGACGCCCACCAGGAAAACTCAGTAGCGTCTTGCGCCCCATAATGACCGGGCAACCCTTGGTGCAGGCCACAAAATGGCGCATGTCGGCGCGATTGGAAACCACCATGTCGCCCTCACATCCAATGCCCCAGTCGTCACACACGGCGACGATGGCAGAAAGCTTACACGTCATGAGCGCCACCTACACCGCAATGGGAATGTTCTTGACCTGCGGGCCGTGCTCGTAGCCCTCGACGATGAGGTCATCGGTCGTAAACGCATAGAAATCGTGCACGTCGGGGTTAAGCGTTACCTTGGGCGCCGCAAACTGCGGACGCTCGATAAGTTCACGGACAATATCGACATGACGGTCGTAAATGTGGGCATCGGCAATCACATGCAGCAGCTCACCGGGAATCATATCGACCGACTGCGCGACCATCATCAGCAAAATGGCGTACTGGCACACATTCCAGTTGTTGGCGGCTAAAATGTCCTGGCTGCGCTGGTTGAGAATCATGTTGAGTGTGGGTTTATCGTCCTGCGGGCGCTGCGTCACGTTATACGTCACGCTGTACGCGCACGGATACAGGTGCATTTCGGACAGGTCGCTAAACACGTACGTGTTGGTCATGATGCGGCGGCTGTACGGCGTGTTCTTAAGGTCGTACAGCACGCGGTCCATCTGGTCAAAGTCACCCTCGGCATAATGGCTTTTCTGCCCAATCTGGTACCCGTAGGCCTTGCCGATGGAGCCAGTCTCGTCGGCCCACTCATCCCAAATATGGCTGTTGAGGTCGCGGACGTTATTTGACTTCTTTTGATAGATCCACAAGATCTCGTCCATGGCAGACTTAAGCGCCGTGCGACGCAGTGTGAGCGCGGGAAACTCCTCACGCAGGTCGTAGCGAGCCGTAACGCCAAAGTTTTTAATGGTATAGGCAGGGGTGCCGTCCTCCCACACCGGTCGGACCTTTTGGCCCTCGGTGGTGGTGCCATGGTCCAAGATATCGCGGCACATGGTTACAAACTGTTGATCAGCCTTGCTCATTGACCCTCCTGTCAGTCGCCTATAAGCGAAATTCATTGTAGCCTAGGCGCACGCGACCCCACAGCCCAAACATAAGCCCTCATTTTCTGACATATGCCAGAAATTCCTTGCGCAAATCCGTACGGTCGATATTCTATTGTTGACATATGTCAGATAAGGAGAGTGAATGGCAGGAAGACGAGAAAAATTGCGCCGCGTTGGGATCATCCCCGAATATCGCGGTTTTACCCCCGACGGCCTTGCCAGCGGAGATGCCATCGACATGACGGTCGACGAACTCGAGGTCCTGCGACTGTGCGACCTGGAAGGACTCAATCAGGAGGCAGTCGCCCAACAAATGGGTATCGCTCGCGCCACCGTGGCGGCCATCTGCAGCCGCGCACATCGCAAGGTGGCAAACGCGCTGGTCAATGGACGGGCGATTGTCATCGAAGGCGGCAACATCGCGTATTCCCCCATCACCACGACGACGGCCGCATGGCCAGCAAAGGAGGTCGACACCATGAGGGTGGCAACGACGTACGACGACGGCAATATCTTTATGCACTTTGGCCGCAGCGAACAGTTCAAGATCTACGACATCCAGGATGGCAAGGTGCTCAACGAGCAGGTCGTAAACACCGGTGGCACCGGCCACGGCGCCTTGGCGGGCCTGCTTGCCAACGGTGGCGTTGACACGCTCATCTGCGGCGGCATCGGCGGCGGCGCCATCAACGCGCTCGCCCAGGCCGGCATCACGGTCTATGCAGGAGCCCAGGGCAACTGCGACGCTTGCGTCGAAGCCCTCATTGCCGGTACGCTCGCGCAGACCGGCGAGGCCACCTGCGACTGCCACGGCCATGACTACGACCACGCCCACGAACATGGCGAGTCCTGCAGTTGCCACGGCCATCACGAGCACGAGGGCCACGAGGGCTGCGGCTGCCACTAACGGCACGGCACCGCGAGCTCGGGGCGCGACACTGAACGCAGCCCAACTATCAAAGCCAACAACAAAGGCCACCCGGTAACTTCCGAGTGGCCTTTGCCATATCAAGCTGGAATTACAGCCCTATTTCTTATTGCGCATCTGCGCTTCCATTTGGCGCAGCAGCTCCATATCGGACTTGGGACCGCCCGTACCCAGGCCGCCCATACCGCCCAGACCCATAGCGTCCAGCCCAGGGATATTGGGCATGCGCATCTTTTTGCCCTTCTTGCCCTTTTTGCCCTTCTTGCCGCCGGCCTGTGCCTGATTGGCCATCGTGCGCATGCGGCCCATCATCTTGTTCATCTCGCCCCACTGCTTCATAAGGCTATTGACCTCGGTGGGGGTCACACCGGCGCCCTTGGCGATACGCGCGCGGCGCTGGCCGTTGATGATGGAGGGACGCAGGCGCTCCTCCTTGGTCATCGACATGATGATGGCCTCGTTCTTATCGAAGATGCCCTCGTCCAGGTTGCCGCCCATCTGGTTGAGCGCGCGCTGACCGCCGGGAAGCATACCCAGAATGCCCTTCATGCCGCCCATCTTCTTGACGGCCTTCATCTGGTCGAGCATGTCGTTCATGGTAAAGCCCTCGCGCAGCATACGCTCGGCAGCCTCGAGCTGCTCGGCGTCGGCCGCCTCCTGGGCCTTCTCGATGATGCCGACAACATCGCCCATGCCCAAGATGCGCTTGGCCATGCGGTCGGGGTAGAACGGCTCCAGCGAATCGGGCTTCTCGCCCATGCTCACGAACTTAATGGGCTTACCGGTCACCTGGCGCACAGAAAGCGCGCCGCCACCACGGGCATCGCCGTCGAGCTTGGAGATAATCACGCCGTCAAAGTCGGTGCGCTCGGCAAAGGTCGAGACGACGTTGACGATATCCTGGCCGGTCATGGCATCGACGACCATCAGCACCTGATCGGGCTTGACGGCCTTCTTGATGTCCACGGCTTCCTGCATCATCTGCTCGTCGATCTGCAAACGACCGGCGGTATCGACGATGACCACGTCACGCAGGTGGTCGACGGCCTCCTGAATGGCGCCCTTGGCGATATCGACCGGGTGCTCGCCGTCACCGCGGAAGACCGGCACGCCGATCTCTCCGCCGAGCGTGGCCAGCTGGTCGGCAGCGGCGGGACGGTAGACATCGCACGCGGCGAGCAGCGGCGAGCGGCCCTGCTTCTTGAGCAGGTAGGCCAGCTTTACGGCAGCCGTAGTCTTACCGGAGCCCTGCAGGCCGACGAGCATGATGACATTGGGAATGCGGTTGCTAAAGACGAGCTTGCTCTCGGTGGAACCGAGCATCTCGGTGAGCTCGTCGAGCACAATCTTGACGACGTTTTGCGCCGGCGACAGCGACTCCATGACCTCGGCGGTCATGCAGCGCTCCTTGGTCTTGGCGACGAACTCCTTGACGACCTTGAAGTTGACGTCGGCCTCGAGCAGCGCCATGCGAATGTCGCGCATGGCCGAGGTGATATCGGCCTCGGTCAGCTTGCCCTTGCCGCGCAGGCGGTCAAATGTGTCGTTGAGGCGATCGCTCAGGGAATCAAACACTAGTCACTCCTTAATTGGACTCGCCCACCAGGGCGCGGCAGAAATCTTTGGCATTGAACTCCTGCAGGTCATCGACCTGCTCGCCCACGCCAATGCGCAGGATTGGGAGCTTGAGCTTCTCGGCCACGGCCATGGCGATGCCACCCTTAGCCGTGCCGTCCAGCTTTGTCATGATAATACCGTCCAGACCCAACGCCTCGTTAAACTCGAGCGCCTGGTTCAGGCCGTTTTGGCCCGTCGCGGCATCGATTACGAGGACGACCGAGACGGGCATGGGGCCGGCGGCCATATTGGCGGCGCGCTTACGCGTCACGTTGACCACCTTGGCAAGCTCGCGCATGAGCTCGGGGCTCGTGTGCAGACGGCCGGCGGTGTCGATAAGCACCAGGTCGCTGCCGCGCTTGTCGGCCTCGTCGAGCACGTCGTAGCAAACGCTCGCCGGGTCGGAGCCGCGGTCGCGCTTGATGACGGGGACGCCGGCGCGCTGGCCCCACACATCGAGCTGCTCGATGGCGGCGGCGCGGAAGGTATCGGCCGAGCCAATCACGACATTCTTGCCGCGGGCAGCCATGGCGCTCGCGATCTTGCCGACCGTGGTGGTCTTGCCGGCACCGTTAATGCCCACAAACAGCACGCAGCTCGGCGTGTCGGCGAACGGATCTCGCTCGGCGGGCACAAAATGTTGCTCGAGCTGCTCGGCCAGGGCGCGACGGAGTTGCGGGGCGGTCTTGAGGTTCTTCTTGGCCGCGGCATCGCGCAGGTCATCGGACACCTTAATCGCGACCTCGGCACCCATGTCACCCATGACGAGAGTGTCCTCTAGGTCCTCCCAAAAATCCTCGTCGACCTCGCCGCCAAAATAAAAGACCTCGTTGAGGGCCTCGCGGCTGCGCTCAAGTCCGCGCGAGAGAGCATCGAAGAATCCCATTATGCATTCACGACCTTTCCGGTTTCGCGATCGAGTTTTTGCGAGACGACGCGGCTGACGCCGTCGGCTTGCATCGAGACGCCGTAGAGGACGTCAGCGTCCTCCATAGTACGGCGCTGATGCGAGATAACCAAGAGCTGCGTATCGGAACGCAAAACATCGAGCGCGCCGATGAGCTTGGACAGGTTGGCGTCATCGAGCGCCGCCTCGACCTCGTCCAGCACATAGAACGGCACCGTACGCGTGCGATACACGGCAAAGAGCAAGGCGAGCGCCGTCAGGCTCTTCTCGCCGCCCGACATGAGCATCATCTTGGTGATGCGCTTGCCGCGCGGCTGCGCCACGACCTCGATGCCCGTCTCGGCAGGATGCTCGGGGTCGGTCATCTCCAGATGCGCCTGGCCACCCGGGAACAGCATGGCGAAGATCTCGCGGAAGTTCGCATCGACCTTCTCAAAGGTCACCAGGAAGGCCTTACGCATCTTACGGTCGATGGCCGCCGTGATCTTGGTGAGCGCCTTGCGTGCGCTCTCAAGATCGGCCAGCTGCTCCTCGATGTAATCGGCGCGGCGCTTGAGCTGCTCGTACTCCTCCATGGCAACCTGGTTCACAGGGCCCAGGTTGTTGATCTGGCGCACGAGCTGGTTGAGCTCGCGCTCGGCGGCATCGCGGTCGGTGGGCGCAGGAAGCATGAGCGCTTCCTCGAGCACCGTGGTGCCATCGGCGGTAATGGCCTTGATGGCCGCCTCTACCTGCACCTCGAGCTTGCCGCGGGAGACCTTGAACTCATTTTGCGTCGCCGTGGCGGCATCGACCCGCTCCTTGGCACGAGCAACCTCGGCCTTGGCGTCTTCGATGGTCTTCTTAAGCGAGGCCGAGTCCGCCTCCTCGAGCGAAGCCTGGTCACGCAGACGCGCGGCCCAATCCGACGCGCGCTCCAGCAGGGCCGAATAGCGCTCGTGCATGGGGTCGACGCGCAGGCGCAGCAGCTCGAGAGAGCGCGAGGCCTGGCGTGTTCCGCGGATACGGCGGTCGATGCCCTCCAGACGATGCTCCAGGTCGGGCACGCGGCCCTTCAGCGAACGCAGACGCTCGCTCGTCTGGGCCAGGCGCACCTTGGCATCGGCGAGCTTGCCGGCGGCCTCGGAATCGTCACGGCGCACGCGATCGAGCTCGTCGTTGGCTTCGGCAATCTGGAGACCCAGGTCGCTTGCCTGCGCACGGGCCTCGTCGCGCGAACGGGTGAGCTCGTCCACGCGCGGGCGCGCAGCGCGAACGGCCTCGGCGGCCTGCTCGCGGCGCTTGGAGATGCGCACGCGCTCGACCTCGGCGTTGTTGGCGCTTTGCTCCAGGCGGCCGATCTCGGAGAGCAGCGAGCGGCGCTCGCCCTCAAGACGGGCGATCTCGCCGGCGGCATCGCCCTCGGCGGCACGTGCCTCCTCGACGGCCGCATTGGCCTCGACGACCTGATCCGACACATGCTCAAACACGGCAGCCAAATCGGGCTCCAAGCCCTCCAGCTCGCGAATGCGACGCTTGCGCTCCAGGGCACCCGAAGCCTCGCCGGCATCGAGTCCCACGCGCACCAGGCCGCCACAGCTCACGCGGGCGCCATCGGGCGTCACATAGGTCACACCGTAAACGACTGGTGCCGCCAGCGCGGCAGCCAAGTCATCGACCACGTAATAGCCGCCGAGCAGGGCCTCGACAACCGGGCCATAACCGGAGCGCACGGACAGACGATCGACCAGACGCGAACCGGCAGCGCCCTTAGTGGCAGCACCGCCGCTCACGCCGCGCGCCACCAGCAGTGCCTCGCCCGAAGCCTTCTTTTGGTCCAGAGCCGCACGACCGGCGCGCTCAAGCGTGGCGACGTCATCAAATAGCAAGGCATCGATATCGCCGGCAAGCAGCTGCTCGACCAGGCCCTCGAGCTCACGAGGAGCCTCGAGCACATCGCCCAGACGAACCGAGACATCATCGCCCAGCGCGCCCATCAGTCGGCTCACCAGCGGCGAGCTGTCAGCCATGCGGGCATCGAGCTTTTTTTGGCTGGCAAGCTCCGAGCGCACCTCGGACAGCTTGTTGCGCGCCTCACTCTCGCGATTACGCAAGTCCTTCAACGCCGCACGGGCGACCTCGGTGGCCTCACGCGCATCAATCTGGGCCTGGCGGGACTGATCGAGCGCACCGTCAAGTTCCTCAGCGCGGTCGCGACGGCTCTCGAGCGAGGCCGTAACCTCCTCGAGCTGCTCGTCGATCTGCTCCAGGCGCGAGGCGTACATGTTGTCCTCGACCTCGGCGTTGCTCAGCGAGTCCTTCACCTTGGCGAGTTCGAGCGCGGCGTTATCGGCCACACGCTGGACATCGCGCTGCTCGCGCGTGAGCTGCGAAATCTGATTGTCGAGCGCAACGCGGCGCTCGTGGAGCTCGGCGGCGGCAGGACCGGCGGCGTCAACGTCGTCCTGGGCCTGCATGTGCGCACCGGTCACTTCCTCAAGCTGGGCACGCGCATCCTCGAGCTCCTCGACAACGCGACGACGCTGATGCTCAGAGCTCGAGATCTGGCCGCGCATGTCGGACAGGCGCGACACCATGTTGTGGCCCTTTTCCTCGAGTAGGCGCATGTCGGAGTTGATGCGGCCGACCACGTCTTGCATATGGCGGCGCTGCTCGCCCAGATCGCCCACAAACAGGCCCTTTTCCTCGAGCATGACCTGGAACTTCTCGAGCTCGCGCTCCTTTTCGCCCAAGCGGTACTGCGCAAGCTCAAGCTCGGCAGCACCCTCCTTGGAGCGGCTCTCCAGGTCGTTCCACTGCGACTGCAGCGAACGAAGCTCGTCGACGGCCAGCATCTGCGTAAGCTCGTTCGCACGCGAGGACAGCTCTTTGTACTTGCGCGCGCGATCGACCTGACGCTCCAGCGGCCGCAGCTGGCGGGCGATCTCCTTATTGATGTCGCGGGCACGGGTCAGGTGCTCGTCCATCGATTTAATCTTTTTGAGCGCACGCTCCTTGCGGCGCTTGTGCTTGGAGATGCCGGCAGCCTCCTCGATCAGGGCGCGGCGCTCCTCGGGGCGGCTCTGCAAAATGGCGTCGAGCTTGCCCTGGCTGATGATGGAATGCGTATCCTTGCCCAGGCCCGAATCGTGCAGGATGTCCTGAATGTCCATCAGGCGGCACGGACTCGAGTTGATGAGGTACTCGCTTTCGCCCGAGCGATACATGCGACGGGTGATGGCGACCTCGTCAAAGTCGACGGGCAGCATATGGTCCGAGTTATCGAGCACCAGCGTGACCTCGGCGACACCCACCGGCTTGCGCGCTGACGAGCCCGAGAAGATGACGTCCTCCATGGCCTGGCCGCGCAGCTGCTTGGCGCTCTGCTCGCCCAGGACCCACAGAATCGAGTCAGAGATGTTCGATTTTCCCGAGCCGTTGGGACCGACGATGACGGTCAGGCCCGGCTCAAATGACATATGGGCGCGGTCGGCAAACGACTTGAACCCTTTGAGCGTGAGGGACTTGAGATACACGGTTCCTCGCTTAAACAGGCTTCTTGTTAAGAATCACGCCGTTGGTGGTGTAGCCCATGCGGTCGAGCGCCTCGAGTGCAGCGGCCCCCTCGGCCTCCTTCTTGGAGGAACCGGTGCCGCGGCCCTGGCGAATACCGTCGATGAGCACCACAGCGGTAAAGGTGGGCGCATGTGCGGGGCCCTCGGAGCCGACCAGCTTATACGCGGGAGGCTCGTGGCCGTCTGCCTGCACGCACTCCTGCAAGAACGACTTGGGGTTCGCGGGGTGCTCGGCACGCTCGGTGGCCAGGTGCGGCTTAAGCGTACGGTGGATGAACTCCGCCGCCGCATCCCAACCGGCATCCAGATACAACGCGCCCACGAGCGACTCGTAAACGTTCTCAAGCGCCGAGTGCAGACCGCGCGCGCCGGTACCGGTCTCGGAGGCGCCAAAGATGATGATGTCGTCGATACCCAGCTCGTGCGACACCTCGGACAGCGTGGCGCCCGAGACAAGGGACACTTTCAGGCGTGTGAGCTTGCCCTCGTCAAACTCGGGATAGGACTCAAAGAGCGAACGGGCCACCACGGCGCCCAAAATGGAATCGCCCAAAAATTCAAGGCGTTCATAGCTGGCAGAGACCGGCAGGCCCTCGACGGCCGAGGGATGCGTGAGCGCCGCGCGCAGCAGCACCTTGTTATTGAACTCATGGCCCAGGATCTCCTGGGCACGCGTGAGTCGTTCAGACAAAGCCAAGACTTAGGCCTCCTTGGCGTTTTCGATCGCGTCGACGGCGTCGGCGACAGAGTTGAGCGACAGCAGGGTCTCGTCATCGATTTCGAGGTCGAACTCGTCCTCGATGGCCGTCACCAACTGCAGACGCTCGAGCGAATCGGCATCGAGATCGTCAAAAGTGGTCTCGTCGCTAATGTCGGCGACATCGACGCCCAGCACGTCAGCGGCAATTTCGGCGATCTTATCGAAGATTTCGGAGCGGTCCATAGCGCTTCCTCTCGTATGTCATGGAACACAACACAACACGGCAACCGGAGCCGCGTTGCAATACGGCTCCGATTCTACCCCACACGGTACAGGTTGAGCCACGTAACGGGGCTCTTACAAAACGATACCGTCCATGGAATTGGCAACGTCCTGGACAAGCCCGGCACGTACGGCCTGGGCCGCGGCAAGCGTACCGTTCTTGACGGCCTCGACCGACGTGGCGCCGTGGCCGATCAACACGACACCGCGCAGGCCCAGCAGGATCGCGCCGCCCTTGGCGTCGCCCGAAAGCTTGGCCTTAATCTCGCGCATCTGCTTTTTGATGAGCAGCGCGGCGATCTTGGTGCCGAGCGAGGACATAAAGGCACCCTTGAGCTCCTGCAGCAAAAACTTGGCAGCGCCCTCGGTGGCCTTGAGCGCGATGTTGCCCGACATGCCGTCGGCGACCACGACGTCAAAATTGCCCGACGTAAGGTCGGTACCCTCACAGTTGCCCACAAAGCCGGGAACCGCGGTCTTCATGGCCGGGAAGCACGACTTGGTAAAGTTGGAGCCCTTCTCGTCCTCGGTGCCGTTGGCAAGCAGGCCCACGCGGGGATGCTCAATGCCCAAAACCACGCGGGCATAGGCAGAGCCCATCTGGGCGAAACGCACCATGTCGTCCACCGTGACATCGGGATTGGCGCCCATATCGCACAGCACCGTCAGGCCGCCGGCGCGATTGGGCAGTGCGTTGGTCAGGCACGGACGGACCGGCTGCTTCTTACCCTCTGCCAAATACCTAAACGGCGTAACGTAGGCCGTGGCGGCAGCGGTCATGGCACCGGTCGAGCCGGCCGAGAAAAACGCGTCCGCATTGCCCTTCTTAATGGCACGGCATGCAAGCACGATCGAGGACTTGCGCTTAGTCATCACGGCGCGGATGGGATCGTCCTCCATGCTGATGACATCGGGGGCCTCCAGAGCCTCCACGCGGGCATGCGCTGCGGCAAAGGGGTTGACGATTTCGGCGGGACCGACGGCCAAAATCTCGATCTCGGAATCTGCCTCGAGCGCAGCCTCGATACCGTCGAGGACAACCTGGGGCCTCTCGTCTCCGCCCACAACGTCTACACAAACGCGAACGTTACTCATTTCATATGCTCCTTATACAAAAATGGCCGACTCATTGAGCCGGCCATTGTGGTTCCAGTTGGAACGGCATCGTATCCAGAGTATACAATTACTCGGTAACGATAACCTCGCGGTCCTTGTAGAAACCGCAGCTGGGGCACACGTGGTGCGGGAGCTTAACAGCGCCGCAACGGGGGCACGTGGACTGAGCCGCAGCCGAGATCTTCATGTTGGCGGAACGACGGGTATGGGTGCGGATACGACCCTGCTTTTGTTTAGGTACGGGCATAGTGACCTTCCTTATGAACTATCCAGTGTGGCGATTACGCGCAAGTAGCGATACTACCACAGTTTTACTCGTCAAGCTTGAGATTCTTCAATGCTGCAAATGGATTTTCCGTGGCAGCGGCCCATTCGGCCTCCGCCTTGGCGGCGCAATCGCATTGCTCGACGTTGAGATTGATGCCGCAGGTGGGGCAAAGGCCGCGGCAATCGGGCTTGCACAGGACAACGAACGGCGTGTCCATGACGACCGCGTCGTTGATGGGCTCTCCCAGATCGACAATGCGATCCTCGCCCAGCAACTCGTAGCCGTCTTCGTAGGCCTCGGGGTCCTCGGGCTCGTTAAAGAGGTAGAACTCCTCGATCTCGCCTGCGATATCAAACGATGCGGGCTCCAGGCAGCGATCGCACTCGCCGGTGGCGTGAGCGCGGACCATGCCCGAAAGCAGAACACCGGTACCGGCGTTGGTAAAGACCACGTCGTAGGAAATGCCGTCCTGCAGCTGGTACTCCTTCTCGCCCACCGTGTAGGTGGCGACATCGACCTTGCCGGCCAGCGGATAAGAGTCTCCGGGAAACTCGAGCTGCTCGGAAAGATCGACGGTTACGCTCGGGAAGTCAGCCATTACCACTGACCGTTCTGCTGAGCGGCGCCCTCGTTGAGCTGCTGACGGCAACGAGTGACGGTGCCGGTCAGACTCTTAAGGTTCTCCTCGAGGTGCGTAAAGACCTGCTCGGCGTAATCCTCGGCGGCATAACGCGTCTCGCGCTCGTACTGCTGGGCACGGTCGCGGATGTCGTCGGCCTGCTGCTGGGCTAAGCGGACGATCTCCTGCTCACCGGCAATGGTGAGCGCCTGCTGCTGAGCATCGGCAATGATGGAATCGGCCTGAGCGGCGGCGGAGGCCATAAGCTCCTCGCGCTCTTTGAGGATACGGCGGGACTTCTGCCACTCCTCGGGATAGCTCATGCGGATCTCATCGAGGATGTTAAAGAAGACGTCGGCGTCGATAACCTTCATCTGGGCGTTCTTGCCGAACGGCGTCTTAGCCTCTTCGATGAGCCCCTCGAGCTCGTCGACAAGACTCACGATCCTGTCGCCAGGAAAATTCTCGCCCGGCATCCGGTCTCCTTTCATAGGTAACATATCATCGTGTTAGTTTACCACATGCCACCAGGCAATAAAAAACGTCACGAAAAGCGATGTTTGAGCGCTGCGACCACGTTGGGCGGCACAAACGTCGATACATCGCTGCCAAGCGAAGCGATCTGGCGCACCACCGAGCTCGAGATGTACCCGTACTGCGGAGCACTCATGACAAAGATGGACTCCAGCTCGCAATCCAGGCGATAGTTGAGGTCGGCCTGCTGCAGCTCGTATTCAAAGTCGGTCATGGCGCGCAGACCCTTAACGACGGCACCTGCCCCCTGCTCACGTGCAAAGTCGACCAGCAGGCCGGTGAAGGGCAGCACCTCGACGCCGTCCAAATCGCCGAGGGCCTCGCGGGCCAGCGCCACGCGCTCGTCGAGCATAAAGGTGGTGCCCACGCCGTTTTTACCCTGCGATTCGGCCACGGCGACGATCACGCTGGGAAAGATGCGGCGGGCTCGGCGGATCACGTCAATATGGCCAAAGGTGATGGGATCGAAGGTGCCCGGGACGATCACGCGGTTGATGGTGTCATTCATGGGTGTCCTCCGAAGGCGCATCCTCGTCATTTTCGTTCTCGTCAGCATGGTCGCTCTCGTCCTCGGTCACCCAGTGCAGCAAGTCAACCGAGGTAATGCCGTAGCGCTTCTCTCGTACAGTCTCAAAACCAGCTGGATGAGCGCCCGCATCGGTTGCGGCATGCTCAAACAGGGCAAAGGCCCCGGGCGTCAGCAGTCCCTGCTGGGAAAAATTTTGCAGCAGCTCCTCGACCGGCTCGGCGCCAAAGGCATACGGTGGATCGAGCAGGACCAGATCAAAAGGACCACCTGGCACGCGGCCGCGCGAAGCGCTCGCCAGCACATCGCCGGTAACGACGCGCCAGCGCGAGCGGTCGCGGCACAGCGACTCGATATTCTTGGTGATCAGACGAGCGGCATTGCGATCGATCTCGAACGTGGTGAGCGAGCGGGCGCCACGCGAGAGCATCTCGATTCCCAGGGCGCCGGAGCCGCCAAAGGCATCCAGCACGCGGACCTCGTCCAAATCGAAGTCGAACGCCGACATGACCATGGAAGCACATGCCTCGCGCACGCGATCGGTCGTGGGACGGGTGACATCGCGCCCACGCGGCTCTTCGATCTTGCGGCCGCGCCATTCACCGCCGATGATTCTCATCCTCCGCTGACCTCCTTAAAGATATGTCGATAGCGTGTGGCGACCGCGTCGCGCAAGGGGCGCGTCGCCACGGAGTCAAGGTTGCAAGCATACCGCAAGAGCTCGACCGCGTCCAAATGGGCCCATTCGATAAGATCCTCGTCGGCGTCCAGGTCCACAAAGCGCAAGGTCACGCCGCCGTGCTGACGGTAGCCCAGGATTTCGCCCTCGTGGCGCAGGCGCAGGTCCATCTGGGCGAGCGTAAAGCCGTCCGAGGTCTTTTCGAGCGACTGGAGACGGTCTTGCGCCGCCGATGCGCCGCCATTGCCCTTGGAGTGCGTCATGACCAGGCAGGTGCCCGACACGCTGCCACGGCCCACGCGACCGCGCAGTTGGTGCAGGGCCGCCAATCCAAAGCGCTCGCCGTTCTCGATGACCATGACGGTGGCGTTGGGCACGTCGACGCCCACCTCGACCACCGTGGTCGAGACGAGCACATCAATCTCGCCACGCTTAAAGGCATCGATGACCCGGTCCTTCTCCCCCGCCGGCATGCGGCCGTGAAGGCGCTCGATGGTAAGTCCCGGCAGGGCCAGACGCAGTCGTTCGAGCTCGGTTGCCGTATCGTGCAGCGGCACGGGGACGGTCACGCGGCCCTCGTCGTCGCGGGCGATACCGGGCACGTCTTCCAGCTCATCGGCCGAGTCACTCGGCTCCACGAGCGGGCAAATCACGTAGGCCTGCTGGCCCTTTTCGCGCGCCTCGCGAATGGCGCCGTAGGCAAGGTCGCGGCTCGACTCGGTGAGCACGCGCGTCGTAACGCCCGCCCCCGGAACAGGCCGATGGCGGATGATGCTCGTGTCCAGGTCGCCGTAGACCGAGAGCGCCAACGTGCGCGGAATCGGTGTCGCCGTCATAACAAGCAGATCGGCACCCGGGCCCTTGGCACGCAGGGCATTGCGCTGACCCACACCAAAGCGGTGCTGCTCGTCGATGACGACAAGCGAAAGATGCTTAAACGCCACGTCATCCGAAAGGACCGCGTGAGTGCCAAAGAGGACGTCAAGCTCGCTCGATTCCAACTGCGCATGGATCTGCTCGCGCTCGGCCGCCGGCGTGGCACCCGTCAGGAGCGCCCAGGACATACCAGCCTGCGAGAGCAAGGGACCGGTCTTATCGGCATATTGGCGCGCCAGCACGCCCGTTGGCGCCATAACGCAGGACTGGGTGCCCGAATCGGCCGCGACAGCCAGCGCGCAGGCGGCGACGGCCGTCTTGCCGGTACCGACGTCGCCCAGAAGCAGGCGGTTCATCACGCGCCCGCCATCACGCATATCGTTCAGGATGTCTTGGAACGCGCCCTCCTGCTCGTCGCTCAGCGAAAACGGTAGGGCTTCCCTGAGCGCCGCCAGGTGCTCGCCCGCGGTATGGGCGTAGGGAGCGGCTTCGACCAAGCCGCCGTCGTTGCGCAGGCGCAGCGCCAGCTGAAGGCAGAGGCACTCCTCATAGGCAAGGCGGCGGCGCGCGATATCGCGCTCGGCCATGCTCGAGGGAAAGTGAATTGAGCGCAGCGCGCGGGCATTGCTCATCAGGCGGCGCTTGGCGCGTAAGCGGGCGGGAATCGGGTCGAAGGGATTGCCGACAACCTCGAGCGCACCGCTAACGATGCGGCGCATCCATGCCTGGCTCACGCCATCGCTCACGTAATGGACCGGCAGGATAGTACCCGCGGCACGTCCTTCCTCGAGCTTTTCGAAATGCGGAGAGGCCATCTGCTTAAAGCCGTAGGCAAACTCGACCTTACCCATCACGGCCAGGCGGTCGCCCTGCTTAAATTGCTGGGCAATCCAGGGCTGACGGAAAAAGGCGACTTGCAGCACCCCCGTCTCGTCCACCAGCGAGACCTCGGTCACCTGCATACGCGGACGGGGCTGCTTTTGAACGATACGATCGACCGTGGCGACAATCGTGCACACGGTACCGATGGGCGCCATCTCAATGGACCAGGAGCGCGTAAAGTCGAGATATCGGTGAGGGATATGGAGAAGGAGGTCCCCCACCGTCCGAATTCCCAGACGGCGAAGGGCCTCCTCACGTTTACCCGAAACATATTTGAGTCGCGCGATATCCTCGTCGAGCGCATTGCTCTGGGCAAAGCGCTCCGAGACGCGCGGCACGGAGCACAGCTCGGACATGGGCAGATGCCTACTCGATCGAGAAGATCACGGGATAGAGCGGCTGCTCGCCACGATGAGCGTCGATCTCCAAGTCGGGCTGAGCCTCCTCGATGGCGTCGACGATCTCCTTGAAGGCCTCATCGGACAGCTCCTCGCCGGCCAGAATCGTCAGCGCATCGCCCTCCTCTTCCTCCTGCATGCGGTTGATGCAGTCGAGCGTGACCTGCTTAACATCGGAGCCGACCACGTCGATGGAACCGGCAATGATACCCATGACGTCACCGGAGTGAATCGGAGAGCCGTCAGAGGCACTGGAATCGCGCACGGCACGGGTAACCTCGCCATCGCGAACTTCGCTGATGGCGTCGACCATAGCGGCAACGGCGTCCTCGAGCTCGGAATCGGGCAGGACCGCGAACAGTGCGGAGAACGCCTGCGGGACGGTCTTGGTGGGAACGACGGCGACCTTCTTGTCGG
>CAUFWM010000027.1 GCA_959596505.1 uncultured Collinsella sp.
CGGTCATCCAGCCCCGCCGTCCAAACAGCCGCCTGGACAAGGTGCGCCATATGTTCAGTAAGATTACTTGATACACCACAGCAAAGAAGGTTACAGAATTATGTAGAGCTCCACATAATTCTGTTGCATTTTCCAGCCTCTTGTGATACTATTTTGATACTAAGAAAATTGACAGCCGAAAATAGCAGGTAAAATATTAGCAAATTTGCGAATATTTTACCTGTAAATTCAAGAGAAATACTTCCTCATATACTTGAATTTGTCGAGTGGGAGTAGGCTGATAGGGTTCTGACCTGCACTTTTGAGTGACGCACTGTGCCGCTGAGTTTCGTTTCGTACGACAGTCATGGCAAAGCCACCAGCGACGGCGGTGAGTAAAAACGATTTCCTAGCCTCCGTTCCCGCGTTGGGACGGAGGCTTTTTCTTTGGTCTTTTACTCCCTTTCACCTGCTATTTCGCTATTTACTCCCAGTGTTTCAAGATGGCAAAGCACTGGGCGGTATTCGGAGGAATGGGAGTAAGGATTTATCCCAAGTGAGTAGACGTGCGATTTTTGTCCCCGGGCCCCGAAACGGGGACGTTTCGGGGCCCGTGAAACTCAAATCGAACTCAATGGGCGGCGCCGACGGCTTCGTGCCGTTCCAGACCTCCGGCGCCTCCGTCCTCAAGCTGGGGGCGGGTGGCGTTCTGACTGACCCCGAGTACGAAGTCCGCACCTGGCTCAACGCCACGCTGTTCGCCGACGGCGAGCTCAAGATCGGGTTCGCCAAGGCCGATGCGACAGGTCGCGAGGTGCTGGCCTCCGACACGCTTTGCGCCAACGCCAAGTACGCCGCGATCCAGGCGACGCCCTGGGCTTCGTTCGGCAAGAGCGTGAAGCGCGTGACCATCGCCGCCGACACATCGAGGGTCGCCAACGTGAACCTGAACTACTGGTTCTACAGTTGCAACGCCCTGACCTCGGTCTCTGGCATGGCGAACCTGCGCGGCGTGGCCTACATGAACCGTACGTTCAACTCGTGCTCCGCGCTCACCGAGCTCGATCTGCGGGGCATGAGTCTGGCGTCGCTTTCTAGCATGCTCTACACGTTCGGTGCCTGCACCGCCCTTGAGCGCATCCTGGTCGATGCCGACTGGGGGCTGCCGAGCGGGTGCACGGGCTCTTCCACGTTCTACAACTGCAAGGCCATCGCGGGTGGCAACGGCACGACCTACGACTCTAAGCAGACGACGTACGCGATGTGCCACATCGACCGCGAGGGGCAGGCGGGCTACCTCACTGCCGGGTAGCGGCTTGGGACTGAGCATAATGGCACCCCTGGCAGCTGCGCAGGCGCCCTTCCTGCGCTGCTGCCAGGGGTGAGCGCGCCGCCCCCGTGGTGTGGGTTAGGCGATGGGATGCGGCGGCGTGTAGCGAGAACTGCTTTACTCCTCGATTTCGGAAGATAGGTGAACCTTCCCCTTTATTTGAGGCTTCTGCTTTTCGATCTGGCGATAAAGCCTGTTGTACTCGATAGCCCACGGCCTTTCGATTTTTCGCAGAGCCAGAAGGTTCATGTGGCTAGTCGTATATGCCCTTGCCTTTTCTTTGGAAAAGCCTTCGTACATCGTCAGGTATCTTGCGAAATCACGCTGGAAGAATCCTTCGTAGCGTTCCTGCGACAACAGCTGCTCCGCTTCTCCTCGAGGCAAATCCCAGTGTTTTTGCAACAGGCCCAGGATTGCTTCCGTGGATGCAGGAGTCTCGTTAAGAGCCGCTACAGCTCTCAAGAGACTTTCGTCGTACCCCTCCTCGTAAAGCCGGCTTTCCATTTCTACCTCCCGTTAGCGACTCTTTCGAACAATCGTTACTGTGCTTTTTCTTATTTTACCTCGCTTTTTATAGCAGCGATTCAGCTACCAGCTGATTTGTGACCGCAGCGGATGATGGGGCCGTTGAAGTTGGTCCATGTTCTGCTGGGAGGTCCTTGTGGAGTCTATTGCGGTGGCGCTCATCGGCGTCGTGACGCAGGTCGGGGTGATCGCGTCGAACTCGCGAAGCCGCGCGGTGATGGAGCTCAAGATTGACGAGCTCGCGCGGCGCGTTGAGAAGCACAACTGCCTCATCGAGCGCACCTACAAGCTCGAGCAGGACATGGCCGTGGTCAGGCGCGACGTTGACGCTCTTGAGGAGAGGAGCGGCAGATGAACCGTTTTCTGACGAGCAACGAGCGGCAGTGGCGCTTTATGCGCACGGTCGTCCAGGGCGTCCTGGGCGTCGTAGTGGCCAACGTCGACCTGCTCATGGGCGTGGCCGTGCTCGACCCCACGCGGCGCGCGCTGTGCGTGGCCATGGTGATGGCCGTGCTCTCGCCCGTTATTGCCGAGCTGGGAAAGGCGGGCGATTCCTATGAGTGAGTACGCAAGCGAGGAGGAGCGCTGGGAGGAGTTGCGCGAGCCCGGCTGCGAGCCCGACACGCCCAGCGACTTCAAGCCCGAGGAGGGCGAGGACGCGGGATTCAAGGAGGTCAGCGCCAATGGGGCATAGCATCCTGTTCAAGCAGTGCGGCAGCGACCGCATGACGCGCAGGCGCTCGCACGCCATCGACCGCATCGTGATCCACTACACGGCGACTCTGGCGTCGGCCCGCAACAACGCGATCTACTTCTCGCACAACGAGCGGCAGGGGTCGTCCGCCCGCTACTTCGTGGGCGACATCACCGACGAGATCTACCAGAGCGTGGCCGAGGGCGACACCGCCTGGCACGCCGGCAACTGGCTCATGAACTGCCGCAGCGTCGGCATCGAGGCCGTGAGCGCTAGCGAGGACTACAGCGAGGTCGAGGCGGGCAAGCTCGCCTGGCTCGTGCAGACCCTCATGAAGCGCTACGGCATCTCCGAGGGCGGCGTCATCCGCCGCTACGACGTGACCGACAAGATCTGCCCCGCGCCCTACATCGCCGCCGGGCGCAGGGCGGCCCTGCGCCCGCGCATCTGCCGAGGCGCCGGGTCTTCGGACACCGTGGCTGCGGGGTCTTCCGGCAGTGGCGGCTCTGCGCCCTCGGGTGACGTGGCGAGCCTGGCGTGGCGCGTCATCAACGAGGAGTTCGGCAACGGCGAGGCGCGTAAACGGGCCCTGGGCTCGCGCTACTTCGAGGTGCAGGCCGAGGTGAACCGGATTCTCTCGGCGGTGGTTCCGGCGGTTCTTCTTCGTCCGGCAGTGGCGAGGTCGACATCGACGCGCTGGCACGCACCGTCATCAACGGCGACTACGGCAACGGCGAGGAGCGCAAGCGACGGTTGGGCTCCAACTACGCCGCCGTGCAGCGCTGTGTGAGCCAGATGCTCTCGTGAGGCGGTTTCGCGAGGAGCTGGCGGAGGGCTGGCAATCGTGGCTTGCATCCCTGTGTTGCTGGCGGCGGCCGTTCTCATGCCAATCCCTTGGATGCTTGGATTGATATACAACAAATAATACTTTTTGATGAGAGGCGCAGGTCAAGTTTGGACTGCGCCTCTTTGTTTGGACGGTCGGGGGGTTACGAACAATCCTGAACGGAGCGCTTCCGAGCGTTGCGGAGTGTAAGAGACGATTTTTAAAACAGCATATTCTACCTGCGGTTTTGTTGATTATCGTTCTGAACCGTTTTGAAGTGCTCTATGGTCTCCGATTAGCTCGCGGCTAAGTCCCTGAAAAGTAAAAGGCGCCCGTGCGGGCGCCTGCCTAGGACCGAGATTCGTTCGATTGTGGTCGGAATGCTCGTCTTCCGCGGTGCTGTCGTCCGGAGTCCGGCATCTGTCGTTCGCCTCTTCTGTCGTGTTTGATGTTGCGCGTTCTGCGAGCGACCTTGCGCAGGCCTACCGGCCCGTTGCCCCAGGTGCACCCGGATAAATGGCACCCATCGGTTGGGACTCAGCTTATCGAAATCGAACTATATGGGAGCGAGCGGAAGGGTGAACGGCCTAGGGTGCAACCAAGATGCCGTCTATCGTATCGTTTTCCCTAGACGAACGCAGGCCTGCGCTGCATTAATGAATCTACACGGAGTCGTTGAGAAGGTCTTCCAGCATCGGGTCTATTCCGCTGGTGATAATATCCTCAATCAGATGCTGGGCATGGAAACGGTTGATTTGCCATGCTACATATGAAAGCGTTTGGCAGGCACGCTCCTTGATGTCGTATGGCGCCTTGCTTAAAACAATCGACTTTGCGATGTCGGCAAATGGATCGTGGTCTTCCCATGTCTTGCAGACTTGCGTCATGCTCTGGTCGATAGCATCCATGACAAAGGCCGCATTGCCGTTGTCGATTTCCGTAAATTTGACAACCGTTTTAGCGAACGCGGGGTTTGACGCTACCCGTGAGCACAGCTGCTCATCGGTCATTTCGAGAATCCATTCGGCAACCTCTCCGTCGAGGATTCCCCGTGCTGCCTTTTCCGCAAGTTTCGTTTCCCGGTCCGCATCTGCTATCGAAGACAACCTTCGCTTTATCGCGCTCAAAAACTCTGCCGCATCCTGGTATCTTTTCGACGGATCGTCTGCGGTTGCTTTTTCTACCAGCGGTCGAAGACGATGATTCGTTTTTGTCGGATGTCCGGCGAGCACGAAGTTGATAATCCTGCCCAAGGAAAAGACATCGCTCCTTTTGTCCCCATCTTTTAGATAGACAAGCTGTTCAGGTGAACAGTAGAACCACTGTCCATAATTGTTTGTGTTGGTGGTTTGGTAGGATGAAAGTGTGTTCAAGTTCTTTCCAAGCCCGAAATCGGCAATCTTCAGTTGGCCGCTCAGTAGAAAAATATTCGTGGGGCTTAGATCTCGGTGAATGTATCCGCGCGAGTGAATGGCAGCCATGGTGCCAACTATCTGCTCGATTATGGACATCTTGACTTGCTCGGATAGAGGATTGTCCATGAACTCTAGTAGCGTGGTCTCGCCGGCCTCCATCGTGTAGGAGCAATTGCTCTCGTCGAAATCAAAGACACAGAGAACCCCTGGCAGCTCCGAAAGATCATTCATTATCTCGTATTCGCGCTTGAAGCGATGGCGGTTTCTTGCATCAAGGGCTACTTCGGGCATGAGCTTTTTCAGGACTCTGCCTGTTGACTTTTGCCTGAACGCTTCGGCAAAGCCGCCTTTCCCGATCGGGATTAGATCCGAATCAATCACCACAAGCTTCATCTCGCCGTCTGTTCCGACTATCTCAAGCTCGTCGGAGATTAGTACTTGGTTGAACCGTTTCTTCGCTTTGTCCGCCCTTTCTCGGGCTTCGATTTCATCGCAGCCAAAAGTACTGACCATATACTTGAATCCAAGAACGATTGAGAAAAAACGATCGAGACGGCCGCTCGACGCAACACTGGCTATCTTTCCGGCGGCGTATCTCCATCTGGTAGGAGCGTTGCCACCTTGGTAGATGTCCCGGAAGTCAAAATGGTCATTGAAGAATGTCACTATTTGAGGGCCCGACAAGTAGTGGAACAGCTCTCCTTCGTCGCCCACGAACATCTTTGCAATAGATTCGAGCGACCGCTCGCTGAGTAATGGCATCGTTCTGTCCTCCTCGTTCATCTGTCGTCATCCTAGTCACCGGAGTGCATTCTGCCAAGGATATTTGTCTTAATGAGCTGCTATCTTTTTGTGCTCTCCGCTCATATGATTATCCGACTTTGCCTGGTTATTAATGCATCAGAAAATCGACAACCCCGTAGCTGGCATCCTCGTTAGCTCAAAGGATATTATGACGACGAGGCAATCCCGAAGCTGGCGACATCATTCGTGTAATAAGTCTTGTCACGTTTCAGGATTTCACTAACTTATAAGCAAGCCACCCGAGACTACTCACCTTTCCCGCCGATGGCGAAGCCCTGCGACCTGGGGTTTTGCGAATGTCGCGCAAGCCACCTGCGTTAATTCACCTACGATTGCAGCTGGCGGCTTGCGGGTTAAAGGGCGGTTGAGTTTCAAAACGGGCGTTTTCAGCGCTATCGAGCCTCCTAAGGCGCCCCGCTGCGCTCTTTGGGACAAAAACAAAAAATCAAAGTCCTGAGTTTGAAAAAAGTATTTGAGGCTGTCCCAGCTTTTGTCCCCGAAGCTGACGAAGCACGACATGGTGTCACCTGGCGGCACTTGGCTCGAGACGGCACCGAAAACTGGGTGCAACTGGAGTGACGGGACGGCAGAATCGACGCCATCGAGTGGGAATAGAAAATTCCTTAGTTATGGGGGTATTAATTTGATTTCCTTTAGGATACACCCCCATAACTATATGAATTGACCTGCTGACTCCAATGAAGATTGGAGGGTAACGGCCAGGGGTGACGGCCCAGCGAGTGTTATTTTGCGAGCTATGCGCGTTGAAAGCGACCTTTCGTGGTATAAACTACTTGCCGGAAGCCGCGGCTTTCAGAGTACGGCTTACGTGTACGTTTAACCTCCGTGGGCGACGGGGTGCCGCAAGGCGTAGAATATCGCCCACCTGTAGGGGTCTGCAGCGATGCGGGCCCCGCTTCGTATGAAGGGGGCGTAGCCGATGAAGATCGTATCCATCCCCAGGATTTCTTCGACCTCGTCGAGGGCGAACGCGAGCTCATGCTTAAGCACAATCGCCCCTGCATCGTGGTGGTGAGGCTGCGTTTCCGCGGGAAGCGCAGGGACTTCGCCGTGCCGCTGCATTCCAACATCGCCCCCAACGTGCCCAAAGACCAGTACTTTGCGTTGCCACCCCGCCCCACGACGCGCCCCGGCTGTCGCCACGGCATCCACTACATCAAGATGTTCCCCATAACCAAGTCCTACCAGCGCCGCTTCAGGACCGAGGGCTCGGCCTACTACGAGACGCTCCAGCGCATCATCGACGGCAACACCAAGCGCATTGTCTCCGAGTGCCAGGCGTACCTCGACCGCTACGAGCGCGAGGGAAGGCCCCACTTCGCCGTCGACATCGACCGTATCGTGGGGCTGCTGGAGGGCGAGAAGTAGGGCACTTCGGCTCAGTCTCGAGCCATGTGGAGTCGCTCCGCGTTTTTGAACGCCGCGTGTGCGTCCCAAATACTTGAGAAACAAGCTGTGAAGTGCAGTGGCTCGCCCGTGCCCGTGCATAGCCGTCACCTTTAGCGTCTACGCGGCGTCGGCTTCAAGTGGAACTGGCCCCACTGCTGTATATGGTTTGCCTTGCTGCACATGGCGATCAATGCCCACGATGCTTCTGCTTGCGCTTCAGCTTTCGCTGCTCGAAGCGCGCCTCCGCCTCATCCGCGCGACGCTGGCTTCTTGCTCGAGCCGACTCCCGCTTCATCGCTTCCCGCTGTGCTGCGAGCGCCTGTTGTGCCTTGGTGCTCACCGCGGGCCGCTTAAGGGCTTTCGCTGCCTCGCGAGCGCGTCGCTTGGGATTCTTCGCGGGCTTGCTTGTTTCCGTGGCCTCGTCGCCGAAGAACGTGAGCTTCGCCCATTTGCTTGTAATGAATTGCAGGATTTCCTCGTTGGACGGCTCTGTGCCGAAGACGATGCGGGCGACGCCGTATCTGCCGTCCTCGACATGCTCCGCCAGCCCGACCCAGAATTGGCCGTCGTGATATACGGTCAGGGTGGACGACGCGCTGATCTGCATGGCTGGTTCCTCCTTTATGTAGATGACCATGCAGAGAAGGGACAACCAAGGAGGCAGGTTACTGATGCGGACTCCCGCACGCCCACGACTACCCGACGGGGACTGTGTTTTCATCTCTGGTGCCCGCATTGTAGCACGCGCGGATTTACGGTGTTGATTGCCGGCGCCTAGACGGGGATGAAGGCGGTTCGATCCAGGTCAAGCCGGTCGCCCGTTCATGAAGCGGCCGATGGCCGCGTTCATGAACGGGCGTCTGATTCCCTGAAAAATAATAGACACCCATGAGGACACCTACAGGCTATCTTCGAACTACTTGGTTTGGGGCAGACGGAGGAAAAAAATAGGGCAGAATCGCTCTCACGATCCCGCCCCGCAAACCCGAGGGTTTCTAACTGGCTCCATTATTCCGGGCTTCTCAGTTCTGTCATTGACCCAGGTATCACCCGTCTCCTATAGCGAGTGAATATAAAAATAGGGCAGAGTCGCTTGCGCAAGTCCGCCCCTAAAACCGTGAAGGTTTTGCTATCTGCAGACTATTCTACCAACCCGAGCGATTCTGTCAACCTGCGAAGGAACTCGAGTGCGGAGCGAGCTGCGGCGTCGGGCCCCTTGTCGGGCAGCGCCTCGGTTTCGCCGTCGGCCCTGGCGAACATCTCGGCGAGCTCGGATGCGGCGCGCGAGCGCGAGGAGCCCTCGGGTACCAAGCCGGAGTGCGCCACGAGCACGGTCGCGACCTCCTGCATGGCCGTATTCCCCATCCACTTCCTCCTGGTCGCCTTAGGAATTCCCACGGCGGCGACCCTTCGGGAGACGCCGCTGGACGCCGAGCCCCGGGCGGCGCCCCTCTCGGCGAAGCAGTTGATCAGGCACGAGCCGTGCGCGGCGCAGTTGCGGACGGACTTCACGCGCTTGAGGTCGTAGTGGGAGGCCTCGAGGCGCCTGTCGCCCCATCGCCTGGCGCAGAAGCGCACGAAGTCGATGAGAGTGCCGAACGAGGTGAGCTCAAGGAAGGCCCAGGCAGGCATGTCGCCGGAGTACTTCGCGTAGAGGCTCGAGCTGTAGGGGCTGCGGCCGCTCATCTTGAGCTCGCGCAGGCGGTACTCCCTGTTTGCAGTGGTAAGCGATGCCATGTAGTCGGCCACGATGGCGTAGCCGTCCTCTCCGCGGTCCTCCATCTCGCGAAGCAGTGTCACCTTCTGGAAGTGCTCGATGTCGAGCGTCATGCCGAGCAGGGCGTGGCGCAGCTCCTGGTCGAGCGCCGCGAGCAGGCGCAGCTGGCCGAAGTCGAGGTCTACGTAGCGGCCGTCGCGCGGGCCTCCCTCGTATTTCGAGAAGAGTTTGCGGTAGGATGCGAGCTTGAAGAAGTTACACTTGTCACGCAGGTAGTCCGCGGCCTCTTCCTCGGAACACAACTCGAAGGCTACGCCCTTCTGCTTGAGGTGCTCTATCTGCTGCTCGATCGTGAGGATCGGCTTCCTATCGTGGGGTTCGGCCATGCTCGGTCTCCTGTCATAAAAAGTATTGCCTATTTTAGCAGCATGTTCTCGACATTCGGTGGAAGCCTCATCGTCGACTCATGGGCAAGCCACCTGATACGACTCCCTTTCCCTGTTAGCAGCGCAGTTGCCTGACCTGCGGCTTTGGAATCGCGTTGGAAGCCGCCCGCGACCAATCATTTGCAGTTGTTGCGAGTGGCTTGCGCGTGATGCTGCGGTTGAGTTTCAGAAACGGGCGATTCCGCCCAATCGGGCACCCGAATCACGGCTGGAAGCTCCTTTGGGACAAAAACAAAAACTCAATGCCCTGAGTTTGAAAAAAGTTTTTGAGGTTGTCCCAACTTTTGTCCCCGAAGCCGACGAAACGCGACATCGCGGCATTCGGCGGCACGCGTTCCATGTCGATGCCGAAAACTGGATGCAACTGGAATGACGGGACGACAGAACCAAAGCCATCGAGTGGGAGTAGGACGACAGGGTTCTGACCTGCGATTTTGAGTGCCGCACTATGCCGCTGAGTTTCGTTTCGTACGAGAGTCATGACAAAGCCACCAGCGACGGAGATGAGTAAAAGCGATTAAAGAGCCTCCGTTCCCTGCGTTGGGACGGAGGCTCTTTCTTTGCCGTTTTACTCCCTTGTCTCCGTTCGGGGATTATTTCCTGCTCATTTAGGGCTATTCGCGCTGAAAGATTTTGACTAGCTTGGTGTCCTTTATTTCGTAGACAATGTCTGCGACGTTCTCGACCAGCCTCTTATCGTGGGAGACGAACACTATCGTTCCGGCATAGGCGCTCATCATCTGCTCGAGGGCTTCGGCGCTCTTGATGTCCAGGTAATTTCCAGGCTCGTCCATGAGCAAGATGTTGTATCTGCCCAGCAGCATCTTCGCGAGTAGCAGCTTGATGACTTCGCCTCCCGAGAGAACGCCAACGTCCTTTGTCAGGTCGCGCGGTCCGATTCCCATAGAGGCGAGGATGCCTCGAATTTCGGTCATGCTGTACTCGCAACCATTCTGCATGAACGAGATCACAGACTGGCGGGCGTCGAACTTGTAACCTGTCTGTTCGAAGTAGCCGATCTCTGCTTTGGGAGAGATGTTGATACCGTCGGCGCGTCGAACGATTGCCTTCAGCAGGCTGGTCTTTCCTGTGCCGTTGCCACCGGTGATGGCCACTTTGGCACCGAGCGGTATCTCGAATTTCGCGTGGTCATAGAGCACGCAGTTGCCGAAGCTCAAGCTGAAATCATCTGCCGAGATGGGAAATTTGCTGTGCAGTTCCAGGGCCTTGCTCTGGCGGAAGCGCACGGCGCGAATGCTATCTGGGGCCTCGATCCCTTCGAGCGCTTCGAGGCGCTTCTCCATGTTCTTAGCTGCCTGATGCATTTTCTTCTGCTTGGTGCCGGTTGTTTTCTGATGCCCCAAGCGACCTGCATACTCGTTGCTTTTTTTCGCACCCTTCCGCTTGGCGTCGACCTGCCGTGCTTTTTTCCGCTGTTTTTCGATGGCGGCTTCGAGGCGATCGCGCTCGCGCATCGCCTCTTCGTATCGAGTCGCCTGAGCTTTGCGCTCTTCTTCTTTCTGTCGCAGATAGTCGGAGTAGTCACCCCAGAATTCGGAAATACCGCCGTCTTTGAGCTCCCAGATCTTGTCTACCACCTGGTCGAGAAAATGACGGTCATGGCTCACGATGAGCAGGGCCCCATCAAATGCCTTGAGCTGTCCGACGAGAAGGCGGATGCCGTCTTGGTCGAGGTGGCTCGTAGGCTCGTCGGCGAAGATCGCGCTTGCATGCTGGGAGAGCGCAGAGGCAATCTTGGCGCGTGTTTCCTCCCCGCCGCTCATCGTCTCCTGCGCCACTTCGGCGACGTTGAGACGGGAGAGCATCTCGCCGTTGTCCTGAGCCGCATCAAGGTCGAGTTCGTCGAGCTGGCCGATGAGGGCAATGCTGCCGAAGCGCCTGACGTCGGCGTCCGCAATGGTTAGATTGCCGCTCAGGATTTTTAGCAGGCTGGTTTTGCCTGCACCGTTGTCTCCTACCAAGCCGATGCGATCGTAGGAGTAGATTTCCAACTCTTCGATATCCAGAATATCGCGGCCGGCATATTCCAAAAAGATGTCTTTAGCTTTGACTATGAGTTCCATAAGTTGAACCACCTTTTGTGTATTGTCGTTTTCTGGAAGCGCAGCCATGCCAATAAAGAATCGCTCACGTCGATTTTTCGCCTTTGCCCGATTGCCGGCGTGAGCGTTTTGGCCTTGCGCAAGCCGGCAAATCCGAAAATGATAGTTGGCGGCGAATAAGGAGCGCGATGTGGGATGTCGGCGCAATACCTCGTCGTCGCAAGGGCTTGAAGGCTGACGCGCGAACCGATGGCTGCCGCCTCTTTTTTCGAATGCTTGGGCTATTGAATCTGCCCGGAATCTTTTTTCCCCACGTTTCGGACGCTTGGAGCGAGAAGCATCGCCAACGCAAGCAGTGTCATGGTCGCTCCAGAACCGACGGACCACAACGGAGCTCCGAGCAGGTGCGCAAAAACGGAGGGGGCTGCGAGGCCCATGGGCATGGCCCACGCCATAATGGTTCCATAGAGACCAAAAACGCGGCCTAGGTACTCAGGAGGTATCTGCTCCTGCATAAGGGCAGTCTGGGTTCCCGCGTACAACGGGGAGCATGCGCCCATAAGAAAGCTCGCCGGTAGGAAAGCGGCGAACAGCGACGGGCCGAGCAATCCGGATGCGATTGCGACGACGCCGAAGCCGGCGATTGCGGCGACCATGGTGAGCGACCTATTGCGGAACCCTCCCGTGGCCGCCAAAATGCCGGACCCAGCCAGCATGCCTGCGGAGAAAAGGACCTCCACCAAAGCAGCATCCCCCGTGCTACCGCCAAAATGTCCCAAGGTCATTATTGGGAACAATGCCGCGAGTGGGGAGAACGCGAAAGCGAAGACGAACCCGCACCAAAGAATGGCGAACAGCCCCCTGTATCCCCTGATCAGCTTGTAGCCGTCCGAAATCTCAGAGAAAAGTTCTCGAACTTTATTGGAAAAGGACGAGCTGCGGTCGGCTTCGTCGAGTCCTCCTGCGTCTATCTGAGCGGCGAGGACAGCTAGAGAAGCGAAAAGCGCCCCCAGCACGTCGAGGGCAATCATGGCGGTAATGCCCGCCACAGGATAAATCACTGCCGCGAGCGCGGCGCCAAGAATGTATCCGGCGGACTGAATCGCTTGCATCACTCCCGATAGGCGAACGAGATGCTCTGGCGGGGCGAGATGGGGCGTGAGGGATTGGGAGGCCGGCGTGTAGAACGAAGTGCCAGCTGCGCGGAGAAACAGGGCGATGAGTATTGACCACGCAGGTAAGCTGCCGGCCAACGAGGCAATCGCCAAGGCGGCGCCCACCGCGGCAACGAAGAGGTCGGCGCCGATGAGAACACGTTTCAAAGGCAGTCTGTCGACAACGGCGCCCGCAAGGACTCCGAACAAAGCAATCGGCAGAAAGCCTGCTAACGATGCCAGGGAGAGGAGGGAAGATGATCCTGTCGTGAGGGCGATATGCCAAATGAGACCCATTTGGAGAATCGAGCTCGTCAATGTCGACACGAGCTCCCCGCCCCATACGAAACAAATCTTAAATTGCCATGAATGGCACAGCGAAACAGACCTGCGCCGAGAGGTTTCAAACATCATGGTTATGTCCAATCGTGGAATGGCGTGCAAAACAGCGCGACGCCATAACAGCGCCGCTTTTTAGGCGCTCATCCACGTGCGGAAAAGACCAACCACGACACCCCTCCTTCGCTGACTCAGTTCGGCAAACCACGCAATTTTAAGGAGGCTGAAGCTCGTTTGTCAAGGATTGCCTGTCGGCAAGGACAATCCTTTCTGGCCATTCGATCCCTTTTGTATCTTTGGTTGCGTAGGTGACCCGCCAGGGCTATTACGCGTGGAAGAGGCGCCTGCCGATCTGGCCGATGAGGCGCTGAAGATGGCCCTGGTCAGGCGAAACGATCCCAAGGGATGCGTACATCATTCGGATAGTAAGAATGTTGCCAGCAGGTTTTGCGGCAACCGCAAAGGAGCCGTATCCTGCAGCTGGAATCACGTTGCAGCATCCTGACCCGCATTCCGATTGGCGGACGGCCCGCTTCGGCATCCTGACCAGCACAGCGATCGAGCCTTGTCATTCCTTGGATATGCCGGTTGCTCGGGGCGGTCCCGACGGAGGCCCTCGCCTCCCCGGTCCGTGACCCAAGAAGGGCAAGCATGCTGATCTGCATGGCTGGTTCCTCCTTTATGTAGACGACCATGCAAAGAAGGGACAACCGAGGAGGCAGGTTACTGATGCGGGCTCCCGCACGCCCATGACTACCCGACGGGCTTTTTTTCATCTCCGATGCCCGCATTGCAGCATGAACGAATGTGCCTCGACATCTCTGCTGGCATGGTACGACTGGGATCGCACCTCGACGCATCCTTGCGCATACTGCCTTCCAGGTTTCGAAACCGGGAAGGAGAGTGTATGTGAGCGACGATATCGGCGCCGATTCGACGCTCGAGAGGGAGATTGCGCCGATTCTATCCATCGGGGATGCATTCCCGAAGATTCTCATCACTCGCACGAGGCATGAGCCCCATACCCGGGAGGGCGTGCTCGTGCTGAATTTCGCGAGGTGGCTGCTTGGCGGGTAGGGTTCTGAACGTCGCATTGGGATATCGCGCGACAGGGCACGCAGGGCTGTTTGTGCCCGCACGGGAAACGCCGTCGCCATGCGGGCGGCCTGTCGTGTCCGATTAGCCTTTTGCTAAACAGGCTTACGCCAACTCATGGGCAAGCCACCTGAGACTATTCACTTTGCTTATCGTTGACAAAGACCTGTGGCCTGCGGTTTTGTGAACGGCTCGTAAGCCACCCGCGTCGACTCACTTACTGTTGAAGCTGGTGGCTTGCAGGCTCAAAGGCGGTTGAGTTTCAAAACGGGCGTTTTCGGCGATATCGAGCCTCCAAAGGCGGCTCTCCGTGCCCCTTGGGACAAAAATAAAAACTCAAAGCCCTGAGTTTGAAAAAAGTTTTTTGAGGTTGTCCCAACTTTTGTCCCCGAAGCCGACGAAACGCGACATCGCGTCATTCGGCGGCACGCGTTCCGTGTCGATGCCGAAAACTGGGTGTAACTGGAATGACGGGACGGCAGAACCGACGCCATCGAGTGGGAGTAGCCGAGGGTCTAAAACGGCACGTCACAAAAGGTAGTGAATAGCAATGAAGCCCCAGGTAGAATTGGCTATCTGGGGCTTCTTCATGTAACGCCGCGATGCGCTCCATAACGCTCTATTTGGGGAATTTAGTTCAGGCAATGAAGACGGGCGCTTGAACGCAGAAAGGACGGCACGAGGCCCACTTGAATCCACGGCACTTATCCGCATTATCGTTGCCCCAATGCCCTCTGCATCAAGCGAGGTCGGCGGTTAAGTAACGGCTCGGCGAGTGTTATTTCGAGAGCTACGCGCATCTAAGGCGAGTTTTCGTGGTAAAAACTACTTGCCGGAAGCCGCGGCTTTCAGAGTACGGCTTACGTGCACGTTTAACCTCCGTGGGCGACGGGGTGCCGCAAGGCGTAGAGTATCGCTCACCTGTAGGGGCAGCGCCGCTTCAGGACCGAGGGCTCGGCCTACTACGAGACACTCCAGCACATCATCGACGGCAATACCAAGCGCATTGTCTCCGAGTGCCAGGCATACCTCGATCGCTACGAGCGCGAGGGAAGGCCTCGCTTTGCCGTCGACATCGACCGCATCGTGGGGCTGCTGGAGGGCGAGAAGTAGAGCACCTCGGCTCAGTCTCGAGCCGTGCGGAGTCGCTCCGCATTTTGAACGCCGCGCGCCCCAAATACCCGAGAAACAGGCCATGAGGTGCGGCGGCGCACTCGTGCCTGCGCGCAGCCATCTCCATCAGCGTCTACGGTGCGCTACAACATCGCGGGCAAACCGCCTGACAAGCCGAGCATTCTGATCGTTCCGTCTATGAGCTACGTTGCCGTGCGGGGCAAGGGCGATCCCAATGCCGAAGGCGGCGCGTAGCAGAACGCGTTGCCGCTGCTCTACGGCGTTGCCTATACCATAAAGATGTCGAAGAAGGGCCTGCGGGAAATCGAAGGCTATTTCGACTTCGTCGTGCCGCCGCTCGAGGGCTTCTGGTGGCAAGACCGCGCCGATGGCGAGATCGATTACACGAGGAAAGACGACTTCAACTTTATCTCGTGCATCCGCCTGCCCGATTTCGTCACTTGCGATAGTTAGTGGTCGGGGACGTTCTTTAACGACTAGTCATTTAAGAACGATCCCAATGACTATGCTGCTTGCCTTCGTTATCTGACGACCTGGACGGCAAGTGCGCTCAACTGGATAAGAAAAAGCCGGGGAAAACGTCCCTGGCACTTGGAAGCCTTGCTTGCGGAAAACCAATTATTTTTAAATCATGGGCTGTGCGAAAAGGCAAGTACATGAAACGATCGCTCCAATGGCGAAGCCCCAGCCTGCGCGCCAGCCCATAGGCAAGCCACCTGAGACCACTCACTTTGCTCACCGCTGACGAAGACTTGCGACCTGGGGTTTGCGAGCTGCTCACAGAACCCATGTTGCATATCAAGCTTTAGACTGACTCAGCCAATCACTTCTCGTCAGGCAAGTGATCTGTTCTGTACGGATGTCGTCCATCAGCTCACAGCAGACGTCCTTACGGGTGTGGTGCCAAATAAAGCCGCATTTTTCCTGAACGCGTTTCGATTTCTCGTTCCCGTCGAAGTATCCGCACCAGATTTTGTCCAGTTTCAAGTCCTCGAAACCATGGCGGACGAGCTCTCGAACCGCCTCCGGTATCAGCCCCTTGCCCCAGAACGGGACGCCGATCCAGTAGCCTATTTCTCCCTCAGTGTCCGGGATTTCCTTGTCGGACCGCGCGCCGATCATCAACCCTATGCTTCCAATGGCCCTGTTGTCTTCCTTCAGACAAACGGCGTACGTCTCCGGCGCGGAAAACACGGTGCGGATGATTTCGGCGCTGTCGTCAACGCTCGAGTGAGGCGGCCAGCCGGCAATCGGCCCCACCCTGTCGTCCTTCGCGTATCTGTACAGGTCCTCTGCGTCCGTTTCGGCCCATGGGCGCAGTATCAGCCGCTCAGTTGCCAGTTGCATATCCATCTCCATCGACTACTTTCGATTGATGCTCAGTGCCCATTGTATTCGCTACGATTAAACTCGGCACAGGGGATACTGGTTTTCCGTGCGAAAACGCTCATGCCGCTAAATTGAGCGACCGCCTGTACTGCAGCGGGATCATCCGCCCGAGCGATCCCCTAATCCGTCGCCCGTTGCGCCAATCGGCAGAAGCCACGCGTGGACGCTAATCGCTCGAGCGAATCGTCGTCGGTTTCCGTTTAACGATTTCTTTTTCCGCTATTATCTGACCCTCGGACTTCCTCGTGATAGAAGTAGTCCACGATCACCGGATGCCCCTGGGGGACTCTGCCATAAGGCATTTCGTTGTCCACAAAGGGGCAATCGTACTTCTTGGCCATTTCCTCGGCTTTTACTTCAAGTGCTTCAAAATAGCTACGGTTGCGCTTGTTATAGATCTCATCGTAAAGCGGTACGAGATCGGGATGTTTCTCGGCGATATAATCCAGGATCGCTTTTTTGAAACCACCCCGAAGATTGAGATTTTCGAGCCAAAACAAATCGCACCGATCCTTTACTCGCTCAAAAATCATCTCAAAATCCGTGATGCCGGGAAATACCGGGGACACGAAGCAGACCGTACGGATACCTTCGTCATACACCTGCTTCATAGCAGCGATACGACGCTCGATGCTCGACGCGGAGTCCATATCGTTCTTGAAGTTCTCATCCAGCGTGTTGATCGACCATGAAACGGTCACTCGTCCAAGCCTCTTCAGCAGATCGATGTCCCGTACCACAAGATCGGACTTTGTGCAGATCAGAATATCTGCATCGCTGCCAATCAGCTGCTCCAGGAGTTTCCTGGTATTCCCGAATCGCTCCTCCTGTGGATTGTAGCCATCCGTCACAGAACCGATAACCACCCGCTGTCCAGCGTATTTCTTCGGATTCTTGATTTCCGGCCAATGCTTCACATCAAGAAAGGTGCCCCATTCCTCCTTGTGTCCGGTAAAGCGCTTCATAAAGGAGGCATAGCAATACTTGCAGGCATGCGTGCAGCCTACATAGGGATTGACCGAGTAGCCGCCTACCGGCAGGCTGGACTTGGTCATGATGTTCTTTGCTTCCACCTCATTGATGAGGATTCCATCGATCACTTCCGCCATGTTCTCTGCACCTCCAGCACTCTTTCGAATTCTTCCGGCAATTCCTGAATCATGTTTTCGTCCCCTATGACAGAGACGAGGTCTTCCTTCATAAACATTGGAATGCCAAGCGCGTGCGCCTGGTCCGTCAAAGACCATGCCCACTCCGGTTCCGTATGAACCTTCCTGCTCTGCGCCCCGGTCATGGTACCGACGACGATCCAGTTGATTCCGGAAAGGTCGACCGTACCGGGATCGTCGAATAGCGGCTCAAAAGTAACGAAGAAGTGATTTGCTTTGACGTTTTTCCGAAGGGCGTCGATACGCCACAGCTCCGCTTTCCTCGTCACCGTAACGCCGAACCATGCGTTTTCCAGGTCGGTATCTAAATCCAGCAAATCGGGTCTCTTGGTCAGGAACAGGAACTGATGCTGTGGATTCTCATGGATCTTTGCAAATACCTCGTCTCGCCATTCCAGCTTCCACCCGGAGAGATCGCTCATGCCGGTAAGGAGAAAGTTCTGCGGGCGTTTCTTTTCCATCATCTTGAGCTTGCTCGGGAAGAACGCAGGATCAGCGAAGTCGTCAATCATATGCCAACGTTTTACATTGTTACGGGCATAGCAATATGGACACCCCACCGTGCAGCCGATGACGATATTCATATTCTGAATCTGATTTTTGATGCAGATGCTCATAACGCCTGCCTACCTGCCTCTCCCGTAAACACGCAATCAGCCTCCCCCACCTTGCGGGCAAAAGCCTCGATATCTTGCTTGCAAGCAGCAGGCTCGCAATCGCTCAAATCGTATGACGTGCCGCCGTTTCGATAGACGGCCCGATGGGAAAACGATCGGCTGACAAGCCCGATGCCGAGCTTCTCGCACAGGGTCATCCGTGCTCCCTTTCAGCTATAAAAAACAGGTGTCTATAAACAGTATCCTTGTTGATTTTCGCAGGGGCAATGAACAAACGCGTGCACCTGTCGATAAACGAACAGCTACTGGACATTGTCAAACGACTCAGATTGGAGAGGCGATGGGAGAAACCAAGATCGACCGCCGGCGGCGCTACACCCTCTCGGTCATACAGGAGGCGTTCTTCGCGCTGCTGGCCGAGGTCGGCTTCGCAAAGATGACGGTGGCGGACATCTGCCGCCGCGCCGAGATCAACCGGGGAACGTTCTATCTGCATTACGAGGATAAGTACGCGCTGCTCGATGCGCTTATCGACGAGGCATTGGCAGCGGCTCCCCCGCTTGAGGGGGTTGAATCGGCAACGCTTTGCCAGCGTCCGCCGGCAGACGACGATTATCGCCTGCTTTATTCGGACAGCGACGCATACGCTCGCGTAGCCCAGCGCGTCATAGAACGCGGAGCGGAGCAGATGGTTCCCTGGGTCATGGAGAAAACAGGGCTTTCACGCGAAGACGCCTTCCTGCTCTTCGTCCACAACGTCCAGGGCAATCTGGCCGTCAACCGCCTGCTCGGCTGGAGACGAAGCCCCGAGTTCGCCCATGCCCAGGAGCTGCTCAACGCCTATTCCGAAGGGGGATTACTGGCGGTATCCGCTCTTCGCGATTCCGATAACCCATCGTGACCTGCGATTCAGGAATACCAGCCTCCGAGCCCTCTCGTTCGGAGGCTGCGGCTAAAACCTCATTGCGCGTCTACCGCTCCGCGTTACTCGCCATCTGCTCGCGCCGCCGAGAGCAGCGTGCTCAAATCGGCCTGAATCGCCTCTGCCTTGCTTCCAAGCTGCAGCGGAGCCGAGTCGCCCGAGATATTTACGCTCAACAGGTGCGCATCCGGCAGCTTTGAGGTCATGCTCCAGAACGGGAGCGTGATGATGCCAGGGGTCATCTCGCCCACGCCAAGCTCCAGCAACAGCACGCGGCAATCGCTGCGCTCGCGCACGAAGCGCTCGTATCGTCCGAGGCTCTCGCGCCACGCCGCGCCCTGCAGAAATGTGTCGTCGCGCACCCACGGTACAAGCTGCCAGCCGCAGTGCGGGCATCGGGGGACATCCTCGCTGCGGATCTCGAATCCCGCCATGCCCGCTAGCATGCGCTCGACGTAGGGGCTCGCGTCGAAGAGCTCGTCGCAGCATGGCTGCTTACATTGAAGGTACGCAAAGCTTCCCTGATAGTTGCAGATTCTCTCGGCGGGAAACGTCTTCTCGACCTGGGCGTCCACATTGGTGCTCAGGATGAAGTAGTCCTTATGGCCGATGAGGGACCGCAGGTCGAGATAGGGCTGTGAGGCAGGCTCGCGCAGCATGAAATCGATGTATCGCGCGTAGTAGGCCCATTGCTGCTCGAGGCTGGGGTAGAGGTAGTAGAAGCCGTCGAAAAGGCTCTTGAAGCCAAAGGCCTGCTGCCAGTCCTCCATTCCGGCGCGCGTCATGCCTGCGCGGTTGTAATGGTTGAACCCGGCGGCGCTCGACATGCCCGAGCCGATGCCGACGATGATGGCGTCGGCATCGTCGATAAGACTTCGAAGCCTCATCACTTCTCTTTCTAGGGACGGCATCGGGCGATCTCCTCGAAAGCCGGGGCCATACCGCCGTCAACGAGAATCGTCTCGCACGAGGCGTCGGGCGCCATGGCCTGGCTGTAATTGAACACGATGTAGGTGACGTGCTCGCAGGCGCTCGCGACCTGGGCGAGCATGCGCTTTATGATGCCGTTGCGCAGCCCCACGCCAAGTTCGAGGATGGCGACCCTGCCGTTGCGATGGGTGCGCACGAGGCACTCGAGCTCCTCGAGCTGGGCTGTGGCGAGGGCGTCTGGATGAGCGAGACGCATTTCGTCGACCGATGTGTGTATGCTCCCCTCCGTTTCGAGCACGCGGTTCTCATTGAACCCAGCGCGCGCGAAGTGCCCGTCGATATTACACGTGATCACGAAGGTGTCGGCGTGCTCCGTAAGATGCCGAAGCCCGTTCATGAGCGGGCTGGGCTTATATTCGAGATACTCCTTTTGATGGAGCCGCTCGGCCCATCGGCGTCGTACGCCGGCATCCGGGGAGGCGAGTCCTTGCAGTATGCAGCCGATGCCGTCTGCCTGGGCGAGATCGCCGTACGCCTCCCAGAAATGGGCATCGGCGCAGAAGAGGTTGAGCCCCTCTGCCATGTCGAGTCCGTTGCTAGCGCCGATGATGACAAGATCCGCCTCGGAAAGTGCCTTGCCTATGCGAACTGCTTTCGCCGTCTCCATGCGCTACCTCCCCAGCGTCTTGCGCATGTCGGCGAGCACGTCGGCGATGTCGGCTCGAACGGCGAGTCCTCGATCCTCGATCGCGCGGGGGAGAAACTGCGTCTTGTTGTTTACGGCGATGTAGCCAGCCTGCGGTAACTGCGCCGTGAGGGCCCAGAACGGCTCCTGGATAAACGCGGGCGTCATGCGGCCCACACCCAGCTCGAGGAAGAGGATCCTCTGCCGCGCGTGCGCGTCGAGCCAGTCGGACATCTTGCGGTACTGCTCCTCGTAGAGCTCGCCCTGCAGGAAGTTGCCGTAGCCGCGAACCCAGGGGAACGCCTCTGCCCCGCAGTGCGGGCAACGTGGCACGAGCTCTGTCGGAACCTCCAGGCCGTCTCCCATGGCCTCTACCATACGAGAGACCGGCTCGATGGCGTCCCATACCTCGTCGGTACAGCAACGGGAGCACTGGAAGAAGCGGTGATCGCCTTGGATCTCTGCCACCTTCTCCCAAGGGTAGATTTTCATGAACTGCGTGTCCTGGTTGGTGGTGAGCACGAAGAAATCCTTGTCGGCGAGAATGGCGTCGAGGTCCTTGTAGGGCTTGCGCAGCGGGGCGTTGAGCGTGGTGTCGAGGAAGGTGGCAAGGTAGCCCCAGTGCGCCTCGGCGGTGGGCCAGCG
>CAUFWM010000028.1 GCA_959596505.1 uncultured Collinsella sp.
TCACCGGACCGTCATTGGTAATGGCGACGGTGTTCTCGTAGTGCGCGGCGGGCAGATGGTCGTTGGTCGTAACGATCCAACCATCGGAGCCCGTGCTCACATGATTGGAACCCATCGTAACCATCGGCTCGATAGCGATGACCATACCAGCCTGAAGGCGAACGCCTCTCCCCTTCTTTCCATAATTTGGAACGTTGGGGTCCTCGTGCATTACACGACCGATACCATGCCCCACGTAATCGCGAAGCACGCCGTAACCGTGAGACTCGGCGAGGGACTGAACAGCATACCCGACGTCCCCGATATGGTTACCGGGAACAGCCTGCTCGATGGCAGCCTTTAGGCAATCGCGCGTAACCTCGCACAGGGCCTTGGCCTCGGGCGTGGGCGTGCCGACGAAAAACGTCCAAGCGTTATCGCCGACCCAACCGTCGACGACAGCTCCCGTATCGATGGAGATGATATCGCCATCGCGCAGGATCATATCGGGGTTGGGAATGCCGTGGACCACGGCATCGTTTATTGATGCGCAAATGGTTCCGGGGAACCCGCCGTAACCCTTAAAGGCAGGGGTGCCGCCATGCATGCGGATAATCTGCTCGGCAAGCTGGTCGAGCTCGAAGGTCGACACGCCGGGGCGAACCATGGCTCCAACGTGGCGGAGCGCCATCTTAGATAGCGCTCCTGCCTTCTTCATCTGCTCGATTTGCGTTGCAGACTTAATCTTGATCATAGACCGAGAGCCTCTTTGACATCCCCGTACACGGTCTTGCGAGCCTGGTCACCGTTGACCGACTTGAGCAGACCCTGGCCACGATAGTAGTCGACGAGCGGGCTCGTGGACTTCTCGTAGACGTCGAGACGGTTCTTGATGGTCTCGGGCTTGTCGTCGTCGCGCTGATACATCTCGCCACCGCACTTGGGGCAGGTAGCATCGGCAGCGGTGCCGGTGTAACCGCAGGCGCGGCAGGTGCGACGCGAAGACAGACGATCGATGATGACCTCGGGGGCCACATCGACCAGAAGAGCGCAGTCGATCTCGCGACCCATAGCCGAGAGCTCGGAATCGAGCGTCACAGCCTGGGCGGTGTTGCGCGGGAAGCCATCGAGGATGAAGCCCTGCTGGGCGTCATCGGCGGCAAGGCGCTCCTTGACAAGGTCGATCACGAGCTGGTCGGGGACGAGCTCGCCAGCGTCCATGTACTTCTTAGCCTGAATACCAAGCTCGGTGCCACCCTTGACGGCAGCACGCAGCAGGTCGCCCGTGGAAATGTGAGCGACGCCAAACTCGGCGACGAGCTCCTGTGCGACGGTGCCCTTACCGGCACCCGGAGCTCCGAGCAATACGAGGTTCATGAGCAATCCTCCTCTAGCCTATTTAAAGAATCCATCGTAATCATACATCTTGATCTGGCCTTCGAGCTTATCGACCGTGTCGAGCACGACGCCGACCATGATGAGGATGGACGTGCCGCCAAATGCCTGGATCAGATGGTTACCCGTGAAGGAGAAGATGATCGAAGGCACGATGGCGATGAGCGCCAAAAAGACAGCGCTGGGAAGCGTGATCTTGTTGAGCGCGTTCTTGATGTAGGCCGCGGTAGCCCTACCCGGACGGACGCCCGGAATAAAGCCGCCCTGCTTCTTAAGGTTGTCGGCCGTGTCATCGGGGTTGAACACCATGGAGGTGTAGAAGTACGCGAAGAACACGATGAGGACAACGTTAAGCACCCAGTTGAGCCAACCGGTCGAAAGCGCAGAGGCAACTGCCTGAATCCAGCCGATGCCGGGGAAGAACACGGCAATCTGAGCCGGGAAGTACAGCAGCGCCGAAGCGAAGATGATCGGCACGACACCCGCGGTGTTGACCTTGATGGGCAGGTAGGTGGTCTGGCCACCCATCATGCGACGGCCCACGACGCGCTTAGCGTAGGAGACCGGAATGCGGCGCTGGCCGCGCTCAAGGAAAACAATCAGCGGGATAACCAGCAAGATGATGGCGCAGATGATCACCATGGTGATGATGCCACCGGCATTGCCCTCGGTGCTGGAGAAGATCGCCTGCGGCAGGCCGGCCATGATGTTCGCAAAGATGATCAGCGACATGCCATTGCCGATACCGCGCTGGGTGATGAGCTCACCAATCCACATGATCAGCATGGCGCCCGCGGTGAGCGTGCCGACGATCATGAGGTCGAAGATGATCTCGGGAGCGCCGGCGCCAGTAAAGCTGATGCCGAAGCTCTTAAAGAGGAAGAGGTAACCCACGGAGTTGAGGATTGCCAGAGCCAGGGTGAGGTAACGCGAATACTGCGTAATCTTGGTCTGACCGACCTCGCCCTCGCGGGCAAGCTCATGCAGGGAAGGCACAACGGCCTGGAGCATCTGGAGGATGATTGAGCTGGTGATGTAAGGCATGATACCCAGGGAGAACACCGAAACATAGCTCAACGCGCCACCAGAGAAAAGATTCAGGAGGGCCATAGCACCTGCGGCGACCGAATTGTTATCGGTCGAGAAAAGGCCCAGCATCCCCTGGAAGGGAATGCCGGGCACAGGAACGTGCGCACCAATGCGGTACACGACGAGCATAGCTATGGTAAAAAGAATCTTTTCGCGCAATTCTTTGATGCGGAAAGCATTCTTAAGACCATTTAGCACGGCAGCTCGACCTTTCCGCCGGCGGCCTCGATCTTGGCCTGCGCAGAAGCGCTGACCTTGTCGACCTTGACCGTGAACTTCTTGGTGAGCTCACCATTGCCGAGCACCTTGACGGGCTCGAACTCGCTCTTGGTGATGCGAGCGGCCTTAAGAGCGGCACCGTCGATCACAGCGCCGTCCTCGAACTTGCGCTCGAGACGCTCAACGTTAACGGCGGTGTACTCGATACGACGGGGGTTGCGGAAGCCCGGAAGCTTGGGCAGGCGCATAGCCAGCGGAGTCTGGCCACCCTCGAAGCCGGCACCCTTGGTGCCGCCAGAGCGGGAACCCTGGCCCTTCTGACCGCGGCCAGAAGTGGTGCCGTGACCCGAAGAATTGCCACGGCCGACGCGCTTGCGGTTCTTGGTGGAACCGGGCGCGGGAGTAAGATCGTGAAGCTGCATTTGCTACTCCTCTACAATCTCGACAAGGTGCTTGACCTTGAAGATCATGCCGCGGACGGACTCGTTGTCAGCAATCTCGCGAACCTCGCGGATCCTGTGGAGACCGAGGGCACGGACAGTACGGACCTGGTCCTGCTTGCAACCATTGGTGCTGCGGACCTGCTTGATCTTGATGGTGTCAGCCATGCTTAGTTCTCCTTACCGACGAACATCTCGGAGACCGTCAGGCCACGGCGAGCCGCGACGTCCTCAGGGCTGGAGAGCTCCTTGAGGCCCTCGACGGCAGCCTTGATGATGTTGAGGCCGTTGTCGGTACCGAGGGACTTGGACAGGACGTTCTTGATGCCAGCAAGCTCGAAGAGGGGACGCACAGCGCCGCCGGCGATAACGCCGGTACCCTCGACAGCGGGCTTGATGATGATGCGGCCGGCACCAAAGTGACCGAGAACCTCGTGCGGAATGGTGCCCTGCTCGGTCACCGGCACGTGGAACATGTTCTTCTTGGCATCGAGAGACGCCTTGGAGATGGCCATGGGCACCTCAGCGGACTTGCCCATGCCAACGCCGACGTTGCCCTTGCCGTCGCCAACGACGACGAGAGCGACGAGGCTCATGCGACGACCACCCTTGACGGTCTTCGACACGCGGTTGATGTAAACGACGCGCTCCTCGAACTCGGAGGCCTCGCGCTGCTGCTTCTGATTACGAGCCATGTGCTACATACCTCCTAGAACTCGAGACCGGCGGCACGAGCACCGTCGGCGAGGGCCTTGACGCGGCCATGGTAGATACGGCCACCACGATCGAAAGCGACCTTGGTGATGCCGGCCTCGATGGCACGCTTGCCAACGAGCTGACCGACCTTCTCCGCAGCCTCCTTGTTCGAGGTGTGGGTGCCCTTGAACTCGGCCTCGAGGGTCGAGGCAGAGACGAGCGTCAGGCTGGAGCCCTTGCTGTCGTCGATGATCTGGGCATAGATGTTGGCGTTAGTACGGGTCACGCGAAGACGCGGACGCTCGGCGGTACCCGAGACCTTGCCGCGAACACGACGCTGACGACGCTTGAGGCCTTCCAGCTTCGCCTTATGCTTGTTCATACGTAAACTCCTAAAAAGGTTGATCTTGCCAGCACCTAACGGGGTGCTGGTCTTATGCGAGTGAGTCGGTTACGACTACTTGGCGGCCTTACCCAGCTTGCGGCGGATGTGCTCGCCAACATAGTGGATACCCTTGCCCTTGTAAGGCTCGGGAGGACGATGGCCGCGGATCTCAGCGGCGATCTGACCGACCTGCTGCTTGTTGATACCCTTGACGTTCACGTGGGTGTTGTCGGGAACCTCGAAGGTGATGCCCTCGGGAGCCTCGACGATCACGGGGTGCGAGAAGCCCAGGGAGAACTCGAGGTTCTTGCCCTTCTGCTGCACGCGGTAGCCGACGCCGGCGAGCTCGAGCTTCTTCTCGAAGCCCTCGGAAACGCCAACAACCATGTTGTGGATGAGGGCGCGGGTGAGGCCGTGGCGGGCACGGGTCTCACGCTCGTCGTCGGGACGGGAAACGGTGAGGACGTTGTCCTCGACGTTGATGGTGAGCTTCTCAAAAACATCGAGCTCGAGCTGGCCCTTGGGGCCCTTGACGACAACGTTGTTGCCGTTGACTGCCACTTCGACTCCGGCGGGAATCTGGACAGGCTTATTACCGATACGAGACACGGTGATCTCCTTTCCTTCTACCTACCGAGCGAATTACCAGACGTAAGCGATGATCTCGCCGCCGACGTTGTGCTTGCGAGCATCGCGGTCGGTCATGACGCCATGGCTGGTGGAAATAATGGCGGTACCAAGGCCACCACGGACGCGGGGCATGTCGGCAACGCCGGTGTACTTACGCAGGCCCGGCTTGGAAATGCGGCGGATGCCGTTGATGACCTTAGCCTTCTTGGGACCATACTTAAGCGTGATGTGCAGAGTCTTCTGGGGAACGGTGTCCTCGACATCGTAGCCCTCGATGTAGCCCTCCTCGTGCAGAACACGAGCGATCTCGACGAGCTTCTTGCTGCTCGGCATGGAGACCGTGGCCTTGTTCACAGAGTTAGCGTTACGGATGCGCGTAAGCATATCTGCGATCGGGTCTGTAAGGTTCATACAGATTCTCCTTCGTTCTTGATGAACACGTGCTCTTGGTTCTTCGCCGCCCTTAACGGCAAAGCCTATTTAGCGCGTTTTCCCTGTTCCAAACTGATGCTTGAAACGCTGGTAGTGACTTACCAGCTGGCCTTCTTAACGCCGGGAAGCTCGCCCTTGAGTGCAAGCTCACGGAAGCAGACACGGCACAGGCCGAACTTGCGGTACACAGAGTGCGGACGGCCGCAGCGCTGGCAGCGCGTGTACTCACGAGTAGAGAACTTCTGCTTGCGATTGCACTTGACGATCATCGATGTCTTAGCCACTTATATCCTCCTCACATAGAGTATTGTTCGCCCCAAGCGCCGCCCCCTTGTGGGAACGGCGCTTATAGGGCAGGTGAACCTATTTCTTGAACGGGAAACCGAAGGCGTCCAGAAGGGCCTTGGCCTCCTCATCGGTGTTGGCGGTAGTCACGAAAGTGATGTCCATACCACGCTGGTGATCGACGGAGTCGAAGTCGATCTCGGGGAAGATGAGCTGCTCGGTGACGCCCATGGAGAAGTTACCACGGCCGTCAAAGCTCTTGGCGGAGATGCCGCGGAAGTCGCGGATACGGGGGATCGCGACGGAGGTCAGACGATCGAAGAACTCCCACATACGGTCGCCACGCAGGGTAACCTTGCAGCCGATCGGCATACCAGCGCGCAGGCGGAAGGTAGCGATGGACTTGCGGGCACGGGTGATCATCGGCTGCTGGCCGGTGATGGCGCGCAGGTCGCGCACGGCACCGTCGATGGCCTTGGAATCGGTAGCGGCCTCGCCGACACCCATGTTCACGACGATCTTCTCAAACTTGGGGATCATCATGACGTTCTCGTACTGGAACTTTTCCTGAAGCTGGTGCTTGACCTCGTTGTTGTACTTGGTCTTCAGACGCGGCACATACTTCTCTTCTGCCATTGTTCACTCCTTCTTGGGGTTTTAAGCACGGGGCGTGGCCACGGTGGGTTGTCCTCGTGCCTCCTGGCTGCATCCGCGCCGCTCATGGCATTTCGCGGTTTGGACTCGACGCAGCAGGAGCCGACAAAACAATCGGTACTATACGCGCATCGGGAGCGTATTTCCAGAAAAACCTCGTCTGCCTGCACAACTCCACAACTCCCCCGCACATATTGATCCCTAGGGGACGGAGGAAAACGGATCACTTGGGTCGCCTGGCCCTCCGAGTGATCCGTTTTCCTCCGTCCCCTAGGGATCAATATGGCAGTTGCGGTGAAATAGGGACTGTTTGATGGCTTAACAGGCTTAAACAGTCCGTATTTCACCGCAACTTATATATGGGGATGCGGCTAGCGCTTGCGGGGGACGAGTTTGGTGCGGCGCAGGTGGATCATCTCGGCGGCGATGGAGATGGCAATCTCCTCGGGATCCTCTGCCTCGATGGCAACGCCGATCGGCAGGTGCAGCCCGCCGATCTGTTCCTGCGTAAAGCCCTCCTGCTCCAAGCGGGCCCGCACAAAGGCCGTCTTGCGGCGCGAACCCAGACAGCCCAGGTAGGCAGGCTTGGCGCGCATGGCCTGAATCACCACGTCGATATCGGACTTGTGGCCCGCTGTGGCCACGACCACCAAGTCGCGCGGGCCGATGGGGCACAGCTCATCCAGGTTCTTGTAGTCGACCAGGCGACGGTCGTAGACGCCGGGCACCCATTCGGGCGTCAGCGTGCCAGGACGATCGTCGCAGGCCACGACGGCAAAGCCCGCCGCCGTGAGCACCCGCGCCGTCGCGGCGCCCACGTGGCCGCAGCCAAAGATATAGGTCAGGCCCTCGGGGCAGAGTGTCTCGATGTGCGCCGGGGGAATCTCGGAGGCGGCGTTGGTGTAGGTGACCTTACTCCCCTCCTCCACCAGCGAAAGCTCGGGGCAGCCCATTATGGTGCGGCGCGATTCCTCGCCATGGTACTCGGCAACGTCGCTTTCGAGCGCGCTTGCGATAAACGGCTCAAAATCGATGGTGAAGTCGCCGATACGGCGATACGCCAGTACATCGGCAATCTCCTGGAACAACGGTGCCTTGGTCGCGTCCAGGTGCAGATAACACAGGCAGATGGCTCCGCCGCAGATCATGCCGGTATCGGAGCTCTCACCGCCCATGGTGTAGCGGACCAGGCGCGATTGACCCGCGGCCAGCAGCTCGCGCGCTTCGTTCAGCGCAAAGAGCTCAATCTTGCCGCCGCCGATGGTGCCCGCTTGGCTGCCATCGGCAAAGACGGCCATCCAGGCGCCCACGCCGCGCGGCGACGACCCCGCCGTGCCGGCCACGACCACGAGCTCGCACGTCTTACCAGCCTTCAGAGCGCCAAGCGCAGCATTCACCACATCGAGCTTTTCCATTGCGTTTCCTATCCCTGGAATATACCGGTGAGCATGGCGAGCGCCTCGAGCACGCCGCCGCCGACCGATGTCGCTTTGTCCGAAATATAGTTGATGTAGCCGGCGTCGCCGCGCGGGTCGACGTCGGCGCACTTAAAGCCCTCGGTGACCTGGACGCCGTCTGCCAAAAGGCCGCGCAGGCAGCCGTCAATCGTCGTGAACATGGGCGTATCACCCGCATACCCGATCACATCGCCGGCGCTCACGATGTCGCCGATCGCATGGTCGGACCTAAACACACCGGCGGCAGGGCTATGGATTACACGCTCCTTGCCGTATCCGCCGATCATGCCCGGCACGCCCGTATTGGGCCGGGGCGAACCCTGGGTGATGACGCGGCCGAGGAAATGGCCGCGCATGGTCTCGACCACGGCGTCGCAATCGACCGGCGCGGTAAAGCCCGGCCCTACCGCGATGACGGCAGGAGCCATGTCGCGCGTGGTGCCCAGATTGCGCTTAGCCAGGATTGCATCGACCACGGCAGCGGGCTTCAGCTCACCGAGCATCTTGGCCTGGGGGTCCACCACGACGGCGACGTCTCCGACCTCGGTAATTGCAAGTGCCTCGGCCGGCGTCTGCGCCAAGCGGGCGCGAATGCCCTCGACCTCGACCTCGCCCAAGCGAATGGCCTCGCAAAAACTGATCGTGCGACGGATGCACGTGGGGACCGCGATATCGGCCATGACGACCGACACGCCGGCGCGCACCAGACGAGCAGCCACGCCCGTAGCGATATCGCCTGCGCCGCGAACATAAACGAGCATTCCCGGGGCACCTCCCTGTGCTACGGTTTGAGCAGAGCAAAAGCGGTTCGACCGCTACTCTGATGATTATTTTTTATCACAGCATTATACGGCGGTGAACAGTTGGAAACGATTAACGGCGGCCTTGCCTCCACGCTCAAGATTGAGCCGGGCATCACCGCGATCATCGGCAGCGGTGGCAAGTCGACCCTGCTAAAGACGCTCGGCCTTGAGCTTATGCGCGCCGGCGGCCGCGTGCTCCTCTGCACCACCACGCACATGTTTCCCGTCGCTGGCGTGCCATGGGACGGGTCGAGTCGTCGCTTGGACGCAGCACCTTGGAAGCCGGGCGCCCTGCATGTTCCTGGCTGCACCTGCGAGGCATGCGCGGGCATGAGCCGCGGAAGTATCTGCCAGACGGGTGTTTTGGACCCCCAGACGGGCAAGCTCTCCTCCCCCGCCGAGCCGCTCGACCAGCTGGCGCAGCGCTTTGACTATGTGCTGGCCGAGGCAGATGGCAGCAAGCGACTCCCGCTCAAGGCCCACGCCGCCTGGGAGCCGGTAATTCCCTCTGGCACGGCCAACGTCGTCTGGATCGTCGGCGCCTCGGGATTCGGCAAGCCCATCAGCGAGACTGTCCACCGCCCCGAGCTCTTTTGCGAACGGTGCGGCTGCGAACCCGCCGACATCGCCACGCCCGAGCGCGTCGCCCGGGTGCTCAATGCCGAGATGCAGGCGCTGGGGCTCGATGCGGCGCACGTCATGCTCAACCAAGTCGACACGCTCCGCGACCCCACGATGGCTGACCGCTTCGAGACCGCCCTGGGGCGTCACGAGCGCGCCATTTTTTGGTGATGATCATGTTGCTCTTTATTGTTTGATAAAGTCCGCCACGCGATCAAAGTACGAGCAGGTCGCAACGTGCTCCGAGACGCGGCGCTGGCCCTTGGCGGTGTCGACGTCCCACAGCTCGTACGCGCGCGCCTCGACCAACTGGACATCGGCGCGGCCGCACAGCAGCGACGATCCGCCATCCTTGCCCTTAAGCCCCATAAGGTCGGGAAAGAGACCCGCAGGGAACAGCACTGGCGAGGCGGGTTCACCGTTTAGGGCAAGACGCACGGGCGCGACGCCGCCGTTGGCCTTAAAAGCACCGGCGAGTGCCTTAAAGGAATCCGAACTCACGAGCGGCTGGTCACCCGGCAAAAAGAGGCAGCCCTTCCAGCCGCGATCGGCTCCCCAGGCAAGGCCGGCGCGCACGCTCTCGCTCCTGAGCGCGCCATCGTGCAGCGCGCACGCACAGCGCAGCTCACGGCAAATCTCGGCAACTTGGGACCAGCGCGTCGTAACAACAACGTCAAATCCTTTGGGCACCGACTCAATCGTCCGCTGAATCAGCGGCTTTCCGCAGATATCGGCAAGCATTTTGTTAGAGCCAAACCGCTTGCCCTCGCCCGAAGCCATAATGACGCAACCAAGTTTCATGGCGATACCTCCCCTGAAGCCATCGTACCCATAACTCGCGCAGCGGGTGCATAAAGATGGTGTCCTGGCCGTTGGCGGTCTTATAACGCAGCGACGCTTTCGTTATTTGCGAACAAGTGTGGTTTATGGCACAGTGAGCCCAAACTTATTTTTAGGAAGGCACCCATGACCCCCGCACAGATTGAGTTCTACAAGCGCCTTGCACACAGTCTGGCGCTCCAATTTGGCCCCAATTGCGAAATCGTCGTCCACGATCTGGAGACCGAGGACATGGACCACTCTATCGTGGCGATCGAAAACGGCCATGTCAGCGGGCGCAAACCGGGCGACGGTCCCAGCCACATTGTGCTCGAGTCCATGCACGAGGATGCCGCCGAAGTCCACGACCGTGCACCGTACCTCACCAAGACCGCCGATGGCAAGCTGCTCAAGTCGTCGACCATCTTCATTCGCGACGATGACGGCAACCCCGTTGGCATTATGGGCATCAACTTTGACATCACGCTCATGAAGGCGTTTGAGCGTTCGCTCGACGCGCTCACCGGCACGGGCGACAAGGGATACGCCGAGCCCGAGCCCATCACCAAAAACATCGGCGACCTGCTCGAGGATCTGCTGCGCGAGTGCGAGCAGTACGTGGGCAAGCCCGCCGCCCTCATGACCAAGGACGAGCGCATTCGCGCTATCGGATACCTCGACCGTCGTGGTGCCTTCCTTATCTCCAAATCGAGCGAGCGCGCCTGCGAGTTCTTTGGCATCTCCAAGTACAGCTTCTACAGCTACCTCAACGAGGCCAAGGCAGAAGCCGATGACAAGTAAACAACCCGCCTGAACCATCCTCCCCTTAGTACGAGTTCTTGAATGCGCGAATCCGGGCATCGGTGACAAGGCAAGTTCCATATAATCGAAGGGCTAGACAGTTCGAAAGGATGGGACAAGATGGGGTCGAGCAACGCATCGCGCAGCAGCCACGGAGGCACCGCTTCTGGCGCCAGGCATGCGAAACACGCGTTTGACGAGGGCGAAGAGGGCCTTTTTGCGCTGAGCCTCGATGACGTGATGAGCGACCGCCCCTGGACCGCCGAGGAGCTCATGGGCGGCAAAACCCCTTCGGCAGGCGATCCTACCGAGACGGCATCGTTTATCGCCGCGGCACAGCACAATGCGCCCGAACCGCCTGTTGCAGATCTCGACGACTTTGCGACCCGTCAGCTTACCTTCGATTCCTGGGCTGATGCCGATCTGGACGAAACATCTGCCGGCGCGCCGACGCTCGACGAGCCGGTAAACCCGCTTGTCGCCGCATCCGCTTTCGAATACGAGCCGGACAGCAATGCGCAAGCTATACCCACATCCTCATACTCCGAAAGTGACGATTATTATGGCGACTACTACGCCGAGGGAGAGCCGCCGCGCTTTTCGGATTTCAATCCAGTAGCAAAGATTATCTTTATAGCAATTGTCGTAGTGCTGTTTGGCGTCATTGCGTTTGAGGGATTTCAGCTGTTCCGCAGCCCCGTCGAGTCCCAATCGGCAACGCAGCAAAAAGAGAACGAGAGCAAAGACTACCTCGACGTCAACAGCCTCAAGGGCGACCCCAACGACGGGGACGAGTAGCGAGGGCTGAGGGCGACCACATAGTCAGCGGTGCGCTACGGCTCCAAGAGCCCTGCCATAAAGACAGGCAGATACAGCACGTCTCCATCGCGATGCAAATTGCATTCCGCAAGCACCAGGGCGTGGTCGATGCCGTAGCCCTTCGTCGCGAGCGCGTTGTCGAGCGCCGCATGGGACTTAAAGCTCTTGCCCGACTTGACCTCGATGGCAAGAACCTCCCCATCGAGCGTCTCCTCCACAAAATCGAGCTCGCCGACCTTTTTAGACGTAAAGTAGCGCAATCTGAATCCGTGGGCTTTGAGCTCTTGCGCGACAAAGCCCTCGAATGCCGCCCCCATATTCATGCCAAAGGGGCCTTCTGCCTCTCCATCAAATACCCCTTGGGCAACCTTCTTGGAATACGACGACATGAGCATTCCGGTGTCCAAGTAAAACAGCTTAAACAGATTTCGCTGCTCCCCCATTAAAAGAGGCGCTACCGGAGCTGTCACGTTATACACGGGAAGCGCAACGCCCGCCTCCGAGAGCCAAAGTAAATGGTCTGTCACCTGCGAAAAACGCTTAACACCGCTAATCGACGACAGCTTGAATCGCTTGTTTTTTGAACCGGCCTCGCTAGGAATTAAATCGTAGATATCGCGAATAACCAGGCGCAGCTCGGGCGGAGCGTACTTTGCGATGTCATCGCGATACAGGGCGTGAAGATCGCGGTGGATGTTTCGAACCTCGTCGACATTGCGCGTCGCCAAGAAGGAATTGACCGCGTCGGGCATGCCTCCCACCACCACATACTGATGGAACAGATCGAGCAAGCGGTCATACAGGTAGCCAGGGAGCTCCCCCTCATCCTTTAGACAGCCCCTGAGCATGTCAAACACGCTGGCACCAACGCCATTTGCCCAGCAAAACTCCTCAAAGTCGAGCGGGTACATCTGGACCTGCTCGACATACCCCACCGGCAGGGAATCGATACCCTCGAGCTCAACACCAAGAAGCGATCCGGTGAGGATGTACCGAAAGTCGCCGCGCTGGACCAGGTATTTGATAAACGTCACCACGTTGGGACATCGCTGCACCTCGTCGATAACCACGACGGTCTTATTCGCAACCATCGGCTGCGTTGCAGCAATAGACATGCGCATAAGCAGGTCGTCCGCGCTTTTTGCCGCCAAAAACGAATCGCGCACGGACGCGTCGGCGATAAGGTCGAACGTCACGACATTTTCGAACGATTTGCTTGCAAAGACGTTGACCAAATATGACTTTCCTACCTGTCGGGCGCCCTTGACCAAAAGAGCCTTGTTAGGCGACGAGGCAAGCCAAGATTCAAACTGTGCTTTCGCTTTTCTCTGCAGCATAAGCGTACCCCTTATTACGTGCTGTTTTATCACTAGAATACACTTTTCCGTGATTGAATAATGGTCGATTCGACACTTTTCCAAGTTATTATAGTGTTTATTACGACACTTTTCCGTACTTTTACACGAGAGATTTCGACACTTTTTCGAATTTAAGCCTAGCAGCAGCCGGCGAAATCAAGCGCCGCCCGCGCGTCATTTCGCAGGCGGCGCTTGATTTGGAGCCAGAGGGAGTACGAGCTGCTGAGCGCCGCGCGTTGGGTTGCTATGGCGTAAGCGAGAGATCTCAGCAGCGTCACTAACGAGCAGAATCGATTTTTGCAATCAAGTCGTTCGCCCATGCCACGGCATCATCGACAGTCGGCAAAACGTTAAGTCCTTCCGCCTGGGAGAAATACAGTGAGTCCCAGCCCACTCCCCTCGAGATCATTGGAGGCCACTCCTGCTCCGCACGATACGCAAAGAGTCTGATACAGACCTCTCGAGTTTTTAGGTAATCAATTTCCCCGTTGGAAATTGCAATCTGGAGATCTATCAGATCATGGGCGCGCTCGCTGCCGGGGCTGCTCGCAGCATGAAGTTTTTGGGCAATCTGATGCTCGAGCCTCATGCACGGAACCGGCCCCGGTTCGGGAAACCCGAGACCTTTCAATATTGCCGCAGCTTCAGGCGAGGAAACCATATCGGGATCGTCGGCGTCGCCGATTTCGTTATGACCGACCACAAGCGGCAGCGTCATCCACGATTTACCATTGTAGGCAATCTTGATTTCGAACGGACGCATGACGTAAGCAGTTGGAATTCCCTTCGGAGATGCGGGCTCCCTCGGAACAATGGCACCCGAGAATCCGTTCCAGCCTATAGCGAGCGAATCTTCAAGCTTCGTCATGTAATCGTTCAGTGAGGATGCCCTGGCGGTATCGAGGTCGCGCGAGAACCGCGTGACATCCTTCCCAAAGCGAATCTTCAGGGCATTTCCACCCTTTGCGGCTCCATCGGGTAGCATCTGCCCAACAACAACGGCCGCAATGAGCCTTTTAACGCGGCCCGGTTCTTCGTCCAAATCAGTGCAGAGTCGGTCTATCGCTATGTCAAGGTTGCGTCTGCTGGTTGGCTTCTTGACTTCCTTCACGGCAGCTCCTTCATCAGTCTCTCATGCTCATGGGAGGTAATAAGGCCCTCGGCTTGAGCGTGCTTGGTTGCCTCGATGAGGCGTTCGGTCATAACGGACCCCTTACAAGCCTCAATCGCATCGGCAACGCATTGAGAAGGGATTCCTTCATAGAACGTCGTTTTCGCATTCTCTGGAGCGGGCACTGTTTTTACCCAAGCTGGCAGTTTGCGGCGAATACGCTTTGGTGTTGCCACGGTCACGGCACGAGGATCAACAAGTGCAAGTGCGTGCATAGACAGCACTGATTCGCCCCACAGGAAACCCTCGTCACCAACAAGAGCCACTGCCTCCGCAAAGACATCACGGGGCGTCGGAACCCATTGGGCGAGCTTGTACACCCCATGTCCTCGGCGCATCAATTTCCCAGTGGCACACCATCGACTCAGTTCTCCGGTGGTTACGCCAATCTCGCGTGCCTGCGCAGCAGTCACGATGCCGTAGCCATCTGCCGCCAGTTCGAATATTTCATCAAAGTGCTTCATGTCAAAAGACTAACACTTTTGTATGTCTTTTGACATAGACATGGTCTTAATCAAGCATTAGAGATCAATTTAAATTCGTATAGCATTGCAATCGCCCTCTCTGAATTCGAAGTTCGCGCCGACAGCATGCGGAAGTAAAAAGTACCGGCAAGAACGATATCGAATGAAATCGCTCCCGTTGGCATATATCTTACCATATAAACGAACACGTGTTCGTTCTCATCAATTATCGATTTATCACACGCCCGCTTTAGCCGCTGTCCGCGTGAATCGTCTCGCCGATAGCTCTTCGCCGGCAGTGCGTGCATCGCAAGCGGCTCGGGCACCTTTGCCCGCGAGTGCTTCTGCGAGGGAGCCGAAGTGTTTCTGGATCTGTGCCGCGACGCCGTGCGCGCGGCCAAGCTGCCCCAGTGGAGCCAGAGGGAGTACGAGCTGCTGAGCGCCGCGCGCGGGATTGCGGAGGTGCAGATGGGCAGATAAGCCATCGGCAATTACGAGATGGAAAGGGCCGAGAATTAGATTCCCGGCCCTTGCCTAGCACTGCTTTATAAGATCGAGCACCGCGGGGATATCGTCAGCGCTACGGAGTGCAACATAGGTCGGCATACCCGGCCCAAATCCGCCCTGTGTGCGCTTGTCCTGGCACATGGCCTCCGGGTCAATCAGCTCGTCCACACTCTTTGCCAGGCCGACGGCAATCCAACCGCCGTTGCTGGTCCTGCCTTCTAGCACGGCATGCAGTTTTCGCTTGCCCGACCTGAAGCCTACGTAGTACTTGGCTATATAGGACTCCCACGAAGGGTTACCACTCAGAACAGACTCGCACACCTCATCGAAAAGCTTCTGGTTGAGTCCGCCTTCGGCAAAAGTGGGGTGATTCTCCTGCAGAGTCCAGATAGGTGCCTCGTCAGACTCCCCGCGAGAGGGGCGATACTTGTCGACGACATCTGCCGGAAGATCGGGGTACCTCCATATCTCACACGCCTCTTTCGCCAGCTCGTCCGCGCGCTGCCTAATCTCTTCCTCGCCCCATTTTTCATGCGAGGCAATCGACTTGTTCAGGTAGAGCGGGCTGCATTTAAGTCCCACGTTCGGAAGATTGAGCTTGTCCGAGAACGACCGGTTTGAGTACTCCTGGTTGTAGCCCGTCAGCGTAAGGTTGCCCAGGTTGTTGCATAACCTGTCGTGAATGTCTTCCCAGTTCTCGCCAAGCGATTCCTTCCAGCCATGTTCACCGTCGATCGTCTGGGGCATGACGTGCTCAATTTGGTAATTGTCAGCCGAGATGGGCTCCTTCGGGTGGTGCCAGTTCTCCATGCGCTCCAGGTAATAGCGCTTTTTGGAGAAGCGGTTGTAGCAGTCACGCGTCTTAAACTCCTCGACAAAATGCTCGTCTGTCGGGAAGTACGCAGTCATACCGCTGCTGTGGATAAGGAGCATCGCCGTAACGTACTCCTCTATATCGTCCTGCTGCTCGAGGTTGCGATACATGCCGGCAAAGAAATTATTTAGACCCGTGGTAAGCCTGCCGCAAACCGCCCGCCTGAACAGGAACGACTCGATAGTCTCGCAGATACGCAGAAACGCATCGTGGTTTAACATATTTCCCTCGTAAACCGAGTAAAGCAGCATCAAAAGAGGCCTGATCTGCTTCACATCAAGGCTTAGAATTCTGCCGAACACTCGGCGCAGGCCCTCGTCTTTCTCCTTGCCAAGGAACAGCCTGGCATATCTTTGCGCATATTCGCGAAGCTCCTTCAGCAGGCCCTCAGTATCCCCATCGTAGTCGTCAGCGAAATAGCGTTTGAACTCGTGGTAGGCCTCGTTTTCCTTCGGCATCCTATTGGGAACTTTGAGCCACAGCCAGTACCAGATAAATGCATTGAACTCTTCCTCGCCAGCTTTTCCGAACAAGCGCTCAAGCGGATGCCAGTAACCCTCGTAGAGCTTGGTCTGCTCGTCGTTGGGAAGCGACATAAGAACGTAGTTACGAATGAGGTCAATAGGTGTGAGCGGCTTGCCCTTGGAGTTCATGGACTCAAATATGAGCTGGGCATTATCAACGCCAGCGGTGAGCTTAGTGTCGATGACCTGCACGCGGTTTAGCCCCGCCCAAAGCCTTGCAGGGTCGAATGATTTCCCGTGCATCTTTTCACGGAAGAACGCATGGTTCTCGACAATGCGATCCGATTTTTCATCTGGTATGGGAGACCCAGACACAATGGAGAACAGTGTCTCTTTATCGTCCTGCGAGAGCACCAGCTTGTAGCGCGCCAGACCGTTGTAGTCATCATCGTTAAAAAGGTAATTTTTCCGCAGTGCTGAGATCTTGAGATCGCCAAGGAAGCCGGCCTTGCCGGGATTACCCTCCAGATAGTCAGCCAAGGCAGCAATCATCAACGAAAACGTCGTCATGCGCTGCTGCCCGTCAATCAGAAGCACGCGCGAAATGCTCGTGGCAGAGCTCTCGGACTCGGGAATATAGAGCATCGACCCCACGAAGTGCGATACGCCATCACGGCCCGCTCGCATGACGTCATCCCATAGCACCTCGCACTCTTTTACACTCCACGAGTAAACTCGCTGGTACACGGGAATGACAAACTGCATCTTCGCCACACCCATAAGGTCAAGCAGATTTGCCTCGGTTGCCTTCATTTGTGCAATCCCCCTTATCTTGTTTACGTCACTTATGGTCGGCCCTCCACCGAACGAAGGACGTTAAATGCAAGAGCGTCAAGGTGCAGAAGCAACCGGGGCACTCATATCACTAGATTTTACAACGCTTGTTGCAGGTGCGATTTTGCATGCATTAAAGCATGGCGTTGGGACGCGATTCCTTAGGACGCGATTGTATGCAAATGAATGCCCATCAAGTTCCGATGGCTCCCCCTATGAGAAGAGGGTGGATGCCAAGGGCCGCGTGACTAGCGATAAGTGTATCGCGAACGAGATGCCGTTTGAGGAACTGCCCGAGGGGTGGTGCTGGACGAGATTGGGCAATCTGCTCTCACTCGTTTCGGACGGTACGCATAAGACACCTCAATATACTGAGACTGGCGTCTTGTTTCTTTCGGTGCAAAACGTTTCTGGTGGCTCGTTTGACTTGACTAAAGTGCGGTACATCAGTCGAGAAACTCATGAAGATCTTTGTAGGCGAGTGAAACCTGGCCGCGGAGACATCTTGCTTTGCCGCATTGGAACTCTGGGCAAGCCGATAATCGTTGACGTCGATTATGAATTCAGTATCTTTGTCAGTCTGGGGTTACTCCGACCAATTTCCATAGCTATTGCGGAGTGGATTTGTTCATGCATTGATTCTCCCGTTGGTTTCGCATGGATTGAAAAGGTTAAAGTCGGCGGCGGAACCCATACTTTCAAAATTAATCTCGGTGATATACCGGACTTCATTCTCCCCCTCCCGCCCCTCGCCGAGCAGCGCCGCATCGTCGAGCGCGTTAACCAGCTCATGCCCCTGGTCGAGGAGTACGGCGGGCTCGAGGACGCCCGCGAGGCGCTCGACGCCGCGCTGCCCGGCCGCCTGCGCAAATCCGTGCTGCAGCTGGCAGTGCAGGGCGGGCTCGTACCGCAGGACCCCGCGGACGAGCCCGCCGGCGTCCTGCTGGAGCGCATTCGCGGGCAGCGCCGGCAGCTCGTGGCCGAGGGGAAGATGAGGGCCCCGAAGGGCGGCGAGTCGATCATCTTCGCCGGTTCCGATGGCCGCCGCTATGAGAAGAGAGTGGACGCAAAGGGCCGCGAGTCCGAGCCCGTCTGCATCGACGACGAGATCCCGTTCGAGATACCCGAGGGCTGGGAGTGGGCGAGGCT
>CAUFWM010000029.1 GCA_959596505.1 uncultured Collinsella sp.
TCGATGACCAGCGTGTGGCGCGCGTGCTCGATGCGCTCGAGGCTCAGCACCCCGGTGCGCAGCTGCTCGTAAACGACCCGTGGTCGATTTACTATCTGACCGGCTTTTATGCCGATATGTTCGAGCGTTTTTGCGGTGTGCTGCTCGCGCGCGATGACGAGCCCGTGATCTTGGTCAACGCGCTGCATCAGTTGCCGGAGTACGACAATGCCCGCGTCGCCTATCACACCGACACCGAAGTCGTGACAGACGCTATCGCTCGCGAGGTCGATCCGACCAAGCCGCTTGGCATCGACACCGTCATGCGTTCCGGCTTTTTGATGCCCCTTATGGAGCGCCATACCGCGAGCGAGTTTTTCCTAGGCGATTTTGCCGTCACCGCTTCACGCACCCACAAGGATGCCGCCGAGCAGGAGCTCATGCGCATGTCCTCGGCCGCCAACGACGCCGTGATGGTCGACGCCATCAAGCTCGTTCACGAGGGCGTAACGGAGCGCGAAATTGCCGACCAGATGCTCGGCCTGTACCGCAAGCACGGCTGCGAGGACTTTAGCTTTCCGCCGATCGTGAGCTTTGGCGCCAACGCCGGCGACCCGCATCACGAACCCGACGACACCGTACTCAAGCATGGCGACGTGGTGCTGTTCGACATTGGCGGACGGCATCGCAACTACTGCTCGGACATGACGCGCACGTTCTTTTGGGGCGAGCCGGACGAGGAGACAACACACATCTACGATATCGTACGCCGTGCCAACGAGGCCGCCGAAGCACTCATCGCACCGGGCGTGCGCATGTGCGACCTGGACCGTGCCGCGCGCGACGTGATTGAGGACGCAGGCTATGGCAAATACTTCACACATCGCCTGGGCCACTCGATTGGTCTGCAGGACCACGAGCCGGGCGACGTCTCGCTCGTCAACGAGCAGGTCGTAGAGCCTGGCATGACGTTCTCAATCGAGCCGGGCATCTACCTCCCCGGCCGCACCGGCGTCCGCATCGAGGACCTGTGCCTGGTTACCGAGTCCGGCGTCGAGATCCTCAACGCCTACCCCCACGACCCAGTCAGCCTAGACTAGCCTGGTCCCCAAGCCCCCAAACTAAGTTGCGGTGGAATAGTTCCTGGATGGGCTGCTAGAACCCAAAAACAGGAACTATTTCACCGCAACTGATGAGGGGATGGGTTAACGGAGCAGCCCCGCTACTTCGCCGGCTAGGGTGATGGTACCGGCTGCTACGAAAGGCTCGCCCGCGGCATCGAAAGCCGCGAGGGCCTCGGATACGCTGGGGTACACGCCCGCGAGCTTGTCGGCGTCCACCAGGGAGGCAAGCTCCTGTGCGGGCAAGGCGCGATCGGAATCGGTCTGGGTTACGACCACGCGGGGGAACGCCGGAACCAGAACGTCAACGATACCCGCCACGTCCTTATCGGCCAGCGCGGCGCACAGCAGCGTGGGGCGATTCTCCACGCACGGATCGATCTCGTCCAGCGCGCTCACAAAGTTCTCGCAGCTCTGAGGGTTATGGCAGGCATCGATCAGCTTGAGAGGATTGGCCCCCAGCACGTCAAAACGACCCGGCGTGGGGCAACCCATAAGCGATGCATCCAACGCATCGTGATCGAGCTCACGACCCAGATACCCCTCGCAAAGCATAATCGCGCACGCGGCATTCTGCGGCTGATAGGCCGGCTTGACCATGCTCGACGTATAGATCGCACGCGGCGTGGTGCAGCTAAACTCAACCGTGTCGCCCACATGCGCCGGCACCTTGGTCGTGGCATGGTTCACCACGAGCGGCACGATGCCGCACTCGCGACAACGTGCATCCATCACGCGCTGAACGCTCGCCTCGTGCGTGCCCTCGCCCAGCACAACCAGGCGTCCGGGCTTAATGACCGCAGCCTTCTCCCCCGCAATCGCCTCGAGCGTATCGCCCAAAATGCGCGTATGGTCGAGCCCAATGCCCGTAATGGCAACGGCGACGGGATCGGTCGCACTCGTAGCGTCCCACCGGCCGCCCATGCCAACCTCGAGCACGGCAACGTCCACCGCAGCCTCGGCAAACACCACAAGCGCGGCGGCCGTCAACAGATCAAACGGCGTGATGGTATAGGCGCGCTCCCCCGCCGCCACACGACGGGCATTCACGCGATGTCCCGCCTCAACAGCGGCAGAAACACCACGAGCAAACGCCTCATCGCTCACGACGCGCCCATCGACCTCCATGCGCTCGGGATAGCGCACCAGCTGCGGCGACGTATACAGCGCGGTCTTGAGCCCCTCGCCGCGAAGGATAGCAGCCGAAAAACGCGTAGTCGAAGTCTTGCCATTGGTGCCGGCAACCTGAATGCAATCAAAATACTCGTCCGGACGTCCCAGTTCATCGAGCATATCGACAACCGTCTCGAGCAAAGGCCCAGCATCCCCAGAAATCCGCCCCGTATCAGCAGCAAGCCCCACAGCCTCACCAAACGAAAGCAAATCAAACTCAAAAGGAACGGTATACAAGCCAGAACGCTTAGGCATTTTTAGAACCGCCATTCATAGAAAAATAAAACAGTATAGGTTGAGGATAGTCAGCGAAAACGCCTCTGATGAGCCAAGGTGCCGTGAAACAAGGGCGCATAGGGCTTATGCCCATGCGCCCGAAGTTGAACGGCAGATTGGCCATCAGAGGCGTTTGCAGCGTCGAGTCAGCCGCCGTTCGTTAGAACGGCGGAATAGGTGTCCGCAGCGGAGAACAAAGCGTCGGGACGCGCCCCTCAGTAAGACCTACGAGAAGTCAGCAACCTGAGCAGTCAGCGCCGCCAGGATCTCCTTGAGCTCAGCTGCACGGTCCCTCTTCTTCTGCACCACCGCGGGCGCGGCCTTGGCCACAAAACCCTCGTTGGCGAGCGTCTTCTCGCAGCCGGCGAGCTCCTTCTGGGCCGCGGCAATCTCCTTCTCCAGGCGTGCCTTCTCGGCCGAAAGGTCAACCTTGCCCTCGAGCACCACAAAGACCTCGACGCCGCTGTCGACCACGGCGATGCTCGCGGCCGGCTTCTTGACGTCGGTACCCATGACCAGCGAGGCGGTGTTGGCCAGCGGCTCGATGGTCGAGCGCAGGCTCTCGAGCTTCTCGATGTCCTCGGCACCGGCGCGCACGACCACGTCGAGCTCAGCCTTGGGGCTCAAGCGATAACGCGAACGCGTGGCGCGGGCGGCAGACACGACGGTACGGCACAGCTCAAATGCGCGCTCGGCGTCCTCGTCAACATACTTGGCGTAGTCGGCGGGCTCGGGCCACTTGGCAATCATGAGCGCCTCGGCGCGGTCCACGTTGCCCTCGGCGTCCAGGTCGAGCACGCTCGCCGGCATGTTGTCCCAGATCTCCTCAGTGACAAACGGCATAAGCGGGTGCATCAGGCGAATGGAGGTGTCGAGCACAAAGATCAGGTTGCGCTGGGCCTGCAGACGGCCCTCGCCCTTCAGGCGGGCCTTGGTGACCTCGACGTACCAGTCGCAGACCTCGTTCCAGAAGAACTGCTGCACGCCGCGGGCCATGTCGCCAAAGGTGTAGTTCTCAATACCCTCGGTGACCATCTTCACGGCCTTGGCCAGGCGGCTGAACATCCAAGCGTCGGCCGGCGTCTCCACGACAGGCTCGCCGGGCGTGTAGCCCTCCATGTTCATGAGCAGGAAGCGGCTGGCGTTCCAGATCTTGGTCACAAAGCTCTTGGCCTGGTCGGTACGCGGGCTGTCGATGAGCTTCTTGGTCTTCTTGTCGATGTTCGCGTCAAACTTGACGTCCTGGTTGTTGGTGCACAGCGTGAGCAAGTTGAAGCGCATGGCGTCGGCGCCGTACATGCCAATGAGGTCCATGGGGTCAACGCCGTTGCCCTTGGACTTGGACATGCGGCTGCCGTCCTTGGCCAAGATCGTCGGGTATATGACGACGTCCTTAAACGGCACCTCGTCCAAGAAGTACAGCGAGCTCATGACCATGCGGGCGACCCACAGCGCGATGATGTCGCGCGCGGTGACGAGCGCCGTCGTGGGGTGATGTCCCTCGAGCAGCTCCGGCTTTTGCGGCCAGCCCTGCGTGGCGAAGGTCCACAGCTGCGAGCTGAACCAGGTGTCCAGCACGTTCTCGTCCTGATGCACGTGATGGCCGCCGCACTTGGGACACACATCGGTGTCCTCGGTGAGGGCGTCCTCCCAGCCGCAGTCCTCGCAGTAGAACACGGGAATGCGATGGCCCCACCACAGCTGGCGCGAGATGCACCAGTCCTTGAGGTTTTCCATCCAGGTGGTGTAGGTCTGCGTCCAGCGCGCGGGGTGGAAAGTGACCTTGCCGGAGTTGACGGCGTCGAGCGCCGGTCCCTTGAGCTTGTCGACGGCCACAAACCACTGCTCGGACAGCCACGGCTCCAGCGCGGAGTCGCAACGGTAGCAGTGCATGACGGAGTGGTCGAGGTCCTCGACGTGATCGAGCAGGCCGTGCTCCTCAAACCACTTGATGACGGCCTCGCGGCACTCCTCGCGGTTCATGCCGGTGAACTCGCCGTAACCCTCGACGACCACCGCGTGCTCGTCGAAGATATTGATCTGCGGCAGGTCGTGGGCCTGACCCATGGCGTAGTCGTTGGGGTCGTGGGCCGGGGTGACCTTGACGAAGCCGGAGCCAAAGTTGGCATCGACGTGCCAATCCTCAAAGATGGGAATCTCGCGGTCGACGATGGGGAGCTTGACGGTCTTACCCACGAAGGCGGCCTTCTCGGGATCCTTCGGGGAGACGGCGACGCCCGTGTCGCCGAGCATGGTCTCGGGGCGCGTGGTGGCGACGACGATGTAGTCCTGGCCGTTGACCGGCTCGGTCAGCGGGTAGCGCAGGTGCCACAGGTGGCCCTTCTCGTCCTTATACTCGGCCTCGTCGTCCGAGATGGCGGTGGTGCAGTTGGGGCACCAGTTGACGATGCGCTTGCCGCGGTAGATCAGACCGTCGTGGTACCAGTCGCAAAAGACCTTGCGCACGGCCTGCGCGTAGTCCTCGTCCATGGTAAAGCGCTCGTTATCAAAGTCGACGGAGCAGCCCATGCGCTTGATCTGCTCGACGATGATGCCGCCGTACTCGTGGGTCCAGTCCCAGCAGGCGTCGACAAACTTATCGCGACCGATCTCCAGGCGGCTGATGCCCTCGCTCTTGAGCTTCTTGTCGACCTTGGTCTGCGTGGCGATACCGGCGTGATCGGTGCCCAGCACCCAGCGCGTGGACTTGCCGCGCATGCGGGCCATACGGATGATGGCGTCCTGGATGGAGTCGTCAGTAGCGTGACCCATATGGAGCTTGCCGGTCACGTTGGGAGGCGGAATGGTGACGGTGCAGTCGCCCACGCCCTCACGGCGCTTGTAGTAGCCGCCGTCGAGCCACTTCTGCAGGATCGCCGGCTCGTTGGTCGACGGATCGTAGTTCTTGGGCATCTCTTCCATATATCTCTCCCTGTCCCGCCGGCGTGTCCGCCTGCTTGGTTTTCGCTCGGTCAAGTCCTGGCTCGCACGAAGGCCACATTAAGTGGCCTTCGGCTCGTGCGGAATCTACGAAAACCAAGCAGGCGGACACGCCTTAGGTATCGATTACTTCAGTCTGAAGATACTAGCTAAACAATCTCACAGAATAGCACAGGCATACCTACCAAAAAGGGACAGGTTTATTTTGGCAGGTTTTATCAGGCAGAATGACGTTTGCCCATATAAAACCGACCAAAATAAACCTGTCCCTAAAAGGCAGGTCCCGCAGTGGTTGCCGCGGGACCTAAACGGGCGCTATTTACCCATAGATGCGCTGGGGCTGTTCTTCGCCCTTTACGGAGGCTTCGGTCACGATGACCTTGGCGACGCCTTCCTCGCTGGGGAGGTCGAACATCGTCTGCTGCAGCACGTCCTCGCAGATGGAGCGCAGGCCGCGGGCGCCGGTCTTGCGGGCGAGCGCCATGCGGGCGATCTCGTGCAGGGCCGCGTCCTCAAACTCAAGCTCAACGTCCTCGAGCTGGAACATCTTGCGGTACTGACGCACCACGGCGTTCTTGGGCTCGGTCAGAATCGACACCAGGTCGTCCTCGTCGAGCGCCTGCGTCTGGGTGACAACGGGCGTACGGCCCACGAACTCGGGGATCATGCCAAAGGCGTTGAGGTCCTGCGGGAGCACCTGGCGCAGCAGGTCGTTCTCGTCGACCGAGGTGGGGCCGGCGATCTCGGAGTTAAAGCCCACGCCCTTGTTGCCCACGCGGTCGGCGATGATCTTGTCCAGACCCACAAAGGCACCGCCGCAGATAAACAGGATGTTAGTCGTGTCGATCTGCAGCAGCTCCTGCTGGGGATGCTTGCGGCCACCGGTAGGCGGAACGCTGGCCACCGTGCCCTCAAGAATCTTAAGCAGCGCCTGCTGCACACCCTCGCCCGAGACATCGCGGGTAATGGAGAGGTTCTCGGCCTTGCGGGCAATCTTGTCAATCTCGTCCACGTAGATAATGCCCACCTGAGCGCGCTCAATGTCGCCATCAGCGGCGTTGATGAGCTTGAGCAGGATGTTCTCCACGTCCTCGCCCACATAGCCGGCCTCGGTGAGCGCGGTGGCATCGGCGATAGCAAACGGCACCTCAAGAATGCGCGCGAGCGTCTGGGCCAGCAGGGTCTTACCGGTACCGGTGGGACCGAGCAACAGGATGTTGGACTTGGCGAGCTCTACCTCGTCCATATCGTCATCGAACTGCGAGCCCATGTCGTCATCAAAGGCAGACACCGCAGCGCCGCCCTCAATCACGCGGCGATAGTGGTTGTACACGGCCACCGACATGGCGCGCTTGGCGTCCTCCTGACCCATAACATAGGCCGAAAGCTCGTCATAGATCTCGTGCGGCGTCGGCACGTGCGTGATGACCTGGCGATCGTCCTCGAGCTCAAAACCCTCGGTCTCGGGGTCCGCGGCGGGCTGGGATGCAGCCTGGCCGTGGTCGTTGAGGAAGCCCGGCAGCTTGCCGTTGCGGGCAGCGTCCATAAAGTCCGAAGCCAGCGACTCCTCAAGGATCTCGGAGCAGGCGGCAACGCACTCGTCGCAGATAAAGATGTTGGTCGGACCCTTTACAAGGCGGCGAACCTGCCCCTGCTCTTTTCCGCAGAAGGAGCAGCGGATGGGGTTGCCATTCTCGTCAAAGTTGTCCTGCATGTTTCCTGCCATCCTAGGCGTCCTTCGCGGCGAGATCGCGCGAGGTGACGATACGGTCGATCAGGCCGTAGTCGAGGGCCTCGGCAGCGGTCAGGTAGTTGTCGCGCTCGGTGTCGGCCTGGACCTTCTCGATCGGCTGGCCCGAGGCATCGGACAGGATCTGGTTGAGCTCGCGTCGGGTCTTCTTGATCTCCTCGGCCACGATCTCGATCTCGGTCTGCTGACCCTGGGCACCGCCGCTGGGCTGGTGAATCATGACCTTGGAGTGCGGCAGGCAGAAGCGCTTGCCCTTGGCGCCAGCCGAAAGCAGTACGGCGGCCATAGACGCGGCCATACCGACGCAGATGGTGGAGACCTGCGGCTTGATGAAGTTCATGGTGTCAAGAATCGCCAGGCCGGAGTAAACCTCGCCACCGGGCGAATTGATGTAGAGCGAGATATCCTTCTCGGCATCCTGGCTCTCAAGATGCAGCAGCTGGGCAACGACCAGGTTGGCACTGACGGAGTTGATCTCCTCGCCCAAGAAGATGATGCGGTCGTTGAGCAGGCGCGAATAGATATCGTAGCTGCGCTCGCCGCGCGGCGTCTGCTCGATAACGTATGGCACGAGGGCGGAATCGAACTTAGCGATCATACGCATCTCCATTTCTCTTACGGACCAATAGTGGTTCTAGACAAACGTACGGTGCCCGCATGCTATGCATTGGCTGGCACCGTACGAAGCAACCGGATAACCGGCTTATAACTTTACCCCATCACGGGCGCATGCATGCGCTCGTGGGCAAGGTGGCGAGAATTACTCGGCGTCCTTGGCGGTCTCGTCGACCTCGGTCACCTTGGCGTTCTCGACCAAGTGGTCGACGGCCTTGGAGCGACGGATGGACTCGCGAACGGCAGGCATGCGGCCATCGGCGATGAACTCGGCCTTGGAAGCCTCGACGTCCTTGACGCCAGCCTTCTCGAACTCGGCGTTGATGTCGTCCTCGGTGACCTCAATCTTGAGCTCACGGGCGAGAGCGTCGAGCGCCAGGGACTCACGGGCAACGTCGTTGGCCTGCTTGTGCAAGTCGCCGATGAACTGCTCCATGGTCAGGCCGGAAGCGGGCAGCCAGGTGTCCAGCGTCATGCCGCGGGCAGCGAGGTTGGACAGGAAGTTCTGGCCAAGCTCCTCAAAGACGGACTGCTCGTAGTCGGCGTCCATCTCGTCGAGCTGCAGGCGCTCGGCGAGAGCGGAGACGCAACGGTTCTCCTTCTCGGCCGGAAGGCGGGAAGCCTTGTCCTGCTCGATCTCGATCTTGATGGCGTCGCGCATAGCGTCGATGCTGTCGAAGCCGAAGTCGGACTTGACAAGCTCGTCGGTGAGCTCGGGGGTGTTGCGGACCTTGATGCCCTTGACGGTGACCTCGACGGTGTGGGTCTCGGCCTCCTCGCCCTCCTCGACCTCGTCGGTCCAGGTGACGGTCTTGACGTCGTCAACGTTAGCACCGATCAGGGCCTCGTTGAACTCCTTGGGGTTGCTGTCGTTACCGGCGATGAGCATGCGACCCTCGGCGGCAAAGTTGTCGGCGTTCTCGACGGCCTTGAGGTCGACGGTCACATAGTCGTCAGCCTCGACAGCGCGACCCTCAACGTCCTCGAAGGTGGCACGGTAGTTGAGGAGCATCTCGACCTGGTTGTTGATCTCGGACTCGGTGACCTCCGCGGGGGGCATCTCGATCTCGACGGCGTCGAAGGAGGAGAGCTCGGCAGCAGGACGCAGGGAGAACTCGACGGTGTAGGTGTAGTCCTCGTGATCCTTGGCGAGGTCGAGCTCCTTGTAGTCACCGTTCTTGGTGGGGACGATGTCCAGCTCGTTGAGGACGGCGGGCTCGTTGGCGGCGATCAGGTCGTTGGTGGCCTGAGCGAGGGTAGCCTCGGCGCCAAGAGCGGAATCGATGACCGGACGGGGAGCCTTACCGGCACGGAAGCCCGGGAAGCGGTACTTCTTGGCGGTGTCCTTGTAGGCCTTCTTGATCGCGGCGTCGACGTCGGCGGCCGGGATGGTGACCGTAGCGGTGAGCTTGGCGTCCTTGACGTCAGAAGCGGTGATGTTCAACACGTTCCTCCTCATACTGCCCAGCTTATCTGAGGTGCTGGTACCTTTATGCAACAAAGAGTCGCGACGGCCGAAGCCGACGCAGGTGCGATGGTGCGGGCGAAAGGACTCGAACCTTCACGGGAATCCCACCAGAACCTAAATCTGGCGCGTCTACCAATTCCGCCACGCCCGCATGAGCGCACAGACTAGGAATGATAGCAGATACGAACGACAAGCGCACGCACACGTTTTACAGGCTCACGACCTCACCACGAGTGCAAAAGGCGGGGCGAGTTGTCCCGTCCCGCCAACTACGACTTGTTCGTTGACCCGCTACTCCCCCAGCAGGGCCTTCTCGGGTGTGATCGGCAGCGAGCGAACCTGGTGGCCGGTGGCGTGTGCCACGGCCGAGGCCACGGCGGCGAGCGGCGTGTTGATGACGACCTCGCCGATCGACTTGGCGCCAAACGGGCCCGTCGGCTCGTAGCTCGGCTCAAAGGCCACGCGAATGCTGCCGATATCCAGGCGCGTGGGCAGCTTGTAGCTCATAAAGTTGCCGGTGCGCAGGCGGCCGCGGTCATCGTGCTCGACAATCTCGTAGAGCGCGTGGCCGATACCCTGGGCAATGCCGCCCTCGGCCTGGACGCGCGCGAGCGCCTCGTTGATCACGGTGCCGCAATCGACGGCAGCGGCGTAATCCACCACGGTCACCTTGCCGGTAGCCTTGTCAACCTCGACCTCGGCAATGCCGGCCATAAACGGCGGGGGCGAAACGGGCAGGCAGGCAGAGGCGTGCGAGGTGAGCGCGTCGCCGCCCGCGATGTTCTTGACGCACAGGTTGGCAAAGTCGCGCAGCGTGAGGTAGCAGTTCTGCTCGCGCGCAGCACGCTCGTCGGACAGGCGCACGTACTGGCCGTCGAAGACCACGTCGACGACGTCAACGTCCCACATCTGGGCCGCCTTGGCGCAAATCTTCTCGCGCAGCTCGGTCGCGGCGTTCTTGGCGGCAAGGCCCGTCACGTAGGTACCGGAGCTCGCGTACGAGCCGGCGTCGAACGGCGACACGTCGGTGTCCACGCCGCGCACCACGATCAGCGAGCTCTCCACGCCCAGCTCCTCGGCGGCAATCTGCGCCAGGATCGTGTCGACGCCCATACCGTTATCGGTGGCGCCGGTGCCGATGGTAATGAAGCCGTCCTCTTCCAGGCGCATGTCGATGCCGGCGATGTCCACGTTGGAGATGCCCGAGCCCTGCATGGTGAGCGCACAGCCCAGAGCACGCACGCGGTCGCCCAGGTCGACGGCCAGCGGCTTGTCGCGCCAACCGATCATGTCCATCGCGCGCAGCAGGCAGCGGTCGAGCGCGCAGGCGTTGAGCTTCTCGTTGTAGTACTGCGGCATGACCTCGCCCTCGCGCACCATGTTCTTAAGGCGCAGGTCGGCGGGGTCCATGTGCAGCATGTCGGCGAGCTCGTTGACGGCGCTCTCCACGGCAAACTGGCCCTGGGTGGCACCGTAGCCGCGATACGCGCCGCCGCGGTTGGTATTGGTGTAGACGGCGTCCCAGCTAAAGCGGCTCGCCTTCACATGGTTGTAGATGGGCAGGCTCTTGTGGCCCGAAAGGCCAATCGTCGTGGTAGCGTGCTCGCCGTACGCGCCGGCGTTGGACAGCGTGTGCAGATCGATAGCCGTGATGGTGCCGTCGTTCATGGCGCCCAGCTTAACGGTCATCTGCATCTGGTGGCGAGAGTTGCCCGCGGTGATGGTCTCCTCGCGGGTGTAGCAGCAATAGCTCGGACGGCCGGTCTGCTGGGTCACGAACGCCACGAAGATCTCGCAGCAGCCCGTCTGCTTGGAGCCAAAGCCGCCACCGATGCGCGGCTTAATAACCTGCACCTGCGACTGCGGAATATCGAGCGACTGCGCGACCATGCGGCGCACGTGGAAGGGCACCTGCGTAGAGGTGGTCACCGAGATGCGCCCGAACGCGTCGGTCGTCGCGAAGGCGCGGAAGGTCTCCATGGGCGCGGTCTGCGTGGCCTGGCTGGTGTAGGTGCGCTCAAAGACGATGTCGCTCTGGGCGAACGCCTCGTCCAGATCGCCATAATCGCTGGTACCGCTGCACACCAGGTTGCGGGGCACGTCGCCGCCCTGCGGGAACATAAAGGTCACGTCGCCCTCGGGGTGGACCAGGATGTCGTTATCGAGTGCCTTGGTAAAGTCGAGCAGCGGCTCGAGCACCTCATAGTCGACCTTGATGAGCTTGAGTGCCTTGTCGGCGGCCTCCTCGGTTTCGGCGGCAACGATCGCCACCTCCTCGTTTTGGTAGCGCACGAGGTTCTCGAGGATCAGACGGTCGTAGGGACTCGGCTGCGGATAGCTCTGACCGGCGATGGTAAAGCGGCGCTTGGGCACGTCCTCGTAAGTGTAAACGCCCACGACGCCGGGCACCTTCAGGGCGCGCGACGTATCGATGGAGCGGATCTTGGCGCGGGCATAGGGACTGCGCTTGAGTTTGACGATGAGCGCACCGGCGGGCACCATATCGCCCGTGTAGACGGGACGGCCCTCGAGCAGGGCCCTCGAGTCCTTCTTGGGCTGCTTGTGGGTAATCTGCTTGTAGGTGACGCCATCAGAGCTGGTGTTATTGACCGGCAGCTCGGGCATCTCGAAGCCCACCTGCACGCCGGACTCGTTAAGGAAGCGGACGATGGCGCGCAGCTGGCTCTCGTAGCCGCTGCAGCGGCAGAGGTTGCCGGCGAGCTGGCGCGAGAGCTCCTCGCGCGTGGCGACGAGGCTCGGGTCCTCCTTGGCGGCGCGGGCAAGCGCCAGCACGTTCATGATGAGGCCGGGGGCGCAAAAACCGCACTGTTCGGCGCCTTCGGCAGCCATTGCGCGGGCAAGCGCCTCAGACTCGGCCTTGAGACCCTCGAGCGTAGTGATGGAGCGGCCCTCGACGCGCGCGGCGGGAACCGAGCAGCTCAGCACCGGGTCACCGTCGAGCCACACCGTGCACAGGCCGCAGTTGGTGGTTTCGCAGGCGCAGCGCACCGACGCGCAACCCTGCTCACGCAAAAGCGAAAAGAGCATGGTGTCGGGGGCAATCTGAACCTTGACCTTACGGCCGTTGAGCGTAAAGGAAAGATCGATGAGTTTGGCAGCCATTAGCGCACCTCGCTAGAATCGACGCCGGGCACGCGGCGGCAGGAATACTCGTCCGTGGCATATTTGGGGACCTGAACGGTCTCGAGCTCGCGGGCAAGCGCGGCCGAAAGCTCAATGCCGGCGGCGCGGCGCACGGCCTGAATCGCCAACGGTGCCGAGATGCGCCGGCGGTACTCGGCCGAGCCCCACATGTTGGTGCCATAGCTCAGCGCGCGCACGGACGCGGCCAGGGCACGCAGCTCGTCCTCGGAAGGATGCTCGCTGGTGAGGCCACATGCCTCGCCCTGCAGCAGGGTCGCGCGCAGCGGGCGGGCGCCCACGGTGACATGCCAGCTGTTGTCCCACCAGGCGGCGGTGACGTTTAAGGAGGGGAAGTCGGTCGCGGCCTTGCGTACGGCCTCGTAGCTCGCACGGTAGTCGTGCTTAACGACCACGACGCGCTCGATCACGTCGCGCACATAGCCCATGTTCACAAACTCGGCGAGCGGCACGCGGCCGGCACCCGTCAGCTCAACGTACGAGTCGAGCGCCAAAAAGGCCGAGAGCACGTCCGAAAAACCAAAGCGGCCGTAGATGCTACCGCCCACCGTGGCGGTATTGCGCAGCTGCACGCCTACGATATCGTGGACGGCGAACTCAAAGACATTGTTGACAAGCGCGTTGAGCTCGACATGGCGCTCGAGCTGGCGCAGGGTGCACATGGCGCCGATGCGAAACTCGGTCTCGGTCTCCTCGATCTGATCGAGTCCGCAGGCCGAAAGGTCAATCGCCGTCGCCACACGACGCGAACCCAGGCGCATCCAGATGCCGCCGCCCACAATCTTGTTGTTGCGGTTCTTCTGCAAGAGCTCATAGGCTTCGGCCGCGTTTCCAACACGGACGTAGGTACCGAACTTGAGCACGTTCTCCCCCATCTCTTCACTTGTCCAGTACCTTTAAGTGTACCAAACAAGGGGGCATAGCTCGTGTCGGGACAAAATGAACCGTTTTCCTCCGTCGCATGCGGATCAAAAAAGGCTCCCAGCCAAGATGACTGGGAGCCTTCTGCGATGCTATATCGAGCGAAGATTTAGCAGACGCCCTGGGCGAGCATGGCGTCGGCGACCTTCAGGAAGCCGGCGATGTTGGCGCCCATGACAAAGTTGCCCTCCTGGCCATACTCCTTGGCGGTGTCGTCAACGTTGTGGAACATGCCGCGCATGAGCTGCTCGAGCTTGCCGTCGACCTCCTCAAAGGTCCAGGACAGGTGCTCGGCGTTCTGGCTCATCTCCAGGCCGGACACGAGCACGCCGCCGGCGTTGGCAGCCTTGCCGGGCATAAAGGCGACGCCGTTCTCCTGGAAGTAGGTCGTGGCCTCGATGGTCGTGGGCATGTTTGCGCCCTCGCCGACCACCTTGCAGCCGTTGGCGACGAGCGCCTGGGCGTCCTCGAGCAGCAGCGTGTTCTCGCGAGCGCAGGGCAGCGCGATGTCGCAGGGCAGCTCCCACACGCCGCGGCCGTCGCCCTCGTGCCACACGGCGTTGGGCTTCTCGTCAACGTACATGGCGAGCGTGACGCCCTTGTCGTGGCCGGAGCGCTTCTGGTTATAGACGTGCTCGAGCACGGAGTAGTCGATGCCGTCGGGATCCTCGACCCAGCCGTGGGTATCGGAGCAGGCAAGCACCTTGCCGCCGAGCTGGGAGACCTTCTGGACGGCATAGATAGCAACGTTGCCGGAACCGTGAACGACGACGTTCTTGCCCTCGAAGGAGTCGCCGCGGCTCTTGAGGTACTCGTCCACAAAGTAGACCAGGCCGTAGCCGGTGGCCTCGGTACGGGCGAGCGAGCCGCCAAAGGAGAGGCCCTTGCCGGTGAGGACGCCGGTCCACTCGTTGGTCAGGCGCTTGTACTGACCGAACAGGTAGGCAACCTCGCGGCCACCAACGCCCAGGTCGCCGGCGGGAACGTCGGTGTTGGGGCCAATGTGGCGATAGAGCTCGGTCATGAAGGACTGGCAGAAGTGCATGATCTCGTTGTTGGACTTGCCCTTGGGGTCAAAGTCGGAGCCGCCCTTGCCGCCGCCCATGGGAAGGGTGGTCAGGCTGTTCTTGAGGATCTGCTCCAGGCCCAGGAACTTAAGCATGCCCAGGGTGACCGTCGGATTAAAGCGCAGGCCGCCCTTGTAGGGTCCAATGGCAGAGTTGAACTCGACGCGGTAACCGCGGTTGACCTGAACCTTGCCCTGGTCGTCGACCCAGGGAACACGGAACATGACGATGCGCTCGGGCTCGACGAGGCGCTCAAGCAGGGCGGCCTCCTCGTACTCGGGGTGGGCGTCGAGCGCCGGCTGGATGGTGCCGAGGATCTCGGTCGCGGCCTGGATGAACTCAGGCTGCTCGGGATAGCGGGCCTTGAGCTCGTCGAGAACTTTCTGCGTGTAGCTCATGCTTCCTCCAATGATGGGAAAGAAAAGTGTCGGTCGCGGCACCCTATGCGCCGCGAGCTTTATCGAGTATGGATAATATCGCACTGTTGCCGCAAAGTTACGAATAAGACCGCGGGCGGATGTTTCATTTTGATTACGATGCAGGTAGATGCGTTTTTGAGCGCCTGACGTGCAAGTTGCGTGTTTCGAAGCTGTTTCCCGCACGTTTCAAAACCACCACAAAGGGGACAGGCACCTTTGTGGTGGTTTTGGCGAGATACGTTGGCGGGAACGTATGTGAATCGAACACATCCAAGACGTTTTGCACGCCTCGCAACGGTTTTGAGGACCGCGGGGCCCACCGGAGCCCATCCGTTCCCAAGCGTGGCGGTATTTTACCAAACCGAACAGCCCGCAACTGCAAGGAGGACCAGGGCAGCGATGCAAAGCCCCTAACGCAGCGATCTTAGGCCGCCGGCATCCTTGTCGAGTGCGGTAAAGCGCACGGCATCCAGGTGCTCCAAGATGCTGATCGCTCGCTTGCGCGACACACCCAAGGCCTCGCGCAATACACTCGTGGTGGTAGCGCCGCCGGCAGCCTCGATAGCCGCAAAAACAACCTCACGCGCATGGGCCTCGGCGGCGGCGGACAAGGCAACGTCGTGCTCGACCTTAACGATCGAGTGGTTGAGCGAAAGCTCGCGCAGCGCACGCGTCATGGTGTCGCGATCGAGTTGCAACTGCTGTCCCAGCTCGGGCAGCGTCGGCGCGTCGAGGCCGGCCTCATCCAGCAGGGCCACAATGCGATGGCTAGCCTCGCGCACCACGCGTAACGCCGCAGCGGCGGAATGCGAGTCGAAGACCTCGGCACCGTCGATGGCGCAGATGCCGCGCGCACAGCCCTCGAGGATGAGCGCGGAGGCGACATCTTCGCCCGCTTTCGGCCAGGCGACATGCACAACCTCGCCCGGCGTGAAACCCGTCTGCTTGGGCGCGGCCTCATGCATGGCGGCAAGCGTGTCGGCGAGCGCGGTGAGGGCGGCATCGAGCACGGCGGGGGCGGCATAGAGCTCCTCGGTCGAGTGCTCCGGATGAAGGGCGACCGCATCGCCCGACGCCACCGCGGCGAGCAGGAGCCTTACGGCCTCGGCACCGGAAAGATCGATCGCACGGGCGACATCGGCTGCCGGCACGGGCAGGCGCTGGATACCGAGCCACGCGGCGACGGTCGATGCGAGGTCGCCCGCATCGAGAGCCGCGAGAAGCGAGCGCTCAGCATCCGTGAGCTCGCGCGAGCGGCGGCACTGCGAAAGCAGCACGCGTCCGCCGCCGATAAGCACCACCGGCGAGAACGCGAGCACGATGAGGCCGTCGCCCGAGCGCACGGGAAGACGCTCCTCCAGGCGGACCTGTACGATGCGGGTCTCGCCGGCCTCAATGGGTCCCTCGCCCTCCATGAGCATGATGCGCCCGATGACCTCGGCCGTGCCCGCCATCACGTGGACGCGCGCGCCGGACTCGAAGGGCACGGGCTTGGCGCCCTCGCGCCCCAGATAGGTGAAGCGCGCGATAAGCCTAAGCGTCGAGCCCTCGGCGCTCGGTCCGCAGACGACCTCGCCGCGGGGCAGGACATCGACCCCGTCGCCCACGATGTTGAGGGCGACGCGCTGGCCGGGAAGCGCGCGCGGCGTGTCGCCGTGCACCTGAATCGCGCGCACGCGACAGCGCACGCCCGCCGGGCTCGAGACAAGCTCGTCGCCCACCATGATGGGGGCGTCGTGAAGCGTTCCCGTGACGACGGTGCCCGAGCCCTTGATGGAAAAGCAGCGGTCGATGGGCAGACGCGGGGCCAAGCCGGGGCGCTCGGAGCGCTCGGCGGATTCAGCCAGAAACGCGTCGATCGCGGCATCGATCGCCCCGCGCACGTCCTCGACGCCCTCGCCCGTGCGCGACGACACGGGGACCACGGGGGCATCGGAGAACACGGTGCCCGAAAGGAAATCCATCACATCGAGCTCGGCGAGCTCCGCCGTCTCGTCGTCGGCCAGGTCGCGCATGGTGAGCGCGACGACCATGCGCGTCACGCCCAACAACTCGAGAACGTGCACGTGCTCGCGCGTCTGCAGCATCACGCCCTCAACGGCAGAAACCACCAGCACTGCCACGTCGATGCCCGTGGCGCCCTGCACCATCGCGCGCAGGTAGTGCGCATGACCGGGCACATCGACCAGGCCGACAATCTTGCCGCTCGGCAGCGCCAACTCTCCAAAACCGAGCTCCGTGGTCATACCGCGGCGCTTCTCGACCTCCAGACGGTCGGGATTTTTTCCGGTCAGCGCCTCGATGAGGGCCGACTTTCCATGGTCAACGTGTCCCGCCGTTCCAACGACAACGGGACATTCGACAAGCTCACGCGCCGTCATCGACGCAAACCCGCCCGCACGGCATCCGTCAACGCAGACGCACACAGGTCAAGGTCGGTATCGTGCAAAAGCGTGCGGACGTCAAACAGCACCTGGTCGCGCTGCACGCGCGTCACAACCGGCGTATCGGGTTCTTGAACCATGGCGCGCTTTAGGCCATCGGCGGACAGGCGCCCATCGGCGGGACAGACGGCAACGCAAAATGTTGGGAGCTCGACGGTCGGCAGCGAGCCGCCGCCGGGGGCAGAGGCGCCCTCGACAACCTGCAATTCCACCGCCTCCTCGCACTGAGCCTCGCGAAGTTTACGCAGCATGCGGTCGCGCAGGCGCTTGGCCTGACGCTCGAGCGGAGCCGGCGCGCCGGATAGCATGTTGAGCACCGGAATCTCCCGATGTGCCGTATCGGAACCGGCCACATACAGGCGCAGGGTGGCCTCGAGGGCCGCGAGCGTGAGCTTGCCGGGGCGAAGCGCGCGCATCAGCGGATGCGAGGCACAAGTGGCAATCGCCTGGTCGCTGCCGAGAATAATGCCCGCCTGCGAAGCACCGAGTAGCTTGTCGCCCGAGCACGAGACAAGGTCAGCGCCGGCGCAAAGCGAGGCGGACGTGGACTTCTCCCCCGCATCGGCGAGCACCCCGTCTGCAAGCAAAGCACCCGAGCCTTGGTCCTCGTAAAGCAAAAGCCCGTGCTCATGCGCCAGCGCAGAAAGCTCCGCCACGGAAACCTCCTCGTGGAAGCCCTCGATGCGGTAGTTGGAAGGATGAACCTTCAGGATCATCGCCGTGTTGGGCGTGATGGCGCTTCGATAATCATCCAGATGCGTGCGGTTGGTCGAGCCCACCTCGACAAGCTTGGCGCCCGAGGCCGCCATGATGTCGGGAATGCGGAAGCTACCGCCCACCTCGACCAGCTCGCCGCGACTCACGATGACCTCTTTGCCGCACGCAT
>CAUFWM010000030.1 GCA_959596505.1 uncultured Collinsella sp.
CCGCTATGGACCGCTATCAGCACCTGCTGAAGCTCAAGACGGTGTACAACGAGGCCTAGGTCTCCCACCGCAGGATCTGAGGGCTAACCTTCGCGGACGTCCTCGGACATGAAAGAACCCCCGCTGCGCACTACTGAACTGCCTCCCATTTCTTGGACACAAGAAATGGGAGGCTTTTTTATGGCTGGAAACGCTTTGTACGACGTCGGGATGAGGCTGCGAGCGGCAGAGCTGCACGACGAGGGGCACGGCCGCGCGGCGATCGCGGCCCTTCTCGGGATGCCGGAGGAAACCGTGAGAGAATGGCTGTGCACCTACAGGTCTGCTGGTATCGAGGTTCTGGCCATGATGGGAAAGAAACACACCGCCTATTCGTTCGAGACGAAGCTGGCCGCCGTCAGGGCGGTCGTCGACGAGGGCATGACGAAGCCCGAGGCCATGGAGAAGTTCGGGATAGCCTCGCCAAGCCCTTTCAAGAAATGGCTGAAGGCCTACAGGGAGGAGGGGCCGGAGGCGCTCAGGCCAAAGCCCAGGGGGAGGCCGAGGGGGTCCGGCTCCCCGTCCGGGGAGACGACGCGCGAGCAAGAGCTCGAGCGCAGGATCAAGAGGCTCGAGGCGGAGAACGCCTACCTAAAAAAATCGATCGCCCTGAAGGCGGAGAAACGCTCTCGAACGGCGAGAAGGCCGCGGTCGTGAGCGGGCTTTCAGGGCAATACCCCCTCGCCGACCTGCTCGAGTGCGCCGGCCTGGCGAGGTCGAGCTACTACTACGCGCTGTCGCACCCGAAGGCTCCCACCAGGCCCGAGCTCTGGGAGGCCGCCGCCGAGATATTCTCGCGCACCGCCAACGGGTGCGGCCACAGGCAGATCGCCATGTGCCTGCGCGCCGAACAGGGCGTGCGCATAGCCGACAAGACGACGCTGAAGATGATGCGCGAGATGGGCATCAGCTGCGGGATCCGCCGCGAGACCGACTACCACAGGTACAACTCGTACAGGGGCAAGGTCGGAAAGACCTTCGAGAACGTCATCGGCAGGGACTTCGCCGCCGACGGGCCGTGGGAGAAGATGGGCACCGACGTCACCGAGTTCAAGCAGCCCTGGGGCAAGGCCTACTTCGCGCCGGTCTACGATTTCGGCAGCAAGGAGATCGTCGCCTGGTCCACGTCGCTGCATCCCAACATGGCCCAGCAGCACGAGCTGCTCGACCAGCTCGTGTCCAAGATGCCCGAGGGCTCCAGGCCGGTCCTGCACTCGGACATGGGCTGGCAGTACCAGCAGGCCGGGTGGTGCAAGCGGCTGGAGGAGGCCGGCGTGGTGCAGGGCATGTCCTGGAAGGGCAACTGCATCGACAACGGCGCGACGGAGCAGGTGTTCGGCCATATGAAGGACGAGTTCTTTCGCGGAAGAAAATGGCCTTGCTTCGAAGACTTCAAGAGAGACCTGGACGAATACATCATCCATTGGAACACGAGAAGGAGGCAGGTTAAACTGAAGGGACTGACCCCGGAGGAATTCCGGAATCAGTCCCTATGTGCGGCGTAGGCCGCTTATTAGCCCGTCCAAGAATTGGGGCGCAGTTCATACGTGCGGCGGGGGTTCTTTCGTCCTGCGGAGTGTCCGCGAAGGTCAGCCCTCAGATCCTGCTACGACTACGTCCTCGGATTGTGGGGCTGAATGAGGGACGTGGTTGGCGGGGCCTTTTGTCCCGGTCGCTGTTTCGCGGCTTTGCCGCGAAACCACGCGCCACTTTGGGCATGGAGGGCTAGCTGATTGTGGCCTTCTGCTGTCCCAGTGCTGTTTCGCGCTTTGCGCGAAACATCGCAGCACTTTGGGCATAGTGGGGGAGTTGGTTGTCGCCGCCTTCTATCCCCTTGCTGTTTCGCGCCTTTGGCGCGAAAGGCGCAGTACTTTGGGCGTGGGGGCTGGCTTGCGGACTCAGATGACCTAGAGAGATATGGGTGCAAACGAGAAATCGTTGTTGGGGTCGTCCTTTTCCATAAACTCATCGAGACAGAATGTCATATAGATTGGAACGTAAAGGATCTTGCCCTCTTTGCAAAGGTTTTCGTGGCTCAGCACAACGGCCTCGGGAATTTTGTACTCGCCCACACTCATCAAACGGTCGAGGGCTGCATGTGCTCGAACTTTCTTGCCCGATTTGACTTCGATTGGGACAACATGTCCTCGGGCGCCTTCGATTACAAAGTCGACTTCACCGACCTCACGCGTTTGGTAGTACCACGTATCTGCTCCGAGGGCAACGAGTTCCTGTGCGACCACGTTCTCATAGAGGCCGCCGAGGTTGGGAGTTTTCATGTCAAGGTAGACGGCGCGTGCCGTGCTGCCGGGATACCGCGATGCGAGCATACCTGTATCGGACTCGTATAGTTTAAAGGCCGTCGTTTTCTCCGTCCTCTTGAGAGGACTTCGTGCCTCCGTCACCTGGGGGACCATCAATCCAACGCCTGCGTTCACCAGCCATAGGAAATCCTGCTCGTATTTTTGAAGACGAGCTCCCTCGCCTAGAGACGAGACGATAAAGCGATGGGACTCCGCCTCAAGCTGAACGGGAATTTGCTCGAAAATGGAGCGAACGTTAAACGCTCGAGTCGATGCATATTTAGAGATATCGCTTTTGTACTGATCGACTAGCTGAATTTGAAGCTCACGCGTTCTCACGAGCGAATAGCCCGAATCGATATAGTTCTGAACGACCTCCGGCATGCCGCCGCAAACGATATAGGCTCTAAAGTTTTTGAGCATCGCCTCATGAATATAGTTTTCGACGGGACGTCTCTCGACAAGGCGGCTGCGAATATCTGCAAGCACATTTTCGCTGACGCTGTTTGCCCAACAAAACTCTTCAAAATCCATCGGCCGCATAACAATGTGCTCGACATACCCTACCGGAAAAGAAGAGATCCCCTTAAACTCAGTCCCAAGCATAGACCCCGAGAAGACATAGCTAAAGCGTCCGTTCTCGACCAGCGCCTTCATAAGTGTAACGATCTGCGGATACTCCTGAATCTCATCGACGAAGATAAGCGTGTCTCCTTCAACAAGCGGTGCATCCGCAAGAAGGGCCACACGGTTGATGAAGTCAATGGAGTTCTTAGCGCCAACAAGTACGTCTCTTGCCTCGGCATCAAGTAGCAGATTGACCTCATAATACGAAGCGTAGTTGCTCTTTCCAAACGCGCGAATCGCATAGCTCTTGCCAATCTGACGCGCACCGGTAACAAGCAGGGCCTTATGGGAGTTATTCTTCCAGCTCAAAAGCCTATCAGTGACCTTGCGGCGTAGCATTAAAACACCTCATTGACAAAAATTGGCAAACAGATTTGCCCCTAATCATACAAAAATTGACAAATAGATTTGACCAAAATCATACAAAAATTGGCAAATAGCAAAGCTCACTTAGGCCTCAAAGCCAGCGAGCCAGCACGGTACTTTGCGAAAAGGCTGGCGGCGCCGTTGTTGAGGGTGGCCAGGTTGACAGTGGCGCCGTTAGCGTTCTCGGCTGCTTGGGCGCGCAGGAGCGAAAGGGCGTCGGCAGCGTTCATGCAGAAGCCGACGGTAAAGTTCCATACTGCGAACTCGCAGTCGCTTGCCGCGGGGTGAAGCGCGATCGGCTATCCCTTATGCTGGATGAAAAGCCCCATGTTTTTGCAGGGGTGCATACTCGTCAAATTAATGTATAGAATCGCGTATAGTGCGAGTAAGATATTGCGCTGTCCGTTTTGTGTTTAGCAAAGATATAGTTTGCATAATCTGGTCTAATCCCTGCTCTATTTAAATAAAGTTGCACGTAAATGGCGTAGATATGCCTGAACTGGGCTTCTTTACGCTGAGCGGGTAAAATCGACCGTTCGCCGCTTAGGTATTTTCAAAATGAATAAAATGAGCGATAAAGAGAATATAAACCTTAATAAACTCGCGTATCGCACGGACGCGGGTTATTAATGGGTTGTAGGCCTTTTACAGAAAGGATTCCAGCAATGTCTAAGCCTCTTGGCAAGCCCGATCGTATTGTCGTCGCCCTCGGCGGCAACGCCCTCGGCAACAACCCCGTCGAGCAGATCGAGGCCGTGAGCAACACCGCCCACGCTCTCCTCGGTCTCATCGAGCAGGGCAACGAGATCATCATCACCCACGGCAACGGCCCGCAGGTCGGCATGATCCAGAACGCCTTCGCCGCTGCCCACGATGCCATCGGTACCCCCGAGATGCCGCTGCCCGAGTGCGGCGCCATGTCCCAGGGCTACATTGGTTATCACCTGCAGCAGGGCATCGGCCGCGAGATGCACAAGCGCTATAAGCGTTGGCACGCCGCCACCGTCGTCACCCAGATCGAGTGCGACCCGGATGATCCCGCGTTCAAGAACCCGACTAAGCCGATCGGCCCCTTCTACACCGAGGAGCAGGCCAAGGAGTTCATGGCCGAGGATCCCTCCAAGGTCTTCGTCGAGGATTCCGGCCGCGGCTGGCGTCGCGTCGTCGCTTCCCCCGATCCCAAGAAGATCGTCGAGGCTGACTCCATCCTCAACCTGCTCGACAACGAGTTCATCGTCATCGCCTGCGGTGGCGGCGGCATCCCCGTCGTCCGCGACTACGAGAACAAGGGCTGCTACAAGGGCGTTCCCGCCGTCATCGACAAGGACCTGGGCGGCGAGCTGCTGGCCGAGGACTGCGACGCCGACGTCCTGTTCCTGCTGACCGCCGTCGAGCATGTCGCCATCAACTTCGGCAAGCCCGACCAGGAGGAGCTCGAGGACCTCACCGCCGACGAGGCCGAGCGCCTGGCCGACGAGGGCCAGTTCGGCAAGGGCTCCATGGAGCCCAAGGTTCGCGCCGCCATCAAGTTCGCCCGTTCCCGCAAGGGCCGCACCTGCATCATCGGCGCCCTGGACAAGGCCGCCGAGACCATGGCCGGCCTCTCCGGTACCCGCATCCACGAGTAGTCTCTACTCTGTTGCCTCTCTCGTGGGCGCCAGGCAAAGCGCCTACAAACTAGCCTCTCTTCATGAGCCCCGCAGTCCGCTCCGACTGCGGGGCTTTTGCTATTCAGCTAGTCATTAGGGACGTTCTTAAATGACTAGTCAAACAAGAGCGTCCCCAATGACCACTCATTTAAGTCTGTCCCCAATGACTAGTAGTAGGCCCACATGGCTTCGACTTCGTTAAGGACCTCTACGACGCCCCAGCGACGGGCGCTGCGGCTGGCCGAGTTGGGGTCGTAGACGCCAATCTGGTTGGCATCGTCGATGCCGTAGAGCACGATGTAGTGGCCTACGTTGGTAAACGTACCGGGGCGCACTGCGGCGATAACGGGCGCACCCGAGTGAAGTGCTTGGGTAATCGATTCACGATCGTTATAGAGCTGTGTTCCGTTGAGTCCCAGCTGCCACGCACCGCCTGTCATAAACGACCACTCGGTGGCACCAGTGGGGGCGTAGTTGCCGGCTTCGGCCAGCGCGCATATATCGACCGGCGTCTTATCGGTGTGGCCGGTCTTAAAGATATAGACCATGGTGAGGCAAGTGGGACCGCAAGCGTTTTCGCGAATAGTGCCGCCGGCATAGGGCAGCTCCGACCATGCGGGGTCAATTTGGTAGATGTGGGGCATGGTGCCGGCACTCCACTGCGAGCGCGGGGTCGAAAAAGCAAATGAGTAGCCGGGCGCGACGGGAGCTTTAAGCAGCTTGTCCTCGGCAGTGGGCTCGAGACCGGCTGATCCGTGGGAGATACAGGATCCCAAAAACACAAAGACGAGGCAGGCGGCAATGGAGCAAAGCGCAAGGCGCAGGCGGCGGGCCGGAAGCGCGTGGCTTGTGAAATGCGACGCGGGGCGAGGGGCGGAATTGCCGCGATCGCGTTGAGGTCGCGAAAAGGAGCGCTTAACGTAGTAGTCGGTCTTACGGCGATCGTAGCGGCGTGGCTGCGATGTGTCGGTCTGGCGTTGGCGTGTGCTCGTACTCATGCGGTCTGACTGCTGCACGGTACGGCTTTGTTGCCGCGAAGAAGCCCCGAGCTGCTCTTGGGGGCGCTGCGGGTTGTCGTTGTCGGAGGTGCTTCTGGGCGTTGGCGTGGTGCGGCCGGCAAGGCGCACGCTTTGTGGCCGTTGGTCGCCGTCATTGTATCCGTATGCCATTCGAATCACCTTGCCTCGTGTGTAACTTGTCTATCCTACATAAAAAGATGCACGACACATGGGTGTGTGCGCCAAAAGCCTGACAAATGGTATGAACGTTGCCGCGCCGCGCGCCAAGCGTCACGGCAACAGGTATCCAAAAGCAGACAAGACGAAAGCGTCCAGGACGAATGACGTCTCCCGCCGTTCGTCCCAAAAACGGCGCCGCTCGTTTTGCAGTTCTGCCTTCGGTCGAGCCATAAGCGGCAGCGTGGCGCCGAGGCCGTATCTTAAAGCCACGAAATAAAAGCGCGCGGTCGAACAGGCCGCGCAAGGGGTGACGCCAGGGGGCGTCAAAAAGGAAAGGAGGGGAACAATGGCGGACAAGAACGCAGAAGTTGCAGTCGAGGACAACGGCGGCATGAAGAAAACGCTTTCGCTCTGGAACTTCTTCACCATCGGTTTCGGTGCCATCATCGGTACCGGTTGGGTTCTGCAGGTCGGCGACTGGATGGTCGTGGGCGGCGGTCCCGTTCCCGCTATGATTGCATTCCTCTTGGGCGCAATCTTCCTCGTGCCCGTCGGAGCTGTTTTCGGTGAGCTCACGGCTGCTATCCCCATCTCGGGCGGCATCGTCGAGTATGTCGACCGTAGCTTTGGCCGTACGCTGAGCTACATCACCGGATGGCTTTTGGCCCTGGGCAACGGCATCCTGTGCCCGTGGGAGGCCATCGCCATTTCGACCCTCGTGTCCGAGATGTTCGGCAGCCTGCCCGGTCTTGAGTGGCTGCGCGCCGTCAAGCTCTACACCATCTTGGGCGCCGACGTTTACTTGTTCCCGACGCTAATCGCGCTCGGCTTTGCAGTCTACGTCATCTTCCTCAACTTCCGCGGTGCCAGCTCGGCCGCCAAGCTCCAGGCCTTCCTGACCAAGGCCCTGCTCTGCGGCATGCTGCTCGCCATGGGTGTCTCGCTGTTCACCGGTTCGCCGGAACACGCCATGCCCGTGTTCTCCCAGGTCACCGGTGCTGGCGGCGGCAAGCCCGCTACCGAGGGCACCAGCCTGTTCGCAGGCATCGTTTCGGTCCTGGTTCTGACTCCGTTCTTCTACGCCGGCTTCGACACCATTCCTCAGCAGGCTGAGGAAGCAGCCGAGGGCCTCAACTGGAACAAGTTCGGCAAGATCATCTCCTTGGCTCTGCTGGCCGCCGGCGGCTTCTACATGGTCTGCATCTACTCGTTCGGCACCATCCTCGACTGGCATGAGTTTGTTAAGAGCCCGGTTCCCGCGCTTGCCTGCCTCAAGGGCATCAACATGCTCCTGTACCTGGCCATGCTCGTCATCGCCACGCTTGGACCCATGGGCCCGATGAACTCCTTCTACGGCGCCACGAGCCGCATCATGCTCGCCATGGGCCGCAAGGGCCAGCTGCCCGAGAAGTTCGCCGAGGTCGATCCCAAGTCCGGCGCTCCCAAGCTCGCCTGCGTCGTTCTGGGCGTCATCACCGTCGTCGGTCCGTTCCTGGGCAAGAACATGCTCATCCCTCTGACCAACGTGTCGGCTCTCGCCTTCATCTTCTCCTGCGGCATGGTCGCCCTCGCTTGCCTGCGCATGCGCTTCACCGAGCCCGACCTGCCTCGTCCCTACGAGGTGCCCGGCGGCAAGTTTGGCATCAGCCTCGCTATCGTTGCCTGCGGCACCATCATTGGCCTGCTCGTGATCCCGTTCTCTCCCGCCTCCCTCAACATGGTGGAGTGGAGCATCGTGATCGGCTGGCTGGCTGTTGGCCTGGCCCTCATGGCCTTCACCAATTCCCGCAAAAAATAACGCCTAGCCGGGACGGATCGGGTGTGCGGGGCCCTCTCTCCCGCGCACCGAACCCGGCACCACTTGGGTAGTTTTGTGAGGCCTTAACCCAACGCGGCCTCGCCCACTATATGGATCCATAAGGAGGAACCATGTCCACTAAGTATGCAATCGTTGGCGGCAAGCTCATCGACGGTACCGGTGCCGAGCCGGTCGAGAACTCCCTCGTTCTCGTCGACGACAATGGCAAGATCGAGTACGCCGGTGTCATGCAGGACCTTCCCGAGGGCGTTGAGGTTATCGACGCCGCCGGCAAGACCGTCCTTCCCGGCCTGATCGACACCCACCTGCACTTCTCGGGCAACCTGACCGACGATGACACCGACTGGGTCATGCAGCCGCTCCTCGAGAAGCAGGCCGTCGCCGTCAAGCAGGCCTACGACTGCCTCACCCACGGCCTCACCACCGTCTGCGAGATCGGCCGCTTTGGTATCCAGATCCGTGACTGCATCGACAAGGGCGTCTTCAAGGGCCCGCGCGTTCTGGCAACCGGCCTTGGCTTCTGCCGCGTTGCCGGCCACGGCGACTCCCACCACTGCAGCCAGGAGCTCAACAAGGAATCGCACCCCTGGGGCGATCAGGTCGACGGTCCTTGGGATCTGCGTAAGGCCGTCCGCCGTCGCCTGCGTGAGAACCCCGATGCCATCAAGATCTGGGCTACCGGTGGCGGCATCTGGCGCTGGGACTCCGGCCGCGACCAGCACTACTGCTCCGAGGAGATTCAGGCCGTGGTCGAAGAGGCCAAGATGGTCGGCATCCCCGTGTGGAGCCACTGCTACAACAACCACGCCGCTGCCTACGATTCCGTCCGCTTTGGCTGCGAGCAGCTGATCCACGGCTTCGATATCGATGAGCGCACCATGGACCTCATGGCCGAGCAGGGCACCTTCTTCACCCCGACGATCGCCTTCCTGCCCACTTGGTACGCCACCTATCCGCCCGTCTACGTCCCCGAGCTGCACGACAAGTACGAGGGCACCCTGGTCGAGAAGGAACTGCAGCGCAACTACGACTGCCTGCGCGAGGCCAAGAAGCGCGGCATCGTCATGACGATCGGCTCCGACTCCTTCTCCTTCGTCACCCCGTACGGCACCTGCTCCATTGAGGAGATGTACGAGTTCGTCGACAAGATCGGCTTCACCCCGGTCGAGACCATCACCTGTGCCACCCTCAACGGTGCCAAGATGTGCCACATCGAGGACGAGACCGGTTCCATCGAGGCCGGCAAGTGCGCCGACCTGCTGGTCGTCAATGGTGACGTCGCCGCCGACATCCACGTGCTCAACACCGACAACATGGACGTCATCATGAAGGACGGCTGGATTGTCGAGGCCGGCACCTTCGGCGAGGCAAACAAGTACAGCGCCTAAGCTACCGTTCATCGATGGCTGGATGTAAAACACAGTATTTGATTGCATAATGCAATGGAGAGGGTCGCTTGCGGCCCTCTTTATTGCTATGGGTGCTAAGGACAAGAGGGGATGACGGTGGATTTAAACAGGCTGATTCTGGGCAAGAGCTACAACTCTACCAAGGTCTTTCGTACGGCCCAGCATGTGGTTCAGGCCATCTTGCTCGGTTTTGTCGTTCCGGCGCTTATCCTGTTGCTTATCTGGGATTTGACTGATAATCCCAACCCCGTCCCGGGCGTTGTCGTCATTGCCGGCTTGGTCATGCTGTGCTTCTTCTTTTCATATGTCTTTGTGGTCCCCGACGACCTCACGTCGAGCGCAACCGACCGTACGCTCGCCATCGCATCAAAAATATTCGCCTACACGTCGCGCGGCCTTACGCCCGAAGCGGCCCTGGGCGCCTCTAAAATTATCCTGTCCGAGACCATCGCCTCTGCCATCTGCTTTACCGATGGCAAACAGGTGTTGGCAAGCTGGGGCGAGGACTCGGCAAAGTGCCCTGCCGGCACCCCGGTTGTGCTCAAGACCACGCTCAACGTGATCGAGTCCGGCGAGCAGAGTGTATTTTCGCGCGACGCCTCCAATGAGACGGGCGGCTATTTTCCCCGCCTGCGCGCCGGCATTGTCGCGCCGCTTACCGTGCGCGGGCATTGCGTGGGTACGCTCGAGCTGTACTATCCCCGCCTGAGCAGCATCGATATGCGCCAGACGGCGTTAGCCTCGGGCTTTGCCGATCTCATCTCCACGCAGCTTGCGAGCTTTGAGCTCGAGCGCCAGGACGAGCTTACGGCCCGCGTGGAGCTGCGCGCCCTGCAGTCGCAGGTCGACCCGCATTTTCTGTTCAATACCATCAGCACGATCGTGTCGCTCGTGCGAACCGAGCCCGACAAGGCGCGATCGCTGCTGATCGACTTTTCCAATTACTATCGTCAGACGCTTTCTGACTCCGATACGCTCACCACGCTCGAGCATGAGGTGGAACAGGGCACTCGTTATATCAATCTTATGCAGGCCCGGTATGGCGACGGCCGTCTGCGCGTCTCGGTCGACATCGACTTTGAGGTGCGCGACAGCATGGTGCCGCCGTTTATCTTACAGCCGCTGCTCGAAAACTGCATCAAGCATGCCCAGCGCGAGACCGAGCCGCTTTCTATTCGTGTTGGGGCTTTTGAGACCGATGACGGTCTGGAGATCATCGTCGAAGATGACGGCATCGGTATGAGCGAAGAAGTCTGCGCGCATCTGTTTGAGCAACATCGCCTGGAGGAGCCCGAGAGCATTACCGCCGACGGCTCCATCAAGCGAGGCTGCGGCCTGGCGCTCTTCAACGTGCTTCAGCGCATCCATTTCTTTTACGGGGAAGATTCTGGCATGCGCGTGAAGTCCCAGGAGGGCGTGGGGACGCAGGTCATCGTCGAGCTGAACGGCGAGCCGCATGAGCCGGCGCCGATGAAGGTGTAGCGCGCGGTTGGATTGAGAGAAAAAAGAGGGGAAGCGCATATGTCCGAGGGATGGAACATCTTGGTGGTTGATGACGAGCCTCCTATTAGGGCTGAGCTACGTTATCTGCTGGAAAAGGATGCACGTGTGGGACAGATTGCCGAGGCGGGCAATGTCACCGAGGCCGTGGAGTCGATTCTGTCGAACAAGCCCGACGTGCTGTTTTTGGATATCACGATGCCCGGCCGCTCGGGAATTGAGCTAGCCGAGACCCTGCAAAACCTAAAGACGCCGCCGGTGGTGGTGTTTGTGACGGCGTTTGCAGAGTTCGCGGCCGACGCGTATAACCTCGATGCTGTCGACTATGTCGTCAAGCCGGTCGAGGATGCCCGCCTGTCAAAGGCGCTCGACAAGATCGAAACCGCCCTGGGTGTTCGCCGCGCTGTCCATACCCCGCGCCAGCCCCTTCGCCTGACGGTGGACCGCGGGGGTAAAAAGGTGTTCATCCCCGTGGCGGATGTCTGCTACTTTGAGGCGCGTGCCGATTTTTGCAACGCCGTCTGCGCCGAGGGAACATATCTGATTAATGAGTCGATCTCTTCGCTCGAACGTCGCTTGGGCTCCGAGGGCTTTATCCGCGTCCATCGCAGCTATCTGGTCAATTTGGAAGACGTGCACAATGTTGAGATTGGCTCCACGGGGTTGATGGAGCTCAGGCTCGACCGCGTGAGCTCGACGGTGCCTGTGTCCCGTCGTCGTGCCGCCGAGGTCAAGTCGCACCTGGGGCTTGCGTAAGAGGCTTGCGTGCCGTCGTTTACCATCGCAGGTTTGGTATGGGCGCGCGGTGGGCATAATGGGTGGCATCGAATGAAATCGAAAGGATCATTATGCCCGCGCTTATCACCCATCATCTGTTTGGCGAGGAAAGCATCGACCGTCTTCCGCAGGGCGTCATCACGTCCGATGAAGAGCGCATTGCCTTTATCTTGGGCAACCAAGGCCCCGACCCGTTTTTCTTTCACATTCTGACACCGCGTGTTTCCGACTGCGCGCTGCTGGCTCAGGTCATGCACCGCTCGCACATGTCGCGCCAGTTCTCGTGCCTGCGCGATGGCGTGTCGCACCTGCAGCCGCGCGATGCCAATCTGGGTCGCGCGTTTGCGCTGGGCCTGCTGTCGCACTATGTGCTCGACCGCAATGCCCATCCCTTTGTCTACGAGCAGCAGTTTGGCATTGTTGAGTCCGACCCCGAGCTCGAGGCTTCGGGCAGTCAAGTTCACGCCGTGCTCGAAAGCGACCTGGACGTGCTGATGCTGCAGCTTAAACGTGACGGGGCCACGGTCGAGGATTATCCGCCGGCGGGCGAGATCGTCACTACCGACCGCATCAATCGCGTTGCCGGCGTGCTGATGAGCTACGTCGCCGGGCGCGTGTACGGTATCGACATCCCGGCGGGGGAGTACGCCGGCGCCGTAGCCGACATGCAGCTGCTCTACCGTACTATCGAGCCGGCCGGTTCGGCCAAGACGCGCGCGATTGCCCTGCTCGAGGGCTTGGTGCACGATTATTCGCTGCTCGACGGCCTTGCGCACCGCGTGACGACCGAGCTGCCCGAGCGTACCGGCAACCTGGGCCACTTGGCATGGAAGAACCCCTTTACTGATGAAGTCTCGACCGAGAGTTTCCCCGAGGTCTTTGACCGCGCGCTGGTCGATTACGAGTGCACGGTCGCCCGCTTTATCGAGACCGGCGATATGGAAGCCGTGACCAACCACGTCAATTACAGCGGTCGCGTGCTCGGTGCCGACGAAGAGTTCGACCGCGAGGAGTAGGGCTCGTGCGTGCCCCTTTGCCGAATCCTTACCGGCGCCTCTGGACAATTGGGGTACGATGAACTAACTGCATATCGGGCGAATACGAAGGGGCCCTGTCCATGAAATACACCAAGCTCGAGCGTAACTGGGTTATGTACGATGTGGGAAACTCGGCCCTCGTGCTGCTCAATACCTCGGTGGTGCCCATCTACTTTAACGCCATCAATACCGGTGCTTCCTCGGCAGACCTGGTGGTCGCTTGGGGCAACGCTCAGACGATTGCCTCGCTAGTCATTGCCATGCTCATGCCCATTCTGGGCGCGCTTGCCGATTACGCTGGCAACAAGATCAAGTTCTTCTTGGGCTTCTTCCTCACGGGCCTGGTCCTTTGCCTGGCGCAGGCTATCCCAATGTCCGCCATGGCATTTTTGACCGTGTACGTGCTGTGCACCATCGGCCTTAACTCTTCTATGACGTTCTACGACGCCATGCTGCCCGACATTACCACCGACGAGCGCATGGACGCCGTGTCCAGTTCGGGCTATGCCTGGGGCTACATCGGTTCCACCGTGCCGTTCATCATCTGCCTGGCGCTCATCATGGGTGGCCCCGCTCTCGGCGTCCCCACCATGCTGGCAACGCGTCTGTCGTTTATCATCACCGGTGCCTGGTGGCTCATCTTTACCCTGCCGCTCATTCGCACCTATAAGCAAAAGTACGGTCGCGAGCGCGGTCCCCAGGACACCATCGGCCACATCGTGGGCGGTGTGTTCTCCGAGGTCGGACACACCATGCGCGAGATCGCCCACAACAAGACCGTGCTGGTCTACATGATCGCGTTCTTCTTCTATATCGATGGCGTGCACACGGTCATCTCCATGGCAACCAGCTACGGATCGGCCTTGGGCATCGATTCGACCCAGTTGGTCCTGGCGCTGCTCGTCACGCAGTTTGTGGCTTTCCCGTCCGCCATCATCTACGGCAAGCTCGCCGGCCGCGTGGGCACGCTCAACATGATCTTGGTGGCAGTCGCCGCCTATATGGGCATCGTGCTCTTTGCCGCGTTCTTCCTCAAGACCGCCTTTGAGTTTTGGGTGCTTGCCATTTTGGTCGGCCTGTTCCAGGGCGGCGTGCAGGCGCTCAGCCGCAGCTACTTTGGCCGCATTATTCCCAAGGAAAAGTCCAACGAGTACTACGGCTTCTTTGATATCTTTGGCCGCTATGCAAGTGTTATGGGCACCTTCTTGGTGTCGGTCGTCACCTCGCTGACCGGCAACCCCTCGCTGGGCGTCCTGTCTATCGGCGTGCTGCTGGTGGTGGGCTTTGCGCTGCTGGTCCGTCTGTCCCGCATGTCTCAAACGGCAGAGCAGGCCGCATAGGAACTTGCCGGTAATTGCGTCCGCCGCGATACTCTTTTGGGGCTATCCGCAATAAACATTCTGACTTTCGAACAATGATTAGCCCAAGTGGGTATGATGGAGTCAGCTAGGTCGCGGGGCGTCGCCTGTGTTTGGCGGCGTCCCGTTTTTGTGTTGCAGGGAGGGTAAGGCATGAACGCCACGGTCGTGATTCCAACGTATTGGGCGGGCGATGACGCTCGCGCAAACGCCCCTGGCACCTATGACCATTCGACACGACTCAACGCCGACAATCCCGAACTCGACCGCTGCCTGGCCTCGCTTGAACAGGTGCGCGACATCCCGCGCATCATCCTTTTGGTGGTCTGTCCCGTTTCTGCCACAGCCGATGTGTCGCTGCGCGTGCACGAGATTGTCGACGCGCATCCCACGCTCAAGGTCACCGTTGTCACCAACACCCAGGCCTCGCGCATCGCAGACCGGGTTGCTCAGATCGCGCCCAAGGGTTCGGGCGAGTGCGTGAGTCTGCGAGGCTACGGCGCCATCCGCAACATGGGGCTGGCCTGTGCCGCTGTGCTGGGGCATGACGCGGTTATCTTTTTGGATGACGATGAGACTGTCATCGATGCCGACTTTATGAAGCGTGCGACCTACGCGCTGGGTCAGCAGACGCGTCAGGGCCTGCCGATCTTGGTCAAGAGCGGCTATTTCTACGATCGCGACGGATCGCCGCTGGCTCCCGCGGACAAGGCGGGCATCTGCCATCGTTGGTGGACCAAGCGCATCGAGTTCAACCGTTGGATGAAAAAGGCGCTCTCGGGCACCCGCATCTCGCGCTCCAACTACGTGTGCGGCGGCCTGATGGCCCTGCACGCCCGCGCCTTTACGCGTGTGGCCTTTGACCCGTTTATCACCCGCGGCGAGGACTTGGATTACCTCTTTAACATGCGCATGTTTGGCTACGACGTGTGGTTCGATAACGAGTGGACCGTGCGCCATTTGCCTCCGGAGTCCGAAAAGCGCTCACCGCGCTTTATGCAGGATGTATACCGTTGGTACTACGAACGGGCCAAGTTGACGTTCGCCGCGCATCAAAAGGAGCTCATTCCCGTTACGGCGGCATCGCTCATGCCCTACCCGGGCCCGTGGATTTCGCGCGAGCTCGACGACCGCGTGCGCAAGACCGCTATGGTCCGCAGCGTGTTTACCCGCGAGCATGAGGGCTACCTGCGCATCTGGCGCCATGGTATCGACGAGGCAAAGGCCTATGCGCGCCAAAACGCTGCAAGCTACCTGCGTTTCCAGAGCTTTTGGCCCAAGATCATGGACGGGCTTTGGCGTGACGCACAACTGATCAGTATCCTGGAGGGGGCCGAATGATCGACCGCCGCGCCCAGCGCGATAGTTCATTATCAATCTTTCGCATCATTGCCGTTGCCTGCGCCATTTGCGTGCTGATGTACTTTATTTTTGCCCTGGTGACCGGCATCGAGCCGATCGCCACGGTGATTGCCTGCGCGCTGCTGTGCATCTTTCTGTGCATCTTTATCTTTTTGACGCTCAATCCCGATTCGGTGCGCTCGCAGTACACCGAAGAGACGCTCTCGGTGGCCTCGGCCATGCTCGAGGACATTAAGGGCGGTCTGACGCAGGAGTCGGCGCGTTTGGTGTGCCAGCGCATTTTGCCCGAGACGCGCGCCATGACGGTGGCCATCACCGACGAGGAAAACGTGCTTGCCTGCGCGGGCGAGTTTGAGGAAAAACTATTGCCAGATTCTCCCATCCACACGCTTGCAACGCGCTACGTTATCGAACATGGCATCGTGCAGTCGTTCAACCGTATGGTGGATGTCGTGGGTTCGGACGGCTCGCACAACCAAGTCCCCGCCGGCATTATCGCTCCCATCAAGGTGGGCGATCGTACCGTCGGCACGCTCAAGTTCTACTACAAGACCCCGCGCGCCGTCGACCGTACTCAGTACGCGCTTGCCTCGGGCTTTGCCGAGATCTTGTCCACGCAGCTCGCCATCCACGAGCTCGAGGTGCAAAAGGAACTCACGGCGCGCGCCGAGGTGCGTGCGCTGCAGGCACAGATTAACCCGCACTTCCTGTTCAACACGCTGAACACCATTGCATCGTTTACGCGCACCGACCCGCTGCGGGCCCGCGAACTGCTTCGTGAGTTCTCATCGTTCTATCGCGCCACGCTCGACAACTCGGGATCGCTTATTCCGGTCTCGCGCGAGGTCGCACAGACCAAGCGCTACCTTACCTTTGAGAAGGCCCGCTTTGGCGAGGACCGCGTGCTTGCGACGTTCGATGTGTCCGAGGACGTGGAAGATACGCTGGTGCCGGCGTTCGTGATCCAGCCGATTGTCGAGAACGCCGTGCGTCATGGTATGGGCGATGACGACGCCCTGAGGATCGACGTGACCGTTCACCAAGACGGCGAGGATGCAATCTTGATTGCCGTGGCCGATAATGGCGTGGGCATGGATGAGGGTACCGCCGCCAGACTGTTTGACGAGCGCTCTGCCCGTCCCGACGCCAGCTCTCCTCAGGGTGGCGGCGCCGGTGTGGCCATGCACAATATTTCGGAGCGCATCCATCGCTTTTTTGGGCCGCACTCCTATACGCGTGTCGAATCGGCGCCGGGCAAGGGCACGAAGGTGCTCCTGCATCTTGATTTGTCAGAGAGCATCTTTGACATTCAAGAGTAAAATAAAAAGCTACGGGCTCAACGTCATGCGACGGACGCCCGGCGTAGTTAGTTGACGAAAGGTTTTATCCCTATGCTGCGTGCGATGATTGTGGATGATGAGTCGCCGGCTCGCTCGGAGCTTCGCTTCCTGCTCGAGCAAACGGGCAAGATCGGCACGATCACGGAGGCGTCGAGCGTCCGCTCCGCCATCGAGATGCTTATGGAAAGTCGCGTGGATGTCGTGTTTCTCGATATCTCGATGCCCGGTGCCTCGGGCCTGCAACTTGCCGAGGCGCTGCATAAGCTCAAAAATCCGCCGGCGATCGTGTTTGTGACTGCGTATAGCGACCATGCGGTCGAGGCATTCGACGTCGATGCCGTCGATTATCTGATGAAGCCTGTCGAGGAAGCTCGCTTGGATCGCGCGATCGAGAAGGTCATGCAACGCGCCAAGCCGGTTACGGACAGCAAAGTGACCATCGAGCGTATCCCGGTGGAAAAGGGCGGCCGCAAGGTGCTCATTCCCGTGGATGACATCCGCTTTATCATGGCAAAGGACGATTACTCCTGCATCTATACCGTCGATGATCGCTTTTTGTCGACGACCTCGCTGGCGCAGTTTGAGGCCAAGCTCTGCGACTTTGGCTTCTTCCGTGTTCACCGCCGCTATATCGTCAACCTAGCGTGCGTCACGGACGTTGAGACGGTGCCCTCGGGCGCCATCCAGCTGGGCATTACGGGCGTCGACGAACGCGTGCCGGTTTCTCGCCGCCGCGTCGTGCCGCTCAAGAAGGCTCTGAGTCTCTAGCACACTGGCCCCGCAGCCCTGTAGACCCATCGTCTGCGGGGCCGTGGGGCCTTTTTTGTATGTATCTGCCGAATCGTTTTTTGCGGAAGGGATCCCATGAACAGCGCAAGCGCCAAGCGCATCGACATCATCTCGGACACCCACGGCTATTTATCGCCTGCGCTCTTGGATGAGCTTGAGGGCGCAGACCTGATCATCCACGCCGGCGACCTTACGTCAGAGATGGACTACGAGCACCTATGCACCATCGCCCCCGTGCGGGCCGTATTGGGCAACAACGATTACTACCGCGACTACGGCCCCGATGTAGACCGTCTTGCGCTCTTTACCTACGAAGGCCTCAAATTCGCCGTAGCCCACTACCGCGAAGACCTTCCGGTGGGATCCGTAGACGTAGCCATCAACGGTCACACCCACGTAACCAAAGAAGCCC
>CAUFWM010000031.1 GCA_959596505.1 uncultured Collinsella sp.
CTTTCCGCCGAGGCGGCGAGCGGCCACATCGATGCCCGCATCGTGGACGCGGCGCGTCTTCTTGCCGATAAGACCTATGGTGATGAGGTTGACCCGTCCGAGCTGACTCCGCGTGAGCGCCGCCGCCTTGAGCGCGCCAAGCTCGCCGTACACGAATACCGCCGCCGCATGCTGGAGCTCTACGCGCGCGATGAAGCCCAGGACGACGACGGCAAGTAGCAAGGAATGTCGGGATACGGGTTCCGTCCAAATAATAGAAGGCGCGCTGCCTGCGGTTGATGCGGACAGCGCGCCTTTTGCGTTGAACTCTGTTGAGGTTCGAAGCCGAAACTTTCGACCTTTAGGAGCGGGCTGCCCCGTCGACGGGGAGGATGGCGCCCGTGACATAGGAGGACATGTCGCTCGCAAGGAAAACGAAGGCGTTGGCAACGTCCTCGGGCTCGCCCATGCGACCGAGCGGAATAGTGGCGATGATGGGCTTGATGACCTCTTCGGGCAGGTTGGCGACCATATCGGTCTTGGTTACGCCTGGGGCAACGGCGTTGACGCGAATGCCCATGGGGGCGAGCTCGCGCGAGAGCGACTGGACCATGCCGTTGACGGCAAACTTAGACGTGGGGTAGCCGACGCCAGAGGGCTGGCCGTACTTGGCGACCATCGAGCTTGTGGTAGTGATGGTGCCGCCGTGGCCGGCCTCGGTCATGATCTTGGCGGCAGCCTGGTGACCGTTAAAGACGGCGACGACGTTGAGGTCCATAACTTTGGCGAACTCCTCGGCTGTATAGTCCAAAAGGGGTGAGCGCTGGGAGATTCCGGCGTTGTTGACGACCGTATCGAGACCGCCCATATCGGCTGCAGCCTGGGTAAAGGCCTCGGTCACGGCTTCGAGTGAGGTGAGGTCGCAGGAGCGACCCCAGACCTTGGCGTCGGGATAGACGGCTGTCAGCTTCTCAACGGCCGCATCGGCGGTCTCCTGACGCGAGCCAAAGACGGTGACGGTGGCACCCTCCTCGATAAAGCGGCAGGCGATGGCATAGCCGATACCGCGCGTGCCTCCGGTGATGATTGCTTTCTTGCCCTCGAGCAACATGGTGCCTCCATTCTTCGGGGGTGGACGTACGCAGCACAGGATAGCGGCGGACAAAAGCAAACATGCCTGCTTATCGGTGAGCGGTATCCCTGGTTGACACCGAACGGTCAAATTGTTCAAACGCGGATCGCGTCAATGCGCCCCGAGCGTGCAAATAAAAGGGCTCCCGTCCAAGACCAGACGGGAGCCCTTCGAGCAAATGCGTTGTGGGGTGTAAACCGAACTAGTTGGCCATGACGCCTTCGGTCCAGGCCTCAACGTCCTCGATGCGCAGGACGTTGGCGACCTCGGCCACGCAGTCGACGCTGGCAAGCTCCGCGGCGGCAGCCTGGACGTCCTTCTCGAGTGCGCGGTGCGTCAGGAAGATGACCGAGCAGGCATCGCTGACACCCGACTTGCCGTCCTCGACTTGGTTGATGAGCGAGATCGAAATGTTGTGCTTGGCAAAGATGTCGACCGTCTCGGACAGGGCGCCCACGCGGTCGGCGACCTTCAGGCGCACATAGTACTTGGTCTGGAGCTCGTCCATGGGCTTAAAGGCGAGGTTGTGACCATAGGGCTCAATCTCGGGCAGCGGAGCCACGCCCCGGCTAATCTGCTCGGAGAGCGACAGGATATCGCCCACGACGGCGCTCGCGGTGGGGAAGGAGCCTGCGCCGGCACCGTAGAACATGGTCTCGCCCACGGCGTCGCCCACTACGTAAACAGCGTTCATGGCGCCGTTGACCTTGGCAAGCATGTGGTCTGCCGGGATGAGCGTGGGATGCACGCGAACATCGACGCCGGCGTCGGTGTTGCGGGCGATGCCGAGCAGCTTAATGGTGTAGCCGAGCTCGCGGGCCTGGGCGATGTCCTCGGCGCCGATGGTGCGGATACCCTGCTGGTACACATCATCGGTGGTCACGCGGGTGCCAAAGCCGATGGAGGCGAGGATCGCCGTCTTGCTGGCGGCATCGAAGCCGTCGACGTCGGCGGACGGGTCGGCCTCGGCATAGCCCTTGGCCTGTGCATCGGCGAGCACGTCGGCGTAATCGGCGCCCTCGGCGTCCATGCGCGACAGGATGTAGTTGGTGGTGCCGTTGAGGATGCCGGCGATGGTCAGGATCTTGTTGCCCACCAGATCGTGCTCAAGCGTGCTCACGATGGGGATGCCGCCGCCGCAGCTGGCCTCGCACTTAATCTGCACGCCGCACGCGCGCGCCTTCTCGGCGAGTGTCTCGACATGACGGCCCAACAGGGCCTTGTTGGCAGAGACGACGTGCTTGCCGTTCTCGAAGGCGGTGGTGAAGATCTCGGTCGCGGGGTGCTCGCCGCCGATCAGCTCGACGACGATGTCGACAGCGGGGTCGGTGACGACGTCGTGCCAGTCACTCGTAAAGGCCTCGCGCTCAATACCGGCCGCCTCGGCCTGCTCCCAGGCAAGCGCGCAGGCGCGAGTTAGCTTAAGGTCGATGCCGTAGGCGGCCAGGTACTCATCGTGGTGGCTCTTAATCAGACGGGCCACGCCGCCGCCGACGGTTCCCAGACCGATCAGACCGACGTTCACGGTGCGCAGGGGTTCGCTCATAGATAGCTCCTTCGTGCATCTTATGGATGGATTACCGCTTAAAGGTTGAGTGCATTCTAGCGTGAACCGAGGGCGCGTGCTCGCCAGGCAACAGGAGTCGCACAAAACGGCACCCCCGAAACGCTGCGGAAACATTGGAAACATGCTCGCTACAAACGGAACTCCGTAACAAACTGTCAACGTTTACACCATAAGGTTCGCCCTGTGCGACTGGGGCATGCAGGCGCTCGTCGACTCCGTTACCACTGGTGCCGCCGTCGCCGTCTCGGCCGAGATCGCCGATGCCTTTGCCGAGCAGGCCAAGGCATCCAAGCTCGACATCGTCGATACCGAGACCTTTAAGGACGACTCCTCCACGAGCTTTATCAACCAGCCGACCAAGGCCATGCGCAAGATCAAGATCGAGGGCCTGACTGGCGAGCTCACGTGGAACGACGAGGGCCAAGTCGAAAAGCCCGCTACGGCCTATGTGATCCAGGACGGCAAGTACATCGCCGCCTAAGCGCGCATAAAGCGCGACCGGTGAGGCTGTTTTATTCAGGGCGGGGACGCTTGTAACAGAACGGAAACATTGCTTTTACACAATAAAGTGGCTTTACTGCATAAAGTAATAGAAATACGCAGAAATATGGATAAATGAACAAATCCAAAGAAAAGTCGAAATAACCGCCACTTTTCCTAACTAAAGCGTCTACTATTTTGCGAACGCCGAACACGGCGAAGGATGGCCTGTCGGGTAACCAAAACCCGACGAGATTTGAGAGGAGAGCCGCATGTCGAGCCTCACCGGTAAGTCATTGAACCCTGTTATGAATCGCAGGAGCGTTATCGCGAGCGCAGCAGGTCTGGGGGCGATGTCCATTCTAGCTGGCTGCTCCTCCAACGGCGGCGACAGCGGTTCCGCTTCGAGCGACGCTTCGTTTAAGATCGGCACCATCGGCCCGCTGACCGGTGCCGCCGCGTCTTACGGCAAGTCCGTTACCCAGGGCGTCGAGCTTGGCTGCAAGGACTTCTCCACCAAGGAGCTGCCGCTTGCCAGCAAGGCCGAGGACGACCAGGCCGACGGCGAGAAGGCCGTCAACGCCTTTAATACCCTGCTCGACTGGGGCATGCAGGCCCTCGTCGGCCCGACCACCACGGGTGCGTCGGTTGCCGTTGCCGCTGAGTGTGGTAACGACCCCAAGACGTTCATGATCACCCCGTCCGCGTCCTCCGAGGACGTCACTGACGGCAAGGATTGCGTCTTCCAGGTTTGCTTCACCGACCCCAACCAGGGCGTCAACGCTGCCAAGTTCCTGGCAGAGAAGTATGCGGATGAGAAGTTCGTGCTGTTCTACAACTCCGGCGACGCCTATTCTTCGGGTATCGCGGATTCCTTTAAGGCCCAGGCCGCTGAGTCCAAGCTCGAGATTGTCGACGAGGAGACCTTTAAGGACGATTCTGCCACGAGCTTTACCAACCAGCTGACCAAGGCCAAGCAGGCCGGCGCTACCATGATCTTCGCGCCGATCTACTACACGCCGGCGTCCGTCCTGCTCAAGAACGCCAAGGATATGGGCTACGACGTCAAGATGATGGGTTGCGACGGCATGGACGGCATCCTGGGCGTTGAGGGCTTCGACACCTCTCTTGCCGAGGGTCTGCTGCTCATGACCCCGTTCTCCGCCGACGACGAGAAGAACGCCGACTTCGTCAACGCTTACAAGGATAAGTACGGCGATACCCCCGACCAGTTTGCCGCCGACGCCTACGACGGCGTGCACGCGGTGGCCGAGGCCCTCAAGGAGGCCGGTCTTGGTGTCGACGCCGACCCGACCGAGGTCTCCGAGAAGCTGCCCAAGGCTATGCTCAAGATTACCGTTGACGGTCTGACCGGCAAGCTCACCTGGAACGATAAGGGCCAGGTTCAGAAGGAGCCCACGGCGTACGTCATCACCGACGGCAAGTACGTACAGGCCTAATTGGCCGCCTTACATAGAGCGGTTTTGATCCCAAGCAGGGGAGGTTTTGGCCTTCCCTGCTTGCTTGGTATCTAGGGACAGTGTAACGTCCCTGTTTCATACATTAACTGGAAACCTATTCGAAAGGGGGATGTGGAACATGACGGTTTTTATCCAATACCTGGTCAACGGCCTGTCCATGGGCAGCGTCTACGCCATCATCGCGTTGGGCTACACCATGGTCTACGGTATCGCCAAGATGCTCAACTTCGCTCACGGCGATGTCATCATGGTCGGTGCCTATGTCTCGTTCTGCGCCACGTCGTATCTCGGCCTCCCGGGCTGGGCATCTGTAGTTCTCTCTTGTGTGGTCTGCACGGTTCTCGGTGTTCTCATTGAGGGTCTGGCATACAAGCCGCTGCGTCAGGCGGGCCCGCTGGCCGTTCTGATCACGGCCATCGGCGTGTCTTACTTCCTGCAGAATGCCGCACAGCTTCTGTGGGGCGCCACGCCCAAGAACTTCACTTCGCTCGTCACCTTCCCGGTGCCGGAGTTCTTGGCCAAGTTTAACGTAAGCGCCGTCTCGCTCGTCACCATCGTCGCCTGCCTGGTTATCATGGCCGGCCTGATGTTCTTTACAGGTAAGACCAAGATGGGCAAAGCCATGCGCGCCGTGTCCGAGGACAAGGCCGCCGCTCAGCTCATGGGCATCAACGTCAACCGCACCATCTCGATGACGTTCGCCATCGGCTCCGCCCTCGCCGCCATCGCCGGCGTGCTCCTGTGCTCCTACTCGCCGGTGTTGCAGCCCACGACGGGCGCTATGCCTGGTATCAAGGCCTTCGACGCTGCCGTTTTCGGCGGCATCGGCTCCATCCCCGGTGCCTTTGTTGGCGGTATTCTCATCGGCATCATCGAGGCGATGGCGCAGGCTTACATTTCCACGAGCCTTGCCAACTCCATCGTCTTTGGTGTTCTGATCATCGTCCTGCTCGTCAAGCCTGCCGGCCTCTTGGGCAAGTACGTCCCCGAGAAGGTGTAGGTGAGCGTTATGAAGTTTCTTAAAGACAAGCAGACGCGTCACGACTTTGTTACGTACGCCATGTGCCTTGTGGCGTTCGCCATCGTGTTCTTTATGCAGTCCAACCACATGATCCCGCGCATGATTGCCGGCCAGCTGGTCCCCATTACGGCCTACATTGTTATGGCCATCTCCCTTAACCTCGTCGTCGGTATCGCGGGCGACTTGTCGCTGGGCCACGCAGGCTTTATGAGCGTCGGCGCCTATACGGGCATCGTCACTGCCGTCGCGCTGGAGAGCGCCGTTCCGTCCGATCCGATGCGTCTGATCATCAGCATTGTGGTCGGCGCTATCGCCGCTGCCATCTTGGGCTTCTTGATCGGTATCCCGGTCCTGCGCCTGAGCGGCGACTATCTGGCCATCGTGACCCTGGCTTTTGGCGAGATCATCAAAGAGATCGTTACCTGCCTTATCGTGGGCGTCGACTCCCGCGGCCTGCATGTGATCTTTAACATCACGGGTAACTCCACGATCAACGACCTGCACCTGCTCGAGGACGGCACCGCCATCATCAAGGGCGCGCAGGGAGCATCGGGCGTGTCGACCTATTCGACCTTCCTTGCCGGCGCCATCCTGGTTATGGTCGCGCTCGTGATTGTACTCAACCTGGTTCGCAGCCGTACCGGTCGTGCCATTATTGCCGTGCGCGACAACAAGATCGCTGCCGAGTCCGTGGGCATCTCCGTCACCCAGTACCGCATGATCGCCTTCGTGGTTTCCGCCGCCCTCGCCGGTGCTGCCGGAGCTTTGTTCGGCGGTAACTTCTCGCAGCTCTCCGCCACCAAGTTCGACTTCAACACGTCGATCCTCATTCTGGTGTTCGTGGTCCTGGGCGGCCTGGGCAACATGCGCGGTTCCGTTATCGCTGCGGCGCTGCTCACGGTGCTCCCCGAGTTGCTCCGTCAGTTCTCGGACTACCGCATGCTCATCTACGCCATCGTGTTGATCCTGGTCATGGTCTTTACTAACAACCCACAGCTCAAGGCATTCTTCGCACGCATTAAGGACCGCTTTGCTTCCAAGAAGGAGGTGGCAGCCGATGCCCAGTAAGTTTGAGTTCAACAAGGGCAAGATGGTCCCGTATCCTTCTGGCGCTATCGTTCCCGACCGCGACCTGGGTCAGCGCCCGGCGCTCGAGTGCATCCACTTGGGCATTGAGTTTGGCGGCCTTAAGGCAGTAAACGACTTTAGCCTGACCATCGGCAAGACCGAGATCGCCGGTCTCATCGGCCCCAACGGCGCTGGCAAGACCACGGTCTTCAACCTGCTCACCAAGGTGTACCAGCCCACGCACGGCACCATCCTGCTCGACGGTGAGGACACCTCGGGCAAGTCGGTCTATCAGGTCAACCGCATGGGTATTGCCCGTACGTTCCAGAACATTCGCCTGTTCAACACCATGACGGTGGAGGATAACGTTAAGGTCGGCCTGCACAACCAGGAGCGTTACTCCGGCTTTGAGGGCGTGCTGCGCCTGCCGACGTATTGGAAGCACGAGAAGGCCGCGCACGAGCGCGCCATGGAGCTGCTGTCCATCTTTGATATGGAGCATCTGGCAAACGAGCAGGCCGGATCGCTGCCTTACGGCGCTCAGCGTCGTCTGGAGATCGTCCGTGCGCTTGCCACCAACCCCAAGCTGCTGCTGCTTGACGAGCCTGCCGCCGGCATGAACCCGTCCGAGACCGCGGAACTCATGGAGAACATCGTCAAGATTCGCGACACCTTTGGCATTGCCATCATGCTTATCGAGCATGATATGTCGCTCGTTATGAACATCTGCGAGGGCATCTGCGTGCTCAACTTTGGCAAGGTCATCGCCAAGGGCACGGCCGAGGAAATCCAGAACAACGACGCCGTTATCGAGGCGTATCTGGGCAAGCAGGATAAGGGGGAGAACTAAATGGCAGAGCCGATGCTTTCCGTCTACAACATCAACGTCTGGTACGGCGCCATCCACGCCATCAAGGACATCTCCTTTAACGTCAACGAGGGCGAGATCGTGGCTCTGATCGGTGCCAACGGCGCCGGCAAGTCCACGACGCTTAAGACCGTCTCGGGCCTGCTGCGTTCCAAGACCGGCTCCATCAAGTTTATGGGCGAGGACATTACCCATACGCCTGCGGACAAGCTGGTGGGCAAGGGCCTGGCCCAGGTGCCCGAGGGCCGTCGCGCGTTTTTGCAGATGACGGTCGAGGAGAACCTGGAAATGGGTGCCTATACGCAGCCCAAGTCCACGGTGGCTCCGGGCCTTGAGCGCGTTTACGAGCAGTTCCCGCGCCTGAAGGAACGCCGTCGCCAGGTCGCCGGTACCCTTTCGGGCGGCGAGCAGCAGATGCTCGTTATGGGCCGCGCTCTTATGAGTAACCCTAAGCTGCTCATGCTCGATGAGCCCTCTATGGGCTTGGCACCGATTCTGATTGAGCAGATCTTCCAGATCGTCGAGGATCTGCATAAGGCCGGAACCACGGTGCTCCTGGTCGAGCAAAACGCACAGATGGCGCTTTCCATCGCCACACGCGGCTACGTGCTCGAGACCGGCAAGATCACCATGGCCGGCACCGGCCAAGAGCTGCTGCACGACGATAACGTGCGTAAAGCCTACCTGGGCGGCTAGATAGTTACGGCGTTTTGCCAAACGCCGTAACCAGCCGACGCTGCAAGCCCGCCAGAGCGGCAATCTGCCTTTCAACTTCGGCGGCATGACCAGAAGGTCAATGCCGCCTTGTTTCAAGGCACCTTGCTCGCTCTGGCGGGCTTTCGCTGTCGTTGCCAAAACATCGGCGTTGTGGCAGATGCCAACGACTACCCCCTTTAAGTTGCGGTGAAATAGGGACTAAATGGGAGCCTCAGAGGCCAAAACAGTCCCTATTCCACCGCAACTTCATGGGGGCGTGCGACAATGCCCATCGGAAAACGTTTGCCATCTGGGGGTCTATCTATGCTGTACGAGTTTTGTGCCGAGAACTTTGAGCGGGTGCCGGCGGCTATCGATGCCGGTGCAAAGCGCATCGAGCTGTGCGACAACCTTGCCGTCGGTGGCACTACGCCCTCGGCTGGTGTTATCAGCGCTACGGTCAGCTATGCTCACGAGCATGACGCACGAGTGATGTGCATGATTCGCCCGCGTGGCGGTGACTTTCACTACAACCAGGACGAGCTGCGCATGATGGAGATGGACTTGGGTCTTGCCGTGAGCGCCGGCGCCGATGGCTTGGTCTTTGGCTGCTGCAAGCCTTGTGCCGGCGGCTGGGCGCTCGACGAGCTTACGTTGGGCGCCCTCGTGATGGCCGCGGGCTGCGCGACCGAGGAGTGCAAGCGCGAGTCCCTTGACATCACCTTCCACATGGCGTTTGACCAGCTCTCGCCCGAGGCTCAGCTCGATGCCGTCGACACACTCGCCGACTGCGGCATCACGCGTATCCTGACGCATGGTGGTGCTGCCGGAACGCCGATCGAGGACAATCTGGAGCACCTATCGCGTCTTGTCGAGTATGCGGGCGACCGCCTGACCATCCTTCCCGGCGGCGGCATTTCCACGGCCAACCGCGATACCGTGGCGGCGGCATTGGGCGTCTCCGAGCTCCATGGCACCAAGATCGTGCCGCTGGAGGCGTAACCCGTGGCGCTGGTATTTGACGTTCAGCAGGCGAGCGGCAAGCCCGACGACAACCGGCGCCCTGGCACCGCGTGCCCCTTTTGCGATACCGAGGGACTCGCCAATATCATCCGGCGCGACGGCGACTGCATCTGGCTCGAGAATAAGTTCAAAACCCTGCGCGCCACCCGTCAAACCGTGCTGATCAAGTCAGCCGATCACGATGCCGACCTGGTGACCTATGAGCCAGATGAACTCCACCATGTGATGAGGTTTGCCCTGGATTGCTGGCAGCAGATGATCGATTCACGGCAGTATCGAAGCGTGCTCATTGTACAAGAACAAGGGTCCTCTCTCGGGCGGTAGTCTCGTTCATCCGCACATGCAGATTGTGGGTTTGGAGCAGGAAGACGGCTATGCTTCGTTGACTTCCGCCAATTTCGAAGGCATCAATGTCTGGCAACAGGGGAGAATCGCGGCCAACATCTCAACCGAACCGATCATGGGGTTCTTTGAGGTCAACGTTTCAGCCCCGCAGGGAATCGCCGCCAGCGATGACACAAGAGACCAAGCCGAGGCAGATCTCTTCGCCGATGCGATCCAGGTGGCTCTGCGCTATATCCTGAACGAGCACCACGGTGGTCGCGCAGAGTCGTACAACTTGTTCTTCTATCACCTGGGCGGTCGGACCATTGCCAAGGCGCTGCCGCGTTGGGTGGTTTCGCCCTACTTTGTCGGCTATCGTTTGGCCCAGGTCAATGCCGAGACAACGCTCGATATCGATGCTGAGCGCTTGCGTGCGCATCTGGAAACGCTCGTATAGCAAGATTAACACCCGTGTAATGCGGACAGTCTAGCGCGCCATGGCGTCGCGGCCGGCCTCGACACGCTTGCGCTGGGCGGCGCGCTCCTCGCCGGTCAGACGCTCAAAGAGATGCCCGATAAACGAGGCGAGTATCTGCTGAAACAGCGTTCCGCACATGACGGGAAACACGACTTCGCCTGGAAAGTACTGTGTGGCGATGACGGCGCCCGAAGAGATGTTACGCATGCCGCAGGTAAAGCACATGGTAGTCGTCTCGCTATATGGCAGATGCAGCGCACGGGCGACCAGAAAACCGACGACAAAGCCGCTGATGGCGAAGGTCAAAATAAAGAGGGCGACTTCCAGACGCATCGCGTTCATGTGCAGGACGTACTCGCTCATGGCGGTGGAGTTGGAGGCGATAATGCCCATCATCATGAACTTGCAGGCGGGCGAGAGCGCGGGGGAGAGCTTCTCGTGTCCCCATCCACGTGTGAGCTCGTTGATCACGATGCCGAGCACGGCGGGGATGGCGATCATAAAGGCCATGTCCTGCATCATGCTCGGCACATCGATCGAGACGGTGGCACCCAGCAAGAGCTTGAGCGTAAGAGGAATCGTCACAGGTGAGATGACCGAGGACGTCAGGATGATGGTGAGCGCGAGCGGGCCGTTGCCGCCGAACATGCTAATCCACATAAAGGCAGTGACCGCCACGGGTACGCTGTACTCGAGCACGATGCCGCAGACAAGGTTGGGATTGGAGCCAAAGAACAGCGATCCCATGGCATAGGCTGCTATGGGAATAAGCACCGCCGAGACGAGCAGCGCCAAAATCAGGTGCAGGGGACGGCGGAACACCTCAGCGACCTGGTGGAAGGTGTTGCTGAGCGCACCTTGGAACGTCATAAAGGCGAAGAGGGCGGGAACGATGGGCTTGAGTACGCCGATCTGCTGGGGAAAGAGCACGCCGAGCGTTACGCAAATCGGAACGATGACCTGCATATGCCCCGCGAGGAACTTTCCCAGTCCAACCCATTGCTTCATATGCCCCGTGACTCCCTTTATCCGCGAACTCGTTTGAATGGATATGCTAGACGCTCGCATGCGTCCGTGCGTCAGAAACGCTCGATTATTTCGAGGCTATTACCGGCCTCGTTTACCGAAACCAGGGCGTGCCGCGAGGCTCTGCGTCCGTGCCGCACGGTATAATAAATCCGTTCAACAGATCTGCCTGCCGAAGCGGGCATACACAGAGGACTCATCGCTATGAACCGTGAGGGGTATCGCGGCGACCTGCCCCTATCGGGGGTGGGCGCCTATGTCATCGCTTAAGACGACGCATCGCTGGGCGGTCGCTCAGCAAAATCCCGAGCTCGAAAAGGAGCTTTCGGCTGGTCTGGGCATACCCGGGCTGGTGGCGCGCATTATGGTTGCGCACGGCATTACATCCATCGAGGAAGGCCAGCTGTTTTTGACGCCTTCGCTCGATCGCGACTGGGCGGACCCGCTTGTTATTCCGGGCATGGCGGTCGTCGCCGACCGCGTTGAGCGTGCTATTCGCAACCACGAGCGTATCGCCGTCTTTGGCGATTTTGACGTCGACGGCATTACGTCGACTTGTCTGTTGACCGAGGCGCTACGTTCGTTTGGCGCCAACGTCACGCCGTTTATTCCGCACCGCTTTGACGAGGGCTACGGCCTGTCGCGTGCGGCGCTCGACCGCGTCAACGAGCTTGCTCAACCCAACCTGATTGTGACCGTCGATAACGGTATTGCTGCCAAGGAAGAGGTCTCCTACCTGGAGAGCCTGGGGATTGATTTGGTGGTCACGGACCATCACGAGCCGTCCGACCAGGTGCCGCAGGGCGTGCCCCTGACCGACCCCAAGCTCGAGGACGAGGGCCCCTCGCGCGAGCTTGCCGGTGCCGGTGTGGCGCTTAAGCTGGTACAGGTCCTGGGCGAGCGTTTGGGCAAGCCGTCGTATTGGCGTTCGCTGATAGAGGTCGCGGCGCTGGGCACCGTGTCCGACATGATGCCGCTCACGCCCGAGAATCGCGCACTGGTCGCCGAGGGCATCCAGCAGATGCGCGTGACGGCCCGCCCCGGTTATATCGCGCTTGCCGCACTTGCCAAGGCCGACCTTTCTACCATTACGGCCGACGGCCTGTCGTTTTCGCTCATCCCTCGTCTGAATGCTGCCGGCCGCATGGCTGATCCCAAGCTGGCGCTCGACCTGCTGCTTGCCCGCGACCCCATCGAAGCGAGCGCGCTTGCCGCCGAGCTCGAGGAAATCAATCGCCAACGCCGCGAGATCGAGGCCGAGCTTACGCGCGATGCCATGGCGAAGGTCGAGGAGACTTATGACGGCGGGCGCGCGATTGTCGTGGGCGGCGAAGGTTGGCACGAGGGCGTCAAGGGCATCGTGGCGAGCCGCCTGACCAACCGTTATCACGTGCCGGCGCTGCTGTTCTCGATCGAGGACGGTATCGCTCGCGGTTCGGGTCGCTCGGTGGGCAAAGTCAACCTGTTCGACGCCGTAGAACGCTGCTCCGACCTGCTGATTCGTCGCGGCGGGCATGCCGGTGCGGTGGGCGTGACCATCGAGGCATCCAAGCTCGATGAGTTCCGCCGTCGCCTTTCGGCCGTGCTATCGGAGCTTCCTGCCGATGACTTTGAGGACACTGACGAGGTTGCCGCCACCGTTGACCTCTCCGAGCTGAATATCGAGACCATCGAGCAGATTTCCCGTCTTGAGCCGTTTGGCCAGGGCAATAAGGTGCCGCTTCTGGCCGCCGAGGGCGTGACGATGTGCGATCGCGCCGTGGTGGGCAAAACCGGCGAGCACATGCGCTTTGTGGCGACCGATGGCGCCGCGAGCGTGCCGGCCATCATGTTCCGCGTGCCGCAGATCGATAAACTCATCAATTGCGACAGTGCCGTCGACTTGGTGTTCGAGGCCGTGGCCGAACATTGGCAGGGACGTGTGAAGCCCAAGCTCATGATTAAAGATGTCTTGGTGCGCGATACCGCGGCGCCCAATATCGACGATCCGGCATGTGAGCTTCGCCGCGGCGTGCAACCAGCGGATTCTGGCCTGCGCCTGGAGTCGCGTAAACGTGAGACGCTCGCCCAGCTTTCTTATACCGAGCTCACGCGCTCGCTTATCCATAGCTTTATCGGCTCGAACCAGCCGCATCGCGCGCAGGTCGAGGCACTCGACGCGCTCGCCGACCACCAGAGCGTCTTGGCCGTTATGGGGACGGGGCGCGGCAAGTCGCTCATCTTCCATGTGCACGCCGCGCGCGAGGCGGTCCTTCGTGGGCGGGCGAGCATCTTTGTCTATCCGCTGCGCGCGCTCGTTGCCGACCAGGCTTATCACCTCTCGTCGACGATGGCTGCGCTCGGCATTGGCGTGGGCGTGTTGACCGGCGAGACCGTGGAGGCAGCGCGCGATGACGTGTTTGCCGGCCTGGCTTCGGGCCGCACCGGCATCGTTCTCACGACGCCGGAGTTCCTGTCTATCCATCGCGATCGCTTTGCACGTTCTGGACGTATTGGCTTTGTCGTTATCGATGAGGCACACCATGCCGGTCTTGCCAAAGGCGGCGACCGGAGCGCCTACCTCGACATGCCCGATATTCTCAAAGCCCTGGGCGACCCCGTTGTCATGGCGGCAACGGCTACCGCGACGGCCCCGGTCGTGGCGGAGCTTGCTCGTGTATTGCCGATTACCAGGACGGTGGTCGACGAGACCGTTCGCGAGAACCTGCAACTCGAGGACGACCGTGACCTTGCGAGCCGCGAAAATCGCCTGGTGTCAATCGTGGCGACGGGGGAGAAGACCGTCATCTACGTCAACTCGCGCGACCAGTCCGTGGCGCTTGCCAAGACGTTGCGCAAACGCGTGCCCGACTGCGCGACCCATATTGCGTTCTATAACGCCGGGCTTGCGCGCTCCGATCGCCGCCGTGTCGAGGAAGCGTTTCGCGACGGAAGCCTCAGTTGCATCGTTTCGACCTCTGCCTTCGGTGAGGGCGTCAACCTGCCCGATATCCGTCATGTCGTGCTCTACCACATGCCGTTTGGTGCGATTGAGTTTAACCAGATGAGTGGCCGTGCCGGCCGCGATGGACAGCCCGCCGTGATTCACCTGCTCTATTCGTCGCGTGACGCTCGTATTAATGAGCGCCTGCTCGATTGTTACGCGCCCGAGCGCGATGAGCTTGTCACTCTCTATCGAGCGCTGCAGACCATGTGGCGCTCCAACCGTGGCAAGACGGGGGACGATTCATTCTGCGCGAGCGATATCGACATTGCGCAGATGTGTCTTGCCATCGATGCCCGCACGCCGGTCGACGAGCGCTCGGTGGAAAGCGGCCTGGGAATCTTCGAAGAACTCGGTTTCTGCCGCGTTTCGGGGTTTGACGATACGCGTCGCATCGCGATGGCGGAAAACCCCGGTCGCGTGCAATTAAGCAGGTCAATTCGCTATTTGGAGGGCTTGCGCTCGCGCATGGAGTTCACGGCTTTTCGGAGCTGGGCACTCGATTCGTGCGCTTCTGATATGCTAGCCAAAGTTAACCGCCCGATCGTACCGCGGGCCTAGGGGAAGGGGACCTCGATGGACGCCGCAGCCCGTACCGCCCATGATTCCACCCTCCAGCCGTTTTCGGAGATGGAGCACTATAAACATGCCGATGAGCTGCCGCCCGAGATTATGGCGGACAGCTACGACAAGCTGGAGCGTCTGTGCCTCAAATATATGAACGAGGACGACTTCTCCAATGTGGAGCAGGCCTACTGCTTTGCTGCCGAGAAGCACTGCAACCAAAAGCGGCGCTCGGGTGAGATGTACATTAACCATCCCGTCGAGGTAGCTATCATTCTGGCTGACCTCAAGATGGACTGCGATGTGGTGTGCGCCGCGTTGCTGCACGATACCGTCGAGGACACCGAGACCTCGCTTGCCGATGTTTCGGGTCTGTTTGGCGAAACCGTGGCAGGGCTCGTCGACGGCGTGACCAAGCTCACCAACATTGAAGTCGACAGCATGGACGAGAAGCAGGCGCTTACGCTGCGCAAGATGTTCCTCGCCATGTCCAAGGACATCCGCGTCATCATCGTTAAGCTCGCCGACCGCCTGCATAACATGCGCACGCTTGCCGCTCTGCGCGAGGACCGCCGCCTGTTTAAGGCACGCGAGACCATGGACGTGTACGCGCCTTTGGCCGACCGCCTGGGCATGAGTTCAATCAAGTGGGAGCTCGAGGACCTGTCCTTTTTCTACTTGGAGCCCGATGCCTACCAGCGCATCGCGCGCATGGTATCCGAGTCGCGCGAGGTTCGCGAGCGTTATCTGGCCGAGACCATCAAGACGCTCACCGATGAGCTCAATCGCATTGGTCTTGAGGGCTTTCAGATCAACGGTCGTTCCAAGCACTATTGGTCCATCTATCAAAAGATGAAGCGCAAGGGCAAGGAGTTCTCCGAGATTTACGACCTGGTGGCGCTGCGCGTCATCACTCATTCGGTGCGCGATTGCTATTCCACGCTTGGTGCCGTGCATACCCTGTGGCATCCCATGCCCGGTCGTTTTAAAGACTATATCGCCATGCCCAAGGTCAATAACTACCAATCGCTTCACACGACGGTTATCGGCCCCACGGCCCGTCCGCTCGAGATTCAGATTCGAACCTACGAAATGCACGAGCAGGCCGAGTATGGCATCGCTGCCCACTGGCTGTATAAGAAGTCGGGCGGATCGTCTGCCTCCAAGACTAACGATGCGCAGCGTCTGGACGACCAGATCAACTGGCTCAAGCACTCACTCGACTGGGCGGCGTCTGACGAGATCACCGATGCCAAGGAATACCTGCATTCGCTGAAGGTCGACTTGTTCGACCAGGAAATTTTTGTCTTTACGCCCAAGGGCGAGGTCATGGCGCTTCGTGCCGGCTCTACACCGCTCGACTTTGCCTACGCCGTTCATACCGAGGTCGGTAACCACTGTGTCGGCGCCAAAATCAACGGTGCGGTGGCGCCGCTCACGCACGAGATCAAGACGGGTGACCGTGTCGAGATTCTGACTAACAAGAGCTCTAAGCCGTCGCGCGATTGGCTCAAGATCGTCAAGACACCTTCGGCCAAGTCAAAGATTCGCCGTTATTTCGCCGCCGCGACCAAGGATGACGACGCTGCCGCCGGCCGCGATATACTGGCCAAGGACCTGCGTAAGCGCGGGTATGGCATCTCTACGCCACGATCCACGCGTGCGCTCAACGCCGTGGCGGAGCAGTTTAACTTCAAGCAGCTCGAGGACCTTTTTGCAGCCGTTGGCGCGGGCAAGGTCGCCCCGCGCGCTGTGGGCAATAAGGTCGAGCAAATCTTGGACCCCAAGCCCGAGGAACAGCTCACCAAGGCCGAGGCTATCGCCGAGGTCGTAAAACAGCCTGCTCGCGGCTCCAACCGCAAGCCGCAAAAGCGCGGCAAGAGCGCAAGTAACGGCATTATCGTCAAGGGCGAGAGCAACAGCGGCCTGCTGGTCCGTCTGGCTCATTGCTGCAACCCCGTGACGGGCGACGACATCGTCGGCTTCATCACGCGCGGTCGTGGCGTTTCGGTGCATCGCGCCAACTGCCCCAACGTCAAGGGCCTTATGGAACATCCTGAGCGCATGATTGACGTAGAGTGGGATGGTGCTGCCGATACGCTTTTCCAGGTCGAGATTGTGGTCGAGTGCCTGGACCGCATGGGCCTGCTCAAGGACGTCACCATCGCCATTGGCGATGCAGGCGGCAATATTCTTTCCGCCGCCACGTCGACCAACCGCGAGGGTATTGCAACCTTGCGCTTTATGGTCGAGATCTCGGACGCGAGTGGTCTGGATCCGCTGCTGGCCTCTATCAGCAGCGTCGACTCGGTCTACGACGCGCGCCGCCTGATGCCCGGCGAGGGTGGAGCCCAGCTTAAGCGCCGCGTTTAGTCGCGACGAACGTGTCACATTATCGATATTCGCTACACTCGAGGCATCGTTTGATGCCTCGAGTTCTATAGAGAGGAGAGGGACATGAGTGCTGTGTCCTTGGATTTAACTCCCAAGGGATCGGTCGAGATTGAGACGCTCGTAAACGGTCCCATTCAGACCAATAGCTATGCTGTTATTTCGGACAATGAGTGCGTGATTATCGACCCCGCATGGGAAGGCGAGCGTTTGGTGGAGCATATTCGAGCCGAACATGCCGGTGTACGCGTGCTTGGCGCCGTATGCACTCATGGCCATGCCGATCATGTTGGTGGTGTTGCCGGCGTGCGAACCACCGTTGGCGAGGGCTGCCAGTATGAGCTGTGTGCCAAGGATGTGGCGGTGCCGCATGCGAACATCGAGGAACAGCGAGCTATGTGGGGCATTGAGACGCCTGACCCCGGGGAGCCGACGCGCCTGCTCGCCGAAGGCGATGCTATCGAGGTGGGCGATATCTGCCTGCAGGTGATCGAGACGCCAGGGCATACGCCGGGCGGGATCGTCTTGTTTGCTGCCACCGAGCAGGGGAACATTGCCTTTGTGGGCGACACACTATTCCCGGGCAGCCACGGCCGCACCGATCTTTCTGGAGGAGACGAGGCGGCGATTCTGCGCTCGCTCTCCAAGCTCGCCCGGCTTCTCCCGC
>CAUFWM010000032.1 GCA_959596505.1 uncultured Collinsella sp.
GCTTTACCGCCATCGCCATGCTGCTGTGCGAGTACGCCGGCCTGGTCGCGCCGCATCGCCAGAAGGGCGCCGCCAACGCCAAGCGCATGCTGCTCACCAACCTGCTCGTAGCGGTGCTGTGCCTGGGCGGTGTGACCGCGCACGTCACGCTCATCGACTACTACAACACCCTCGGTATAACCGTCTACACCTGGCGTCCGCTCGAGAGCTACTGGCGCGAGGGCTACCTGCCCGCTTTCATTAGCGCGGCGCAGTCCATCAAGCCGCCCAAACCCGCCGACTACTCCGTCGACGATGCCAAGGCCACGCTCAAAAAGTACGCCAAGGCCTACGACAAGTCCGACGCGGCCAAGAGCGACGAGCGCGCCGCCGCAAAGGAGCAGTTCGACAGCGAGAAGCCCACGGTCATCGCCATCATGAACGAGACGTTCTCGGATCTGTCGATCTACCAGAACATGCGCGCCGGCTACGAAGGTCCGCAGTACTTTAAGAACCTGTCCAACTGCCTCAGCCGCGGAAAGCTCTACGTGAGCGCCTACGGCGGCGGCACGGCCAATACCGAGTTTGAGTTTATGACCGGCAACTCCATGGCCAACCTGGGCTCGGGCGTGTACCCCTACACCATCTACAACATGGAAACGACCGGGAACCTGGCAGAGCAGTTCAAATCGCTCGGCTATTCCACCACGGCCATGCACCCCAACCACGCGACCAACTGGAACCGCGAGAACGTCTACAAGGACTTTGGCTTTGACCAGTTCCTGTCCATCAACGATTTCCAAGGCGCCGATACCCTGCGCGGCATGGTGACCGACCAGGCAACCTACGACAAGATTCTTGAGCTGCTCGACCAGAACGCCGATCCGCAGTTCATCTTCGACGTAACCATGCAGAACCACTCGGGCTACGATACGGGTCTGCTGCCGGTCGACAAGCAGATGCACCTCAACATCGACACGACCGACCTGGACACCAAGACCGTCGAGGACGGCACGCTCTCCGATGTCGACGAGTACGTCTCGTGCATTGAGCAGTCCGACCAGGCACTGCGCTACTTCCTCAACGCCTTGAGCAAGCTCGACCGCAAGGTGGTCGTGGTGTTCTGGGGCGATCACCAGCCGTTCTTCCCGTCCAAGTTCAACGATAAGTGGTTTACCGGCGAGGACGACGCCACCCACCAGGAGCGCTTGTGGCAGACCGACTACATCATTTGGGCTAACTACGACGTTGCCGGTTGTGACCAGACGAGCGAGGTCGACGACCTGTCCACCAACTACCTGTCCACCCAGCTGATGCAACTGATCGGCGCACCGCTGACCGACTACCAGAAAGCGCACATGACGCTGCGCGAGTCGCTGCCCGCCATCAACTCGGTGGGCTACGAGGACGCCAGCCTGCGCTGGGCGCTCTCCTCCAACGTCACCGGTGACGACGACGCCGCCGCGGCTGCCGCCAAGGCACGCGAGGATTACGCCAAGATGCAGTACTACGAGATGTTCCGCGACGGCAAGAACGTCTACACGGAGCACTTCCAGACCGAGGCCAACGAGACCGACCCCAACCTGGCACCGGGTACGACCAAGATCAAGTAGCAGCGCGTCTTAACTGGTTCGTCTGCCCGGCGACGCGGAACGTAAGGTTCCCTGCTCGGACAGTCCTGCTCGCACGGAGAGCACATTAAGTGCTCTCCGGCTCGTGCGGAACTCGCGATGAACCTTACATTCCGCGTCGCCGGGCAGACGCCTCGGTGTTGAAGCGCGGCTTGTCATGGGGGGCATCTGCTAAAAATATATAAGTTGAAGGCCACGTCATGTGGCCTTCTTTCATCCGGAAAGCCCGTCCCACTCTGAATGCATCCAGCGAACGTATGCGAGCGTGTCGTCCAGGACGGTCTCGTCATCGGGGTGATGGAAAATGTCGTTCCAAACGCTTGCCACGGTTGTGCCCACGAGCGTCAAGAAAAAAGCCTCGAGGATTTCGAGGCTTTCACTTCTGTATTATTTCGCACGCACGACGGCGGTAGGCCTACTCGCCCAGCACGGCCTTCTTGGCGGCTGCGGCCATGTTGTCCAGGTCCTCCTTGGTGGGATGGTCCTTTGCGGCAAACCAGTTGTCGAGCAGCATCTTATAGCGCGCGTTTTCGGGTTCTTGCTCAAGCATTGCCTCGTAGCGCTGCTTTACGGCAGGGCCCATCTTGCCCTGGCACATCGCCCAGCCCGCAAGCTCGGCATCATTGGCCAGGTTAGACGATACGCGGTCGATAATCTGCCTAAAGTACTCCTCGCTGGCGCCAAAACCGCAGGTACCAAACAGAAAGACGCGCTTGCCGTGCAAGGCGGAGAGCAACGCCGCGACCGAAGGCGTGCACGCGCCCTTGTCGCACCAAAAACCGACGAGCACCATGTCGGCCGCGCAGGCCCCCTGCGCCTCGAGCGCAACCTGATCTGCATCCGCATCGTCACTCAACGCCGCGGCATGGACAAACTCAACGCCCGCAGCCTGCAGAGCGCGCTTGATCGCACCCGAAACCATCCTGGTATTACCGCTCTTGCTGTTAACCACCAAAGAGCACGTCATAGTCACGTTGCCTCGTTTCCCCCAAAACTAAAGCCACTAATGCAATTTATTAGATGAATATCTTAGTACTAACGTGACAGATGTAAACCACCTTCTGTCGATTGATTAATTTGCCCCACGACCGTGCTTACTGGGCAAACTGGCTGCGGTAGAGCTCGGCATAGAAGCCGTCTGCCGCCAGCAGCTCGTCGTGCGTGCCGCGCTCGATAATCTGGCCGTCGCGCATGACCAGAATGCAGTCGGCGTTGCGGATCGTCGACAGGCGGTGCGCCACGACAAAGCTTGTGCGACCGGCCATGAGCTCGTCGAATGCCGCCTGTACCTGCAGCTCGGTACGCGTATCGATGCTCGACGTCGCCTCGTCCAGCAGCAGAATCGCCGGATCGGTGAGCATGACGCGCGCGATGCACAGCAGCTGTTTTTGACCTTGGCTAAACGTGCCGCCGTCCTCGCCGATGACCGTATCGTAGCCGCCTGGCAGCTGCACGATAAACTTGTGCGCGTGCGCGCGCTTGGCGGCCTCGATAATCTGCTCACGCGTGGCATCGGGGCAACCGTAAGCGATATTCTCCGCCACCGTGCCCTCGAACAGCCAGGTGTCCTGCAGCACCATGCCAAAGGCACGGCGCAGGCTCGAGCGCGTGTAGTCACGCGACGAGCGCCCGTCCACCACAATGCGCCCAGCATCGATATCGTAAAAACGCAGCAGCAGGTTGATGAGCGTCGTCTTGCCACAGCCCGTAGGACCGACCAGGGCAAAGCGCATGCCGGGCTTGGCATCGATGCAGATATCCTGCAGCAGTTTGCGGTCGGGCACGTAGCTAAAGTCCACATGCTCAAAGGCGACCTCGCCCTTCGGGGCGGCGAGCTCTACGGCGTCCGACGCGTCGGGCTCCTGCTCGCGCGCATCGAGCAGCGCAAACATGCGGCGCGCCGAGGCGTACGCGGTCTGAATTTGCGTAATGACGTTGGTGACCTCGTTGAACGGCTTGGTGTACTGGTTGGCATAGGACAGGAAAATCTGCACGCCGCCCACCGTGAGCGCCGCGGGCACGCCCGTGATCACGCCCACGCAGCCGATCACAGCGACCACGGCATAGATGATGTTGTTGATAAAGCGCGTGCCGGGGTTGGAGAGCGAACCCATAAACTGCGCGCGCTCACCCGCGGTGTAGAGCTCAGCGTTGAGGGCATCGAAGCGCTGCTGAGCGTGCGGACCGTAGGCAAAGGCGTCGACAAGTTTCTGCTCGCCCACATACTCCTCGATATGACCACCGAGCTGCCCTTGGATGCGCTGCTGTGCTGTAAAGCTCTTGTTGGAAAGCTTGGCGATGGCGCCGGCTGCAAAAATGGAAAGCGGCGTGACGAGCACCACCACGAGCGTCATGATCAGGTTGATGGAGAGCATAAACGCGAGCGTGCCAACGATGGTGATAACGCCGGTAAAGAGCTGGGTAAAGCCCTGCAGCAGACCGTCGCCGACCTGGTCGACGTCGTTGACCACGCGACTCATAAGGTCGCCGTGGGCATGGCCGTCGATAAAACTGAGCGGCATGCGGCTGAGCTTATCGCTCGCCTCCACGCGCATGTCGCGCACCGTTTCGTAGGACAGGCGGTTGACGCAGTAGCCCTGCAGCCACTGGAAGGCCGCTGCTCCCACCACGACGAGCGCGAGTTTGGTAACGAGCGGCAGCAGCGCGTCGAAGTCCACCTGACCGGCGGCAACGATAAGGTCGATGCCCTCGCCGATGAGGATGGGCGTATAGAGTTGCAAGATCACCGAGATGGCGGCGCTCACAAACGACGCCGTAAACGAAATACGGTGCGGGCGAACATAGCCCAGCAGGCGGCGCGTCACCGCGCCCACGGGATAGCGCTCGGGATCACCGGGTTGGCGCGGGCCGTCGCCCAGGTCGTTGAGGTTATCGTTGCCGGACACATTAGCGGTCATCGTGGCGACCGAACCGGAAGAAGTATACGGGTTCATCTAGCAACCCTCCTTTGAGCAAGTAGGCGCAGGGGCAGTCGGGGCGGACGCGGGCACCGTGCTCCCCTGCTGGCCCTCGAGCTCCTCGCGGCGCAGCTGCGACTGGCAAATCTCGCGATAGAGCTGGCAGCTTGCATACAGCTCGTCATGCGTGCCCAGGCCCGCAACCGATCCGTGGTCGAGCACGCAGATCATGTCGGCATCGCGCACGGTCGAGACGCGCTGGCTCACGATGACCGTCGTGAGCGGCAGCCCGCCCTCGGCGGCACCGCGCACGCTGCGCTCGCGGATGGCATGGCGAAGCGCCGCGTCGGTCTTAAAGTCGAGTGCCGAGGCGGAGTCGTCCATGATCAGGACCTGCGGCGAGCCCACTAAGGCGCGCGCGATGGTCAGGCGCTGGCGTTGGCCACCGCTGAAGTTCTTACCGCCCGCCTCGACCGGGGCATCGAGCCCCTGCGGCTTGTTGCGCACGAATTCGCTGGCCTGCGCCATATCGAGCGCCGCCCAGAGCTCATCGTCGGTCGCTGACTCGTCACGCCAGGTCAGGTTGCTGCGGATGGTGCCGCTCACCAGCGACGCGCGCTGCGGGACGGTCGCGACCACATGGCGCAGCTGGTCGAGCGGCCAAGTGCGCACGTCGGCGCCCATCACGCTCACGCTGCCAGCGCTCGCATCGTACAGGCGCGGGATAAGCGAAACGAGCGTGGACTTGCCGCTGCCCGTGCCGCCGATAATGCCGAGCGTTTTGCCCAGCGGCAGCTCCAGGGTCACGTCATTGACGGCGTTGGCGGCGCCCGTGCCAAACGAAAAACTCGCATGGTCAAAGCTCAGCGCGGAGACCGGAACAGCGTCACCCGCCAGGTCGCTCGGCTCGGGCAGCGCAACCGGCTGGTTGTCCTCGTCGGTGATGCTCGGCTCGCAATTGAGCACCTCGTTGATACGCGACGCACTGGCGCTCGCCTTGGTAAAGACCACGACCAGGTTGGCGACATACACGATGGAGGTCAGGGTCTGCGTCATGTAGTTGACGAACGCCATGACCTGGCCCTGCGTGAGCTCGCCCACGTTGACCTGGATGCCGCCCACCCACAGGATGGCGCACACGCCCAGGTTCATCACCAAAAACGTGACGGGATTAAGGATTGACGAAAGCTTGCCCACCGCGATGGCGGTATGTGCCTGGTCATCGGCCGCTTGGGCAAAGCGCTCGCGCTCATGGTCCTCGCGCACAAAGGCGCGAACCACGCGGGCGCCCGAAAGCCCCTCGCGGCAAATGAGCGCGATGCGGTCAAGCTTTGCCTGCAGCTGCTTGTAGTACGGAATGCAGCGCGCCATGACAAACCAAAACACCAGGCCGATGGCGGGCGTGCAAATCAAAAAGATGATGCCGAGCTTAAGGTCGATGGCAAGGGCCGCGACCATGGAGCCCACCGCCAGGAAGGGCCAGCGGATGAGCATGCGCACGCCCAGCGCCACAGCGAGCTGCACCTGGTTGACGTCGTTGGTGATGCGCGTGATAAGCGACGGCGTGCCAAAGCGGTCGAGCTCGGCATAGCTCAGCTTGTTGATGTGCTCGTAGAGTGCGCCGCGGATATCGGTACCCATGCCCTGTGAGGTGAGCGCCGCCATCTTTTGGCAGACGAGCGTAAACGAGATGCCGATCACAGCCATGGCGGCGAGCACCACGCCGTAACGGACGACGGCGTTCACATCGTGCGCGCCGATGCCCTTATCAATCATCTGGGCAATCACCAGCGGCGTAAGCAGGTCAAAGATCACTTCAATCAGCTTGCACGCAGGACCAATCGCCATATACCGGCGAAACTTACCACCAAAACGCCTGAGCAGCTCAATCATGTATAGGCGCTCCCTATCATCATCTCTCTTCAATCTGATTCATGATAGTACGGAGAGCCCTGGAGATGCGTAAGCAACTCGTTACAGAACAAGCCCCCGAAACAATCAGGAAACTAGGCACAGAGACAAAGCGCCCGAACATGTTTTGGCAAAGCCAATGAGCAGCACTAGACAAGGGATTGAATTGTTCAGATTAACGCGCCTTTACGGGTGATTTTTGGACGACGGGGCCCGGCCGGCGGCGAGGTGTTTGGTAGTCGAGCGATCCCGCAGGCAAAGCCGAGGACCAGCGAGACACCAAATACCTCGCCGCCGGCCGGGCCATGTCGCGGCACCAAAAAACGCCCGTGCGCTCGATGGATTCGGATGCCCGACAGAGGCTCCTTATGGCTGCTTCCTTCCGGACCTGACCAGATTCGGAACATGTCGTCATCCGAACCCATCGAACGCGCTAGGCGCTCGGTATATCTTACCCGCTCCCGCCCGATGGGGCAAGATAGCTAATTTGGGACAGGGCCAAAAGACCACTTTTGAGTTGCGGTGGAATAGTTCCTGTTTTACGACCCAAGGCCAAAAACAGGAACTATTCCACCGCAACTTATTGAGACTTGCCCGGAAAGACTTAGATACGGGCGAGGTCGTAGGATCGGGCGGCGGCTTCACCGGCGCAGATGAGGTTGATTGTGGCTTCCTGGGGGTCGAGCGCTTGGTCAAGGGGCATGGGTCTGCGACAGACCGGCAGAACTAAGTCGACACCCTGCCCATACGCCGCATCCAGGTTGTCGGCACGACCGCCCACGACGGCGACCACCGGCTTGCCATATCGCTTCGCACGACGAGCCACACCCACCGGCGCCTTGCCGGCAGCGGATTGCTCATCCATATTGCCCTCGCCCGTTATGACCAGGTCGACATCGCGCACGCGCTCGTCAAACCCAATCAGATCGAGCACCGTCTCCACGCCCGAACGCAGCTCCGCGCCGAGCGCCAGCAACGCCGCGCCCAAGCCACCGGCGGCGCCCGCGCCGGGCACGCCGAGCACCGAGCCAAATGTCCGTGCGCCCTTGGGCGTGCGCAGCAACCCCTGAGCCCGCGCCCTAGCAATCGCCGTATCGAGCAGGCGGCCGTAGCCGACCATCCAGCTGTCACACCTGCGCAGCACCTCGGCATCATCCGCCGGCAGGCCCTTCTGCCCACCGAACACCGCTAGGGCGCCTCGGCGCCCCACAAGCGGATTCTCGACATCGGAAAGCACCACGACACGCGCGCCGCTCAGCGCCCGAAGCGCTGGCGCCAAATCGATACTCACCACGTGTTCGAGACCCGCGAGACCGGGGGCGATATTGCAGCCCTGATCATCGACCACACGCGCGCCCAGCGCCTGCAGCATACCGGCGCCACCATCGTTGGTGGCGCTGCCGCCCAAGCCAATATAGATAGTCTTTGCCCCGGCACGAACCGCACGGAGCATCAGCTCGCCCACGCCATAGGTTGTAGCAGCCAGCGCCGACGACTCCGTGCAAGGCGAATACCCAATACCCGCCGCCTCGGCCATCTCAATAACAGCCGACTCGTGCTCGCCGTCCACCAGCATCCGGGCAGACACGCGGTCGCCCAAGGGACCCGCAACCTCGCAGGTCACAAGCTCGCCACCGCAGGCGGCAACGGCGTCGAGCGTTCCCTCACCACCATCTGCCAGCGGCAATGCGCGCACCTCGGCATCGGACCACACACGGCGCACGCCTTCGGCAACCGCCTCCTCCGCCTGTGCACTCGAAACGCTGCCCTTAAAGGAGTCAATCGCCAGCAGCACACGGCGGGGCCGGCGGCACACGACACCAAAATCGACCGCCTCAACGGCAATATCTTCGGCACACGCGAGTGCCTCGGCATGAGCGGCATGCGCCTCGAGATCGGCCCCACAACCGCAGCCAGCACCATCGGTGCCACGCAACCCACTAAAATAGCCGCTCAACACCTCACGACACTCGTCTGCCAGCACGCCAGCCGTCACGTTAAACCGATGATTCAGGCGCGAGTCGGCATTCAAATCGTATAGGGATCCCAATGCGCCCGCCTTGGCGTCGCTCGCGCCATACACGCAGCGCCCCACGCGCGCATTGACCATAAGCCCCGCGCACATGCAGCAGGGCTCGAGCGTCACGTAGACCGTGCAATCGGAAAGGCGCCAGCGGCCAAGCGCCTGGGCGGCGGCGCACAGGGCCGCGAACTCTGCATGCGCCGAAGGGTTCTGGTCGAGCTCGCGCCGATTGTGCGCCCTCGCGACGATCTCGCCGTCGCGCACCACTACGGCTCCGATGGGCACCTCGCCCACCGCCGCGGCGGCTCGCGCCTCCGCCAACGCCTCGCGCATGAACTTCTCGTCGATTTCGGTGATCGTCATCGTTCGCCTTCCCTGTTGCAAATTCAAAACGATGCTATCATTACGACTCACGGAGAGATGGCAGAGCGGTTGAATGCGGCGGTCTTGAAAACCGTTGAGCGCGAGAGCGTTCCGGGGGTTCGAATCCCCCTCTCTCCGCCACTTCTAGTGATGCACCGGCGTCATGGTCCGCTCAAACAGCGCATCGACCACGTCGGCCATCTCGGGTCGACGCTCAAGATCGTGGCCCGATTCCCACCATATCGTGAAAAGTCGAATAATACCGCCGGCGACAAACTCAGACGTCGTCTCGAGCGACACGGGGGCCAGGGCATCCTCGGCAAGCACGTTCATCACACGCTCGCGGATAGAGCGGGCAATGCGGTCGCAAATAACGTTGGTCAACATGCCCGACATGCTGCTTGCCAAAATGTTATCCATGAGCTGCTCGTGCGCCAGAATCAAATCCATGGCATCGTCCAAAATCGCGTGCCGAAGCGCGCGCACGTCCTCGGCAGACACTGCGCCGGCCTCATCGGGCTGTTTTTGCGGCAAGCCCGACATGAGCTCATCGATATAAAAGGCAAAGTAATCGTTCTTGTCGCGAAAGTGCTTGTAGAACGTCGTGCGGCGAATCATGGCGCGGTCGCACAGCATGGCAACCGTCAGGTCCTCAAAACGATGCTCCTCGAGAAGCTCGGTAAAGGCATCGAACAGGGCACGGTAGGTTTTCTTGATGCGAAGGTCCACTGGTATCGCCATCCTCAGGGCAAAGACAACACTCGTCAATCTGTCGCATATCTTACACCTGTACCTCGCGCGCTTTGCCCCGGTACCGACCCCGCCGAAAACACAACGCTTACCGGAAAGTTCGGCACGGCAAAACGTTGCGGGTATACTAGTAGCGTTATACCAACGGCAGCTGGCGCATGCCGCCGCGGCCATTCGAAACGGAGACATCATGATTACCGTCATCATCGGCATCGTTGTTGTCATTGTGATTGTCTGCGCCATCGCCGGCATCTACAACAACATGGTCACCAAGCGTAACCGCATCGATAACGCCTGGCAGAACATCGATACGCAGCTGCAGCGCCGCAACGACCTGATCCCCAACCTGGTCGAGACCGTCAAGGGCTACGCCAAGCACGAGCAAGAGACGCTCTCCGCCGTGATCAGTGCGCGTAACACCGCCGTCAAGGCCACCACGCCCGAGGCCAAGATGGAAGCCGACAACGTGCTGACCGGTGCGCTGCGCCAGCTCTTTGCCGTCGCCGAGGCCTACCCCGACCTTAAGGCGAACACCAACTTTACGCAGCTCCAGTCCACGCTCGAGGACACCGAGAACAAGGTGAGCTACGCGCGCCAGAGCTACAACGATTGCGTGCTCAGCTACAACAACGCCATCCAGACGTTCCCGGCCGTTATCTTTGCCGGCATCTTCCAGTTTAAGGAGCGCCAGGGCTTCGAGGCCGCCGAGGCCGCCCGCCAGGCACCGACCGTCAAGTTCTAACAATCGCGGCCGAGTCTTAAGCCAGTTCATCAACCCTTTGGGGCCCAAGGCACAAACCTTGAGCCCTTTCTTATCCACGCACAACGCGCGACCAAAAGGCCGCGCACCATCTTTATTCAGATTAATTATTGCCCGTAACGGCAGCACCGAGATAACGCAGGCCCGAGGGCAACCTTCCTTTCCGGCGCACTCCGCAGGACGAAAGAACCCCCGCCGCACGTAGTGTGAACTGCACCCCAAAACTTGGACGGCTTAAATAAAAGCTACGCCGCAAGGGACTGTCTCCGGAACTCCTCCGGGGTCAGTCCCTTCAGTTTAACCTGGCGCCTCCTCGTGTTCCAATGGACCACGAAGTCGTCGAGGTCCGCCTTGAAGGACTCGAAGTCCGGCCACGTCCTTCCGCGGAAGAACTCGTCCTTGATGTGGCCGAACACCTGCTCCGTCGCGCCGTTGTCGATGCAGTTGCCCTTCCGGGACACGCTCTGCACCACGCCGGCCTCCTCCAACCGCCTGCACCAACCGGCCTGCTGGTACTGCCAGCCCATGTCCGAGTGCAGGATCGGCCTGGAGCCCTTGGGCTTCCTGGACACGAGCTGGTCGAGCAGCTCGTGCTGCTGGGCCATGTTGGGGTGCAGCGACGTGGACCAGGCGACGATCTCCTTGCTGCCGAAGTCGTAGACCGGCGCGAAGTAGGCCTTGCCCCAGGGCTGCTTGAACTCGGTGACGTCGGTGCCCATCTTCTCCCACGGCCCGTCGGCGGCGAAGTCCCTGCCGATGACGTTCTCGAAGGTCTTTCCGACCTTGCCCCTGTACGAGTTGTACCTGTGGTAGTCGGTCTCGCGGCGGATCCCGCAGCTGATGCCCATCTCGCGCATCATCTTCAGCGTCGTCTTGTCGGCTATGCGCACGCCCTGTTCGGCGCGCAGGCACATGGCGATCTGCCTGTGGCCGCACCCGTTGGCGGTGCGCGAGAATATCTCGGCGGCGGCCTCCCAGAGCTCGGGCCTGGTGGGAGCCTTCGGGTGCGACAGCGCGTAGTAGTAGCTCGACCTCGCCAGGCCGGCGCACTCCAGCAGGCACCCCAGCCCGTACCCCTCTTCGCGCAGGGCGCTTACGGCCTCGACCTTCGCCCTGGTCAGAGTCCGTCCCTCTCGACCAGGGCACGCAATTATTTTAGGTAGGCCACCTCGGTCTCGAGCCTTCGGCAGCGCTCCTCGAGCTCCTGCTCGCGCGTGCGCGGCCTCGCCTTGGAACCGCTCGGCCGGCCCTTGGGCCTGGGCCTGAGCGCCTCGGCGCCGCCCTCGCGGTAGAGCGCGCACCATCTCTTGAGCGGCGCCAGGGACATGACCCCGAACGCCTCCATGGCGTCCCGCTTGCTCATGCCGCCGTCGACCACGGCCGAGGCGGCGGCGACCTTCTGCTCGTATGTGTACCTGGTCTGCTTGCCGTCCATGGATAGCAGCACCTCGCTTCCGAACGACCGGTATACGTAGAGCCATTGTCTCACGGTGTCGCGCGGGACCGACAGCGCCTTCGCCGCCGACTCGGAGCCGTGGCCTCGCTCGAAGAGCCCGATCGCCACCTTCCTGGCCACGATGTCGTGCTTCACCCTCAAGTCGACACGCATAAAAAGCCTCCCATTTCTCATGTCCAAGAAATGGGAGGCAGTTCAGTGCGCAGCGGGGGTTCTTTCATGTCCGAGGACGCACCGGAAAGGAAGGTTGCCCTCGGGCCGGACAGCTAAGACTGCTTATGCGACGGTGTAAACCCAGTTGTGCTTATCCTCGACAGCACCAGACTGGATACCGGTCAGGGTCTCGCGAAGCTTCTTCATCACGGGGCCGATCTCGGTGTAGCCAGCCGGGAAGGTCACGGTCTCATCGGCACCGTAGACCTTGTTGTCGATCTCGCCCACCGGAGAGATGACGGCAGCGGTGCCGCACAGGCCGCACTCCACAAAGGTGCCGGCCTTGACCTCAGCCCACTCGACGGGACGCTGGTCAACGGTCATGCCCAGGTCCTGAGCAACCTGAACGAGCGAACGGCGGGTGATGGAGGGCAGGATGGAGTCGGTGTGCGACTGAGGAACGACGAGCGTGCCGTCCTCCTTCACGAACAGGACGTTAGCGCCACCGGTCTCCTCGACATAGGTGCGGGACTCGGAGTCGAGATACAGGTTCTCGGCATAGCCCTCGCGATGGGCCTCCATCGTGGGCTTGAGGGACATGGCGTAGTTGAGGCCGGCCTTGATGTTGCCGGTGCCGTGCGGTGCCGCACGGTCATACTCGGAAACGCGCAGCTTGACGGGCTTAAGGCCACCCTTAAAGTACGGACCGACCGGGGTCACGAGAATGCGGAACGTGTACTCAGGAGCGGGAGCCACGCCGATCACGTCACCGGAGCCGATCATAAACGGACGCACGTACAGGGTCGCGCCGGAACCGAAGGGCGGAACCCAGGCGGCGTTGGCAGAAACGACCTGCTTGACGGCCTCGACGAACTTGTCCTTGGGGAACGGGGGCATCTCGAGGCGCTGCGCAGAGTTGTACATACGCTCGGCGTTCATGTCGGGACGGAAGCAGACGATGCTACCGTCCTCGGCGGTGTAGGCCTTCAGGCCCTCAAAGACCTCCTGGCAGTAATGGAAGATGCCGCCGCACTCGGAGACATGCAGGGTGTGGTCGGTAGTCAGGCCACCCTCGTCCCACTCGCCATCCTTCCAATGAGCCTCGTAGCTGTAATCGGTCTTCATGTAGCCAAAGCCGAGGCTACCCCAATCGATATCCTTCTTCTCGACAGTCATATGTCGCTCCTTACATACACAGTTGCATACTCGCGAACCCGCACGCAAGGACCGGGGCCGACCGTGTCGCAACGTCACACGCCCGGAGCGTAGAGCCGGACGGGACACGCGGACGACATCGAAGCCGATGACACGTCGATTCGCATGCACGAGATTGTACTCCGCACACGCATCGGATAAAACGTTTTTCTTTAACTAACTAAAGTATTTTCATTTGACCGAAGCTAGAGAGGCCCGCCACCGTAAACGGTGACGGGCCTCAACGACACGATTTGTGCGCCGGCTCGAGCTACGCGTTCTTTTTGCCCAGCTTTGCCTTAACCAAACCGACCACGGTCGGAATAATCGACACGGCAACAATGCCCACGATCAGCAGCTCAAAGTGCTCCTGCACAAAGGGAATGCCGCCAAAGAAATAGCCCAGCAGTGTAAAGACCGTCGACCAGGTGATACCGCCCAGCACGTTATAGATGACAAAGTTGCGCCAGTGCATGCCGCCCATACCGGCGATGAAGGGCACAAAGGTGCGGATAAACGGGAAGAAGCGACCCAGGAAGATGGCCAGGTGGCCCCACTTGTCAAGGAAGTCCTCGGACTTTTTAATGCGCTCGGGCGTCATGGCCTTGACCTTGCCCGAGACGATGATCTTTCGGCCAAAGAAATGGCCGATCATAAAGTTGCACTGGTCGCCCAAGATGGCGGCCGTCCATGCGACGGCCAACAGGGCCACGATGTTAAAGCCGCCGTTGTGGGCAAAGAAGCCCGAAGCGAACAGCAGCGAATCGCCGGGAAGGAACGGGAAGAACACCACGCCCGTCTCGATAAAGATAATTAGGAACACGCAGCCGTAGGCCATAAGCGGGCCGGCGGCGATCCAACTGGCGATCGCGGTGCGCGGGTCCTTGAGCAGCTCGGCGATAAAGTTAATGAAACCCATGAAGTAAAACCTCTCAGTTGTGGGCGCGGACACGTCCAAGTTGACCAGTATACGGTTGCGGCGCCCCCTCGTGCGCAACCCCACAAAAGCATGACTCCATTACCAGCAAGTTTGCATAACTGACACCTGTCGTGCAAAGCCGCCAAGATTGTCCTTCCTAATCCCTAGCGAATCGCTATACTTTATTGAATCGCATTGCCATGGCGCTAAGGGAGGGCGGTCGGTGAGCTTTATCAATACCATTCGCGAGGACATCAAGACCGTCCAGGCGCAGGACCCCGCCGCGCAAAACGGTCTGGTCATCTTCCTTTCCTATCCCGGCCTGCACGCCAAGTGGAACCACGTGCCAGAGCACTGGCTCTGGGAGCATGGCCATCGCTCGCTCGCCCGTGTGCTCTCGCAAATCACCCGCCACATTACCGGCGTCGAGATTCATCCCGCTGCACAGATCGGCAAGCATTTCTTTATCGACCACGCCATGGGCGTCGTCATCGGCGAAACCACCATTGTGGGCGACAACTGCGTGCTCTACCAGGGCGTCACGCTTGGCGGCACCGGCAACGAGACCGGCAAGCGCCACCCCACCCTGGGCAACAACGTCACCGTGGGCACAGGCGCTAAAGTGCTCGGCAACATTCGCATCGGCAACAACGTCAAAATCGGCGGCAATTCGGTCGTCGTCAAGGACGTACCCGACAACTGCACCGTCGTGGGCGTGCCGGGACGCATCATCAAGCGCAACGGCTGCCGCGTGTTCGAGGAGAGCTTCGATGCCAAGCAGCATCGCGAGTACATGCCCGACGCCGCCGCCGAGCAGTCCGCGCTCAACCGTCAGGGCATCACCGAGAACGCCCGCCGCGTCAAGGAACTCGAGCGAGAGGTGGCCGAGCTCAAAACCCTCGTCGCCAAGCTCGTGGACGAACGCTAGAGCCGGACGGCCACCGACAACATTGACGCCAACGCAAAGGCGCGCCAGAGGATTCACCCCCGGCGCGCCTTATTTGCGATGTGACAAAGGGACTGTCCCTTTGTCACATTATGCGAACTGACTCAGATAGAGGTCGGCGTAGGCACCCTCGGCAGCCAGCAGCTCCTTATGCGTACCCTGCTCGATAATGTTGCCATGATCCATGACCAAGATCAGGTCGGCATCTACGATCGTCGACAGACGGTGCGCGATCACAAAGCTCGTACGCCCGCGCATGAGCGCGTCCATGGCGCGGCCGATGGCAAGCTCGGTGCGCGTGT
>CAUFWM010000033.1 GCA_959596505.1 uncultured Collinsella sp.
GCGAGCTCAAGAGCTTCTCCTCGACCTATGTCGGCTCCGATTCGCTTGCCGAGCTCATGGCGGAGCACCCCGATACCAAGTACATCGTCAACACCAACGATCCCGATTTTTGGGGCGACTTGGCGATGAGTGTGCTTCCGACGATCGCCCTTATCGCCATCATGTTCTACTTTATGCGCCAGATGATGGGCGCCAACAACAGGAACATGCAGTTTGGCAAGACCAACGCCAAGACCAACGAGGCCACACGCCCCAAGGTCAAGTTTGAAGACGTTGCCGGCGTGGACGAGGCAGTCGAGGAGCTCGAGGAGATCCGTGACTTTTTGAGCGATCCGGATCGCTATCGCAAGCTGGGCGCCAAGATCCCGCGTGGCGTGTTGCTGGTTGGCCCTCCGGGCACCGGTAAAACGCTGCTGGCCAAGGCTGTTGCCGGCGAGGCGGGCGTGCCGTTCTTTAGCATCTCGGGTTCCGACTTTGTCGAGATGTTCGTAGGTGTCGGCGCCAGCCGTGTGCGTGACCTCTTTAAGGAGGCCAAGTCCCAGGCCCCGTCGATCATCTTCATCGATGAGATCGACGCCGTGGGACGTCAGCGCGGAGCCGGCTTGGGCGGCGGTCACGACGAGCGCGAGCAGACGCTCAACCAGCTGTTGGTCGAGATGGACGGTTTTGAGGAGAGCGAGTCGGTCATCCTGATCGCTGCGACCAACCGTCCTGACATCCTGGATCCGGCATTGCTGCGTCCCGGCCGTTTTGACCGTCAGGTTACGGTCGACCGTCCGGATGTGAAGGGCCGCGAGCAGATCTTGCGCGTACATGCCGAGAACAAGCCGATGGACGAGGACGTTAAGTTTGAGAAGCTCGCCCAGATGACCGTTGGCTTTACCGGTGCCGATCTGGCAAACCTGCTCAACGAATCTGCGCTGCTGGCCGCTCGCCGCCATCGTTCCGTGATCTCGATGGACGAGGTCGAGGAGTCGATGGAGCGCGTGATTGCCGGACCGCAACGCAAGGGTCGCGTGATGACCGAGGCCGAGCGCACCACGATTGCCTATCATGAGAGCGGTCACGCTTTGGTGGGTCACATCTTGGAGCACTCCGATCCGGTTCATAAGATTTCGATCGTCAGCCGCGGCCAGGCTCTGGGCTACACGTTGCAGCTTCCGCAGGAGGATCACTTCCTCAAGACCAAGAACGAGATGCTCGACGAGCTTGCCGTGTTCTTGGGCGGCCGCGTTGCCGAGGAGCTCATGTGCGATGACATCACGTCGGGCGCGAGCAACGACCTGGAGCGCGCGACCAAGATGGCGCGCGAGATGGTCACGCGCCTGGGCATGAGCGAGGAGCTGGGCACGCAAGTGTTTGGCGAGGCACAGCATCAGGTGTTCCTTGGCCGCGATTACGCCGATCACCAGGATTACTCCGAGGAGACGGCACGTCGCATCGATATCGAGGTCCAGCGCATTATGCGCGAGGCCCATCGCCGCGCGGTCGAGATTCTGGATGCCCGTCGCGATCAGCTTGATCTGATGGCGAAGGTGCTGCTTGAGCGCGAGACCGTCGAAGGCGACGCCGTGAATGCCCTGCTCGACAACGAGTGGGATGCCTACCTTGAGCGCGAGGGCGATATCCTGGCGGCCAAGGAGGAGCGCAATGCCAAGGCGGCCGGTATGCCGACCAAAAAGCGCGCGCCTCGTATGAGCGAGGAGGAGCTGGCGGCTGATGCCGCGGCTTTTGCGCAGGCGGCCATGCAGGAGGATGCCGAAGTGGCATCCGATGGCGCTGGCGATGACCATGCCGTCAACGCCGATGCCGACGCCGACGACGACAAATAGTCTTTGTGGCGAAAGCCTCCGCGGGGAAACCTGCGGAGGCTTTTTTTAGCGATATGGGGCCATCTGTTGATTGGGGACAGACTTAAATGAGCGTTTTCACGCATTTAAGTCTGTCCCCAATTAACATTGCTGCGGCACTTTGCTCGGCTAAAGCGTACAATAGCGCCTATGCGAAAGGGGAACAGATGATCAACGAAACTATGTATGCTCGCGGTGCGGAAAGCTCCATCATCCGTGAGATTTTTAGCTATGGCCTTGAGCGCAAGGCGCAGATCGGTGCGGAAAACGTATTCGATTTTTCGCTGGGCAATCCGAGCGTTCCGGCACCCGCTGCTGTGGCGGAGTCCATTAAGAAGGCCCTGGAGCTGCCGAGCGACCAGCTGCACGGCTACACGCCCGCACCGGGCCTGCCGCAATGTCGTGCCGCTGTGGCCGAATCGCTCAACCGCCGCTTTGGCACGAGCTATGAGGGCAAAGACGTCTTTATGACGGTGGGTGCCGCGGCTTCGCTCACCTGCGCGCTCAACGCCGTTACGAATCCGGGCGACGAGGTTATTGTTATCGCCCCGTACTTTCCGGAGTATCGCGTTTGGATTGAGAAGGCCGGCTGCACGTGTGTCGAGGCGCTTGCCAACGAGGACACATTCCAGCTGAGCGTGGATAACGTATTCAAGGCGATCACCGACAAGACGGCAGCCGTCATTATCGACTCGCCCAACAACCCGACCGGTGCCGTATATACGCGCGACACGCTGACGCGACTGGCCAATGTTCTGCGCGAGGCCAACGCTCAGCGCGATCCCGAGAATCCGATTATGCTCATCTCGGATGAGCCGTACCGCGAGATCGTGTACGGTGCCGAGGTGCCTTGGGTGCCCTCGATCTACGAGCACACCATCGTGTGCTACTCGTATTCCAAGTCGCTGTCGCTGCCGGGTGAGCGCGTGGGGTGGATCTTGGTTCCCAACACCAATCCGCAGGCTGCCCGTCTGATGCCGGCCGTTGCCGGTGCCGCCCGTACGCTGGGCTTCGTGTGCGCGCCGGCGCTCTTTCAGCGCGTAATTATCGACTGCATCGATGAGCCGAGTGACGTTGAGGCCTATGCACGCAACCGCACCGCGCTTACCGACGCACTAGCGGAGTATGGCTACACCTATGTTGAGCCGGATGGCGCGTTCTACCTATGGGTGAAAGCATTGGAGCCCGATGCGAATGCGTTTTGCGAGCGCGCAAAGAAGTATGAGTTGCTTGCGGTTCCCTCGGACAGCTTTGGTATGCCGGGTTGGTTCCGCCTGGGCTATTGCGTGAGTTACGAAACGATTGTCAATTCGCTACCCGCTTGGAAACAGTTGGCGGACGAGTATCGTTAAAAGTAAAGCGCTCTGCCTACAATGTTTTACGTGAAACGGGGTTTGGTGTTAAGCCGGACCCCGTTGTCATGGACGTTGTGTCTTTGGGATGGAGTGGTTTTACGACTATCGAAGGCAATGCGTACAATGAATATAAGCGACGGCCGTGCCAGATAAGGAGACCTGATGCCCTACCTGCTTTCTTGTGACATTCATACCCATACGATGTTCTCTGCGCATGCATATTCGACCATTGAGGAGAATGTGTACTGGGCGGCAGAGCGTGGCCTGCAGGTGCTCGGGTCTGCCGACCATCTGAGCTCTATGGTTACGGCTTGTCCCAATGACCTGCGCAGTTACCAATTCTTTATCAACCAGGATATCTGGCCGCGCATTTGGAGCGGCGTGCTGGTGCTGCGTGGTGCCGAGGCCGATATCGTTTCGCTGGACGGAAGCCTGTTTGGCGAGGACACTCCTGTCACGCTCGATATCGCTGGCGATTCGTACAGTCGTCAGCATTCGCTGTTCGATTTGGTTACGCGTAATTTGGATTATTTGGTTGCAAGCGTGCATAATCCACAGATTGCTGAGGGCGCGACGCTGGCCCAGGCGACCGAGATGTATATCAATGCCCTGGAGCACCCCAAGGTGTTCATGCTGGGTCACACGGGGCGTTCGGGCGTGCCGTTCGATATCGACGAGGTGCTGTTGGCGGCTAAGGCCAAGCACAAGATTATCGAGATCAACAACCATAGTCTTGAACACGGTGTTGACACTGAGCATTGGGCCGTATGCCGCAAGATCGCTGAGCGCTGCGCCGAGCTGGGCGTGGGCATTGGCGTTTCGACCGATGCGCACATTGGCATGGCCATTGGTAAGCTCGATTACGCTCGCAAGATGCTCGACGAGATTCACTTCCCGTTGGATCTGATCGTGACGCGCGATCGCGAGACGCTGCTGCGCGAGATGGCGGCAGCCGGCGTGTGCGACCTGCGCAAGGGGATGTAGCGGAATTAATAAACCAAGAAAGGGGGCGGCCCAGACGGGTCGCCCCCTTTCTTGTCCCAAAAATCTACTGAGGTTGGTTAGCGGCGTTCGAGGACCGCTACGGTTTCGGTGTGGTCGGTATGGGGGAACATGTCGACGGGCGTGATCTTGAGCAGGCGATAGCCTCCGTCGAAGAGCTGATGCAGGTCGCGCTCTTGGGTCACGGGGTTGCAGCTGATATAGGTGATGCGGCGCGGCTTAAGTGCGCAGGCAGCTTCGAGGAACTCGGGGGTGGAGCCGGCGCGCGGCGGATCGATGGAAAGGACATCGATCCGCTCGTTGTTGTCGGCGGCATCTAGGATGTAATCGGTGGCATCGTCGGCCATAAACCATGCGTTGCGAGTAAGGCCGTTGAGCTCGGCGTTGCGACGTGCGTCAGCGATGCCGGCGTGGTTGCGCTCCACGCCAAGCAGCATAATGCCGATGCCCTTGTCCTGGGCGGCTTTGGCTGCGCACAGGCCGATGGTACCGCTGCCACAGTAGGCATCCATGAGCACATCGCCCTGGTGCAAATCCATGCCGTCGATAGCGAGCTGATAGAGCAGCTCGGTCTGTTGCGGGTTGGTCTGATAAAACGCGGTAGGGGAGATATCGAATTCGCAACCGAGCAGCTGGTCGCGCATGCACTCGGCGCCATATACAATGCGGGTTTCCTCGCCGAGGATGGCGTTGCCGGGACGTCCGTTGATGTTTTGGGCGACGGTGACGATGTGCGGATTGAGTGCGGCGACAGCCTCAAAGAACTCCTGCGCATGCGGCAAGTCGCGCTGAGCGGTCACGAGCGTGACCATGACCTGGTCGGTACGCCAGCCGCAGCGGACGACGGCATAGCGAAGCAAACCAAGATGCTTGTCCTCATTAAAGGCGGGAATATGCAGCCGCTCAGCTTCGCGTGCGATGCCGTTGAGAATCTGACGGGCACCCGGTGCCTCGACGGGGCATTCGGGTACGGCAACGATCTTGTGCGTGCCGCGCTCAAAGAAACCGCAACGGACAGCGCCCTCTCTGCCGGGGGCAAAGGGAGTGGCGGCCTTATGGCGAAACCCGCGCGGCGCAGGATATTTGCCCGGGTCGCCCAGGGTGACGCCCATACCGCGAATGGGGTCGACGCTAATACCCTCGCGCTCGCAAAGAGCAGCAAAAAGCTCCTCCATAACAGCCTGCTTAGCTGCCAACTGCTTTTTATAAGGACGATTGAGCGCCGTGCACCCCCCGCAAGCTTTCATGATCGGACAGGGAGACTTGGGATCCACAGCCTTACGCGCAGACGAAACCTGATCTATATGCGAGCGCTTGGAGCGAGTCTGAGATGCCTTGTCCTCGCTCCGACGAGAGCCGGGACGCTTGGCCTTAGCCTTGCCTTTGGCTGACTTGCCCTTCGCATCCTGAGACGACTTGGATTTCTTAGAAGATTTTTTCTCCTCCGACCCCTCAGCCGCCTCGATCAAAGCACGACGAGCCCTACGCTCCGCACGAGATTCTGCCATCAATAACTCCACTAATTCATGAATTAAAGCTGCAAGTATTGTACCGTGCCAAGCCAGCAGACGATATACAAGCGGTTTATTCGTGTCAGTGATAAGCCCAACGACGGTTGCCCGCCGCGTGAGGGGTGTGGGGGTTAAGTTTATCGCGAGTTCCGCACGAACAGGAGGCCACTTAATGTGGCCTCCGTCGTGAGCAGGACTGTAGAGCAGGAAACTTAACCCCCACACCCCTCACGCGGCGGGCAAACTCGCCTTGTGCTCTATCACGCTAAAGTGTATGATTCTGAACGTTACATGACTCACTTTACCTAACTAAAGTGTCATCAAGGGGGAATACCATGAACACCGATATGTCTCGTCGTCAGTTTGTTGGTCTAGCCGGCTCGCTCGCCACGGTGCTTGGCCTTGGTCTTGTCGGTTGCGGCGGTGGCGCCGGCAAGGGCTCCGCCGCTGGCTCTGCCGCGGCCAAGGATGTGAAGGGCGCTGCGGAGTCCAAGAAGCTCGTGGTGGGCTTTGATAAGTCCTATCCTCCGTATGGTTTTGTGGGCGACGATGGCGAGTACACCGGCTTTGATCTCGATTTGGCCAAGGCTGTTGCCGATAAGCAGGGCTGGGAGGTCAAATACGAGGCCATCGACTGGGATGCCAAGGATACGCTGCTCAACTCGGGCGCCATCAACTGTATCTGGAACGGCTTTACCATGGAGGGCCGCGAGGACGACTACACGTTCTCCGAGCCGTACATGCTCAACGAGCAGGTGCTGGTGGTAAAGAAGGATGCAGGCATCAAGAGCTGGGACGATCTTGCCGGCAAGACCGTGATTACCCAGACTGATTCCGCTGCACAGGATGTGCTCGAGGGCGACCAGAAGGATTTGGCCGCGACGTTTGCCACGCTCGATACCATCGGTGAGTACAACACGGCGTTTATGCAGCTCGAGAGTGGTGCAGTCGATGCCGTCGCCTGTGACCTCTCGATTGCCCAGTATCAGCTTGCCGCCAAGCCCGATGCCTATACACAGCTTGATGAGCCGCTGTCCAGCGAGCACTACGCCGTCGGCTTTAAGAAGGGCGACACCAAGTCGGCCGATGCCGTGACCGAGTCGCTCAAAGCGCTCTATGAGGACGGTACGGTCAAGGACCTCTGCGATAAGTATTCAAGCTATGGTCTATCTTTCGATAATTGGGTGCTCAAGTAATGTCTATTCAGGTCATGATGCAGATGCTTGGCCAGGGGTTCTTGGTCAGCTTGCAGTTGTTTGTGCTGACTCTGCTCGGATCGATTCCGTTGGGAATCCCCGTGGCGTTTATGCGTATGAGTAAGATCGCGCCGCTTCGCTGGATCGCGCGCATCTATATTTCGGTGATGCGCGGTACGCCGCTCATGCTGCAGATGTTTGCCATCTACTTTGCCCCGTACTACGTGTTCGGCATCTCGCTCACGCCCGATTCCAAATGGACGGCGTGCGTTGTGGCGTTCATCATCAACTACGCCGGCTACTTTGCCGAGATTTATCGCTCGGGCTTGCAGTCCATTCCACGCGGTCAATACGAGGCAGCCGAGGTGCTGGGCTATTCGCGTATGCAGACATTTTTGTACATTGTGATGCCGCAAGTCGCCAAGCGCATTTTGCCGGCGATGGGCAATGAGATCATCACGCTGGTCAAAGACACGTCGCTGGCGTTTGCCATCGGCGTGGGGGAGATGTTCTCGACGGCCAAGGCGCTGGTTGCCTCGCAAGTGAGCATGGTGCCGTTTGCGATTGCGGCGCTGATCTACTGGGTCTTTAACTTTGTGGTCGAGATGCTGCTGGGCGCCGCCGAAAAGAAGCTGGACTATTATCATGACTAGATCGTTCCGCCGTTCTAACGAACGGCGGACTGCTCGACGCTGCGCGCGTGCCTGACGGCCAATCTGCTCCTCAAACCGTCGCTTGCGTACAGAAGTACGCGGCGCTCCTCTTTCGGAGCACATTGTCTCGCCAGTCACACGCTCGCTGACTCTTTAAACACATGGAGGCTCCCGTGTCCGGAACGGTAATGAATATATCGAACGCGCGTAAGGCGTTTGGCGGCTATGAGGTGCTCAAGGATATCTCGCTCGAGGTCAAGCGCGGCGAGGTCGTGGCGATTATCGGGCCTTCAGGCGGCGGTAAGTCTACGTTGCTGCGCTGCGCCACGCTGCTCGAGACACTCGACGGTGGCTCGCTCTCGTTTGGCGACCTTGCCGTCGCGACGGATGCGGGTTCGGGCGCGGTATATGCGAAGGGCGATGTGCCCAAGCAGGCGCGCTCGCGATTCGGCCTGGTGTTCCAGAACTACAATCTGTTTCCGCACTATACGGTGATGAAAAACATCACCGACGCGCCGATCCGCGTGCTTAAGCGCCCGCGCGAGCAGGCGGAAGCTCGTGCGCACGAGCTGATTGCTCAGATGGGGCTTACGGGAAACGAGAACAAGGTGCCATGTGAGCTTTCGGGTGGTCAGCAACAGCGTGTGAGTATCGCCCGCGCCTTGGCGCTCGACCCGGAGATCTTGTTCTTTGACGAGCCGACTTCGGCGCTCGATCCCGAGCTAACGGCCGAGGTGCTACGTGTCATTAAAGACCTTGCCGCGCAGAATATGACGATGGTGATCGTGACCCATGCGATGCAGTTTGCGCGCGATGTTGCCGACCGCGTGGTCTTTATGGACGGCGGCCGCATTGTCGAGGAGGGTCCTGCCGAGCAGGTTATCGACCATCCGCGCGAGCAGCGCACCCGTGAGTTCTTGAGCCGTATCGAGGGCTAGGCTCAGCTATGTATTGAGAAGAAGCCGCCGCAGGTCTTATGGTCTGCGACGGCTTTTATTTGTATCGATGGGGTTTAATAATCGCCTGGCATGCTTGCCCTGTCCTCTCGCCGCCTGTATTCATACGTGCGCCGAAAGGTGTGCATGGGCAGTCACCCGTGAGGGTAGGGTGGTGGCATAGGACATTTGGAGGGTGAGCCGGCTCGGCTGCCGACCATGCTGCTTCCGGGACGGCACCGACCGCGAACTCTCCCCGTTGGCGTCGCGCATTGCGCGCGGCCCTGCAAGGAGGTCATCATGGGTGCTCCCAAGACCGGTAATGTAAGGAACGTGGTGCTCGTAGGCCAAGGCGGGGTGGGCAAGACTTCACTCGCCGAAGCCATGCTCCACCTTTCTGGCAAGACCGCCCGCCTGGGCGGCCACGACGGCACCAAGCCCACGCTCGACTATGACCCCGAAGAGGTCAAGCGTGCATTTTCCATCTCGACGACCATCGCGCCGATCGACTGGAAGGGCACACGCATCAATGTGCTTGATGCCCCGTGCTATCCCGATTTTATCGGCGACGCCTTTGCCGCGATGAGCGTCTGCGAAACGGCTCTGTTTGTGGTCGATGCCGAGGCCGGCCCGCAGCCTACGACGGTTAAGCTCTGGTATGCCGCCGAGGACCTGCGCCTGGCGCGTGCGGTGTTCGTAAACCGCCTGTCGCGTTCCGAGGCCAGCTTTACGACCACAATGAACCTGCTGCAGGAGCGCTTTGGCACGCGCCTGGGTGCCGTGACCCTTCCCTGGGGCGAGGGCGAGGACTTTGACGGCATCATCGACCTGGTGCGCATGAAGGCGCGCCATTGCAACGGCACCGAAGCCGTTGAGTCGGAGATTCCCGAGGAGTATCGTGCCCAGGCCGAACAGGCCCATGACCATCTGTGCGAGCTGGTGGCCGAGGCTGACGACGAGCTGATGATGAAATACCTGGAGGGCGAGGAGACGCTGACGCAAGAGGAGCTTGAAGGCCTGCTGTCGAAGGCGATCGCCGAGCGCATCTTTGTGCCGGTCTTTGCGGGCGATTGCATTAAGGAGCAGGGCGTCAACTCGCTGATGGACGACATCGCAACGTACTTCCCGGCACCGACCGACTATGGCGAGATGCCGCTCATCGATGGCGACTCGCTCAAGATCTCGAGTGACGATGACCGTCCGGTGGCGTTTGTGTTTAAGACCCTGGCCGATCCGCAGCAGGGCCGCATCAGCTTTATCAAGGTGCTGACGGGTACGCTTGAGCCGGGCCTTGAGCTGATCAACGCGCGTACCCGCAAGAGCGATCGTCTGGCTCACCTGTATGTGATGTGCGGCCGCGACATGACTGAGGTCGGTCACGCCTATGCCGGCGACATTATCGTGGCGCCCAAGCTGGCGGCAGAGACGGGTGACACGCTCTCGATTACCGGCAAGGTCGAGGCGGCGGCGTTTAAGTTCCCCAACTCTCAGTACCGCATTGCCATCGAGGCTGAGAACCGCGGTGACGAGGAGAAGCTCTATACGTTTATCGAGAAGGCGTGCAAGGCTGATCCGACCATGAGCATCGACCGCGACGAGGAGACCGGCCAGACCATCATTTCGGCGGTGGGCGAGGCACAGGTTTCGGTCCTGCTCAATCGCCTTGAGGATCGCACCAAGGTCGTGGCCAAGAGCGTGCCGATCCGTATTCCGTATCGCGAGACCATTCGCCGTACGGCAAGTGCCCAGGGCCGCCACAAGAAGCAGACTGGCGGTGCCGGTCAGTATGGCGACTGCTGGCTGCGCGTTGAGCCGCTCATTGGGCCCGACGGCACGAGTGACGGCTATGAGTTTGTAGACGAGGTCGTTGGCGGCCGCATCCCGCGTTCGCTCATTCCCGCCGTGGACAAGGGTGTCCAGGAGACCATGAAGGACGGCATCATTGCCGGCTACCCGCTCACGGGCATTCGCGTGGCTGTGTACGACGGCTCGTATCACAGCGTCGACTCCAACGAGATGGCGTTCCGCGCGGCGGCTCGCATCGGCCTGCGCAAGGCATGCGCCGATGCCGACCCGGTGGTGCTGGAGCCCATCGAGGAAATCACAGTGACTATCCCCGAGAGCTACGCCGGCGCCGTGATGGGCGATATCTCGGCCTCGCGCGGTCGCGTGACGGGCATGGAGACCGATGAGCGCGGCGATACCGTGGTCATTGCCCAGGCACCGCTGGCCGAGCTGACGGATTATTCGACGCGCCTGCGCTCCATCACGCGCGGCACGGGCGACTTTACCATGAAGCCCGCGGGCTATGAGCAGGTGCCTTATGACGTTCAGGCCAAGCTGGTCGAGCGCTATGAGGAGGGCCGCGCTAAGTAGCATGTGGCTTTGCCTGTAATATGCGTGCCGATGCAAGGGCCGCTCTGGGTAATCCGGAGCGGCCCTTTTTGATCCCTGGGGGACGGAGGAAAACGGATCATGTTAGGTTTTGGGGCAGCTTGGTCGGCCCTAGTCTCCCGAGGCCTGGTTGCGGCCGGTGGCGTAGTCGATCTGCACATGCGGCTGCAGGTTGTAGCAGTACACGTGGAAGCACAGGGTCTTGCCGTGGTCCTCGATCGATTGCGCCTCAAGACGAACGCCACGACAGACGAGTTCCTCTTCGTTGTACATGGGCGTGACGCGATAGAGCACGTGGTTGCCCGTGTCGCGGATGTAGTTAAGAACCTGCTCTTCAAACGGCAGCATGCCCGTTTCGTTGAGATAACGCGTGCCGGTGAGGAGATTCTTGCGATTGGCGTTTTCGCCGCAGAGCGACCAGGCGATGAGGTGGCAGCGGTTGTAGAGGCTTTGGCCTGGAATAAAGTCGTAGCGCTGCTGCTGCCAACCGGCAGGATGGATACGCGAGATATCGCCGCGCTTTCCCTGTCCGAGCGACTCGGGGCCTACGCAAGCGAGCGCCTTGCGAGTGCGGCCCAGGCTGTCGAGCTTGGAGAATTTCTTAAAGCAGCCCTCTTCGGTGGCACGATCGTATTCATCGAGCGTGAACGACGGCGTGCCCAACGGGTGCGTGCTGTCGGCGCGAAGGGCGACATAGGGGTTGCCGGCGTAGTCGGGAATGCTGCTGAGATAAACACCGCGGGCGCGGTTGAGGTCGGGGTTTTCAACCTCGTCGATGGGGGTGGCGGCACTGTCCGCGGAGGCGTCGTCACCGGTGTCGGCTGCGGCGGAATCGGAGCCATCGCCAGAGTCTTGGCTATTTTGAGAGTCCGAGGAGCTCGCTGTTCCCGATTCGAGCCGGGCAACCAGGTCTGCCTCGTCGTCGGTACGGCTGGGACTCTCGTTTTGCTTCTCGGCCAGAGCTGCCGCCTGTTCATCGCTTTGCGGCGACAGCAACTTGGGAGCTCCGTCGAGCGATCCCGTAAACAACGCAAACCCCAGTACCACGGCGGTGCCGATGGAAAGTGCTTGCTTGTAGGCGGACTTGCGCGACATTGCGGCTCCTGGCTAGATGGTTGGGAATCTACCAGTCTAGCAGGTGCCGGCAGGGGCCGTTCTATCGAACAAATACTCAAGATTTGGGATAGACGTTACTGATTCATTTGCCTCATATGGAGCTGCGGTGGTCGTGTATGTGGGGCTATTCGGCGTTTCCCCAGATAAAACCTGCCAAAATAAACCTGTCCCTTTTTGGCAGGTTACGTCATAAGGCTTCTGTCTATGTAACGAAAGTACAATATGATATATACGTTATATACAAGTTTGTAACGTGCAGTAGATTTGCGGTAACGCAAGCCGATGAAGGGGCCGATATGATCAAGGCTGTCATTTTTGACATGGACGGAACGCTGGTCGATACCGAGCGTTTGGGCATCAAGGCATGGAAGGCGGGCGCTGCCGAGCTGGGGGTCGCGATTGATGAAGCGCTGATCCATCAGTTTATCGGTCGCACGCTGCCCGATGTCATGGACATCCTTGATAAGCATTACGGCAGCCACGAAACCACCGAGGCGGTCTATGTCCGCCACAAGGAGATTCGCGACGAGATGGTCAAGACCGAACTGGAGCTTAAGGCCGGTGCCGCCGAGTGCCTAGACGAGCTGCTGGCTGCGGGCTATCACGTGGGCCTTGCGACGTCGTCGCGCCTCGCTACGGCCGAGCGCAACCTTAAGATGGTCGGCCTCTTTGACAAGTTTGAGACGGTGACCTGTGGCGAGGACGTCGTGCACGGCAAGCCCGACCCTGAGATGTACCTGCTTGCCTGCGAGCGCGCGGGCTTCGCTCCCGAGGAGTGTGCCGTGGTCGAGGATTCGCGCAACGGCTGCGTCTCGGGCATCACGGCCGGCTGCCATGTCTTTGCCGTTCCCGATATCGTGCCGCTGCCGCAGGACGTGGTGGATGGCTGCGAGGCCGTGCTCGACACGTTGTTCGATCTGGCGGCGGCGGTCAAGGCCGTGCGCTAAAGACATGCGCCGAGGGCGATGACGGTGGCTCCGGTGTAGCTGCGTGCCCGGGCGCTGACGGGCGTGGCGATCTGGGCGCCGATGCTGTAACCGTCGGCAGCGGTATCCCATTCATTAGAGAGGTCGCGCTCATCTCTCTAAATGTCTCTCTAAAGAGAAAGCCAGTTAAAGAGATAACATTAGGCAATCTAGCAGTGAATTCGATACATCTTTCTAAATTTCTCTCTAAAATAAGGTGCTTATCTCTCTAAAGTTAGAGAGATATACTATACTTTAGAGAGATAAATCTATCGTTTTAGAGAGACGGAATGCCAATGCTGCTGGATGAACCTCTTGGCCTTATCGTTGAGCGCCTTCGCAGACGGGGGACTGATGACGCATCGGTAGAAGTTAAAGCCTGCACGAATAAATTGAGTGCAGACGTATGGGAGACAGTGAGCGCTTTTGCGAACACTGCGGGTGGGCTCATTATTTTGGGTCTGAACGAAGCCGAAGGATTTGTTCCTTCGGCCAACTTTGCTATCGACAGGGTGCGCGATCAGTTTGTTTCGGGTATCGGAGACGGAGGCTCAGCGGCGGTGGTGACCCATGCGCCGCGGTATGAGCTCGATCGAGGCGAAGTCGACGGGCTCCAGGTGCTTCTGGTGCGCATTTTTGAACTTGAGCTTAAAGCGAAGCCTTGCTATATCGGCGCACGCGGCGTGCAGAACGGTAGCTACAAACGCGTGGATGATAAAGATATCAAGATGTCGCCCGCTGAGCTATATGAGCTGCAGAGTGCGTTGCTTCCGAGCGATGCAGACGATACGGTGGTTTCGGAGGCAACAGTCGAGGATTTGGACCCAGACGTCGTGCGGTCTATTATCTCAAACCGCCGGCTGCAGACCCCGCGCGTTTTGCGCGGGGCCGATACGCTGGAAAAGCAGCTGGCCAGACTCAATATCACTACAAAGGATGGTGCCGTGAAGCTCGCAGGGCTTCTGTCGGCGGGAATATACCCCCAGCAGTTCTATCCCAAACTGATGATCGATGTCGCCATTCATTCCGATGTGGAAAAATCTGCACCCGGGCAACCCCGGTTTATTGACCGCCAGTTGTGCGATGGCCCGATTCCGGCTTGCATCGAAGATGCCCTTGCCGCGATTGGACGAAACTTGCGCAAAGCGGCGATAGTGCAAGGCGCTGGCAGAAGGGATGATTGGGAAGTTCCCCAGGAGGTTTTGCGCGAGGCCTTGGCAAATGCCTGCATCCATCGAGAATATTCACCCATGTTTGTGGGGCAGGCCGTGAGTGTCGATATCTATCCAGACAGAATAGAGATCAAAAACCCTGGCGGGCTTTGGGGCGGAAAGACGGTGGACAATCTTGCAGACGGGGAATCGCGCTGCCGAAACCCAAAGCTCATGAGCCTAATGGGGGCGACGCCGTTAGAGCATGCCGAGGGGGCTGTTGCGGAAAGCCAGGGATCTGGTATCCCGGCTATGATTCGCGAGATGGAGTCTCGTTCGCTTGGCAGGCCGAAATTTATCGTTAAAGCCGATTCGTTTACAGTGCTGCTTTCCCGGCACGGGGCGGAGCTTGCTGAAAACCGCACGTGGATTCAGAGCCATGTGGGCACCGAGCTGACGGATCGCGAGGAAACACTGCTCATGTTTATGCGGGAGCATGGGTGCGTATGCGATGTTCAAAAAATACGAGAGGTCCTGAAGTGGGATTCGGATGACATTCGCCTGATCTGCGGGGACCTTGTGGATAAACATGTCCTGTCAAAATGCGGCAAAGACACGTTTGAAATTATCGATATGAACAGAGAATCGTCAGCTTCGACGGCGGATAGGATCCTGGAGGCTCTCAGCGCCGAAGTGGATATGACAGCGCGAGAAATTGCGGTTGCATCGGGGGTCAGAATTTCGTCTGTCCGTTACCATCTGCCAAAAATGGCTGATAAAGGACTCATTGAGGTAATGGGTTCATCGACGAGCCGCAATCGCCGATATCGGAAGAAGTAGATGCAGCCGGGTCGCCCCTCTAGTGTCTCTCGAAGTTGGATGGGTGCTAGAGGGGCGATTGTCTTGCGATATTACCCCAGATAAAACCTGCCAAAATAAGCCTGTTCCTTTTTGGCAGGTCAGTTAACGCAGTCAGGTTGAGCATATGCGAGCGAGCTCCGGGTGCGGTAAGGTGACGTGAAACAAGCGGGCGCTGACCTTTTGGTCGCG
>CAUFWM010000034.1 GCA_959596505.1 uncultured Collinsella sp.
AGGCCAACGAGGACTGGCTCATCCCCTACTGTGAGTTCATGACCGTCAAAGAGGAATGCGGCCTCAAGGCATTTTGGGAGTGGCCCGCAGAGCTCCGTACCCGCGGTGAGGCTTCTGCCAAGGTCTGCGCCGCCCATCCCGCGCGCATGCTCTACCACCAGATGACGCAGTACTTCTTCGATCGCCAATGGAGCCGCCTCAAGGCCTATGCCAACGAGCGCGACATCCTGATCATCGGCGACCTGCCCATCTACGTCTCGCGCGACTCCGTCGAGATGTGGGCCACGCCCGAGCTCTTTAAGATCGACACCGCCGGCAATCCCGTGAGCGTCGCTGGCACGCCGCCCGACCAGTTCTCGGCCACCGGCCAGTACTGGGGCAACCCCATCTACGACTGGGACACCATGGAGTCCGACGGCTTCTCCTGGTGGGAGGGCCGCATTCGCGCCGCCCTCGACATGTACGACGTCATCCGCCTGGATCACTTCCGCGGCTTCGAGGCCTATTGGGAGGTGCCGTTCTCCTCGCCCGATTCGTCCTACGGTTCGTGGACGCAGGGTCCCGGCCTCAAGCTCTTCAAGACGCTCGAGGAAAAGCTCGGCACGCTGCCCATCATCGCCGAGGACCTGGGCTTCCTCACCCCCGGCGTCATCGACATGCGCGACAACTCGGGCTTCCCCGGCATGAAGATCCTGCAGTTTGCCTTTGAGGGCACCAACTCGTACTACCTGCCGCACAACTACATCGCCAACACCGTCGCCTATGTGGGCACCCACGATAACGAGACGGCGCGCGGTTGGTTTGAGGGAACGGCCACCCCGCGCCAGCGCGAGCAGGCAGCCCTGTACACCCATCAGCAGGCCGGCGAACCCATGGCCGATGCGCTCAACCGCACCATCGCCGCCAGCGTGAGCGATACCTGCATCTACACCATGCAGGACCTGCTCAACTTGGGCAACGAGGCGCGCATCAACACCCCTGCCACGCTGGGCGGCAACTGGACCTGGCGCATGCTCGACGGCGCCATCACCCGCGAGCTCGAGCACAAACTCACCGACTGGACCGAGACCTACTTCCGCATCCCGTCGGAAGCCGAAATCGAGCTTCCTCAATAGGAGCTACCGCGCCCGACCCCTCCCCACCGTGCGGACGCGCTTGCTTTTCCCGCGCGAGGCCACCCCAATCCCCTCGCGCGGGCTTCTTTTGAATATCTGACATGTCGTCAACTCACCACAGGAGGAAACATGCCCCGTATCAATCTTGCTGATCTTGCCGAGCAGTCTTTTGGCACCTCGCTCGAGCAGCTCGACGACCATCGCATTTACAAGCTGCTGGTCAAACTCGTGCAGGAGCGCTCCGCCACCTGCCCGCTCAACAACGGCAAGAAAAAGCTCTATTACATTTCCGCCGAATTTTTGATCGGCAAGCTGCTCATCAACAACATGATCGACCTCGGCATCTACGACGAGGTTAAGGACCAGCTCACCGCCGCGGGCCACGACCTCAACAAGATTGAGGAGTTTGAGGTCGAACCGTCGCTGGGCAACGGCGGTCTGGGCCGCCTGGCCGCGTGCTTCCTGGATTCCATCGCCACGCTGGGCCTGACCGGCGACGGCGTGGGCCTCAACTATCACTACGGTCTGTTCCGTCAGCGCTTTGTCGACAATCAGCAGAAGGCCGTCCCCGACGAGTGGCTCGGCGAGCAGGATATCCTGATCGATGATGACCGCTCCTACACCGTCGAGTTTGGTGATTTTGCCGTCACCTCCAAGCTCGTCAACATCGATGTGCCCGGTTACGGCCAGCCCACCAAGAACCGCCTGCGCCTGTTTGACCTGGCGAGCGTTGACGACGGCCTGGTCCCCGGCAGCTCCATCGACTTCGACAAGACCGAGATCGCCAAGAACCTCACCTTGTTCCTCTATCCGGATGATTCCGATGAGCAGGGCCGCCTGCTTCGCATCTACCAGGAGTACTTCATGGTGAGCAACGCCGCCCAGCTCCTGATCGACGAGGCCGTCGAGCGCGGCAGCAACCTGCACGATCTGGCCGACTACGCCGTGGTCCAAATTAACGACACGCACCCCACCATGGTCATCCCCGAGCTCATTCGCTTGCTCACCACCGAGCATGGCATCGAGTTTGACGAGGCCGTGACCATCGTACGCTCCATGGTCGCCTACACTAACCACACGATCCTTGCCGAGGCGCTCGAGAAGTGGCCGCTCGCCAGCCTGCAGAAGGTCTCCCCTGCCATCGCCGACATTATCGTCAAGCTCGATGAGATCGCGAAGGCCGAGCACGATGACCCGCGTGTCGCCATCATCGACGAATGCGACACCGTCCACATGGCCCACATGGACATCCACTTTGGCTTCTCCATCAACGGCGTAGCCGCCCTCCACACCAAGATCCTGGAGGACACCGAGCTTCATCCGTTCTACGAGATCTATCCCGAGAAGTTCTCCAACAAGACCAACGGCATCACCTTCCGCCGCTGGATCCATGGGGCCAACCCCGCGCTCGCCAGCCTGCTCGACGATTGTCTCGGCACCGACTGGCGCAGCACCGGCGATCTGAGCAAACTCGCTAAGTTCGCCGACGATAAGGACGTTCTTGAGCGCCTGGCCGCCACCAAGGTCGAGGCTAAGGCCATCATGCGCCAGTTCATGGCACTCGAGCAGGGTGTGACCATTCCCTCCAACGCGATCATCGACGTTCAGGTCAAGCGCATCCACGAGTACAAGCGCCAGCAGATGCTCGCGCTCTACATCATCTGGAAGTATCTCGATATCAAGAACGGCAACAGACCCAAGCACCCCGTCACTATCATCTTTGGCGGCAAGGCGGCGCCTGCCTACACTATCGCGCAGGACATCATCCATCTGATCCTGACGCTGTCGCAGTGGATTGCAAACGACCCCGACGTGGCTCCCTACCTGCAGGTTGTCATGATCGAGAACTACAACGTCACCGCCGCCGAGCGCGTGATTCCCGCTGCCGACATCTCCGAGCAGATCAGCCTGGCCTCCAAGGAGGCGAGCGGCACCTCCAACATGAAGTTCATGCTCAACGGTGCCCTGACCCTGTGCACGCTCGACGGCGCCAATGTGGAGATCGCCGAGCTCGTCGGCGACGAGAACATCTACACCTTTGGTGCCTCGTCCAAGCAGGTCGAGCAGCTCTACGCCGACGGCACCTATGACGCCGGCGCGCTCTACCGCAAGCCCGGCATCAAGCTGCTAGTGGACTTCATCACCAACCCCGCCTTTATGGCGACCGGCAACGCGGAGCGCCTGCAGCGTCTGCACGACGACATCAAGGGCAAGGACTGGTTTATGGCCCTGCTCGACATTGAGGAGTACATCCAGACCAAGGAGCGCGTGCTGGCCGACTACGAGGATCAGGACGCCTGGATGCGCAAGGCGCTGATCAACATCGCCAACGCCGGCACCTTCTCGTCCGACCGTACAATCTCCCAGTACAACGACGAGATCTGGCACCTGAGCTAATTTCGTTTTCTTTACCCATCCTCTTGAAAGCGGAGTCGTGGCAACGCGGCTCCGCTTTTTGTGCCCATACGCCGGCCTGTGATTTGTCTCGACTAAACAATCTCGACCTGTAACACCTAGCCGGCAAAACTGGGTCTACCTGTTACAGATCAAGACAAACGAAATTGTCCCGATGGACTGTCTCAATCTGTAACAGATAACCGCTGGAATCGGGCCTACCTGTTACAGAATGAGACAGACGGGCAAGGCGGCTAATACAATCTCGTTCTGTAACAGGTAGCTGCCGAAATCAGCCTCCCGTGTTACAGATCGAGATGAAAGGATAGGCAGCTCGATGCTGTCTCAATCTGTAACATCTAGACCCAATTTGGCCCTCCTCCTGTTACAGATTGAGACAAACTGACAGACGAACGGTCCCAACACAAAGAAAGGCTCCCCTCTCGCCCAGTGGACGGGAGGGGAGTCTTATATGTGACCGCGGCAAAAGGATGGCAATACCGCAGTCGCCCAAAGGGAGGGCCTGGATGCACCGGGCCTAGATAAGGTTCTTGCCAGACACCTTATCGAAGAGATGGGTCGCGTTCTTCTCGAACTTGAACCAGATGGAGTCGCCCGCCTTGAGCGCACCCTTGGCCTCAAGGTCGACAACGGGAATGATCAGGACGAACTGGCCATCGGGAGCGGTCACGTGGACATGCTCGGTCGAACCCATGAGCTCGGTCACCTCGACGGTACCCTGGAGCGCACCCTCCTCGCCCTTGTCGGCAAGCAGAATCTGCTCGGGGCGCACGCCGGCCGTAATCTCCTTCACGTCGCCGCCGTCCCAGTTGAGAGCAAGCTGAGAGCAGGTCTCGGGGGCGAGCGCCACGTTCATATCCTCGGTCTTGACGGTGAAGCCGTTGCCCGAGCGCGCCAGCTGGGCATCGAAGAAGTTCATCTGCGGCACGCCGATAAAGCCGGCAACGAAGATGTTCGCGGGATGGTTGAAGACCTCCTGCGGGGTGGCGATCTGCTGGACGACGCCGTCCTTCATGACCACAATGCGATCGCCGAGGGTCATGGCCTCGGTCTGGTCGTGGGTGACGTAGATGAACGTGCCCTTGATCTCGTGGCGCAGCTTGATGAGCTCGGCACGCATCTGGTTACGCAGCTTGGCGTCCAGGTTGGACAGCGGCTCGTCCATCAGGAAGACCTTAGGATCACGCACGATGGCGCGGCCGATAGCGACACGCTGACGCTGGCCGCCCGAAAGCGCCTTGGGCTTACGGTCGAGGTACTCGGTGATACCCAAGATCTCGGCAGCGGAGCGAACCTTACGGTCGATCTCGTCCTTGGGGACCTTCTTGAGCTCAAGCGTAAACGCCATGTTCTCGTACACCGTCATGTTGGGGTACAGAGCGTAGCTCTGGAACACCATGGCGATGTCGCGGTCCTTGGGAGCGACGTCGTTGACGCGCTTGCCGTCGATGAACACGTCACCCGAGGTGATGTCCTCCAGGCCAGCAACCATGCGCATCGTCGTGGACTTACCGCAGCCAGACGGGCCAACGAGGACGACGAACTCCTGGTCGTGAACGGTGAGGTTAAAGTCCTCAACAGCGAGCACGCCATCCTCGGTAACCTTGAGGTTGTGCTTCTTCTCCTCGGTCTTCTTCTTTTTGCCAAAGAAGCCCTTCTTTTTGGACTCGGTGTTGGGATACACCTTCTGAACATGTTTGAGAACGATCTCGGCCATGTCTTTACCTTTCGATATGCGGCACCATGTTGAGGGCGCCGCAGAAACTTGCAAAACAGTTACGGCATCAGCCCTTGACGGCACCTGCCACCACGCCGTCGATGATGTACTTCTGGCAGAGGATGTACATGACGACGATGGGGACAACGACCATCATGATGCAAGCCATCATGGGGCCGAGCTCGACGTGGCCGTAGCCGCCGCGGAAGTACTGGATCAAGATAGGAATGGTCTTGTACTTGGTGGAGTCGAGCGTAAGGTAGGGCAGCAGGTAGTCGTTCCAGACCCACATGGTCTCGAGAATGCCGACCGAAAGATAGGTGGGCTTCATGATGGGAAGGACGATCTTAAAGAACACCTGGACCGGGTTGCAGCCGTCGATCATGGCCGCCTCCTCGATCTCGAGTGGGATGTTCTTTACAAAGCCGGCGAACATAAAGACCGCCAGGCCCGCGCCAAAGCCGAGATAGATAAAGCAGATGTTAAACGGCGTGTTGAAGCCGATGCGGTCCGCGAGGTTGGACAGCGTGAACATGAGCATCTGGAACGGCACGACCATCGAGAAGACGAACAGGTAATAGAAGAAGTTCGAGATCTTGCTGTTGACGCGCACTACGTACCAAGCACACATGGAGCAGCACACCAGAATCAGCACGACCGACGTAACCGTGATGATGAGCGAGTACATAAATGCCGAGGCAAAGCCCTGCTCGTTAAGGGCATGCATGTAGTTTGCGAGGCCGTTGAACGTCTCGGGCGTGAGCAGATCGAATGCCGTGGTGGTGCTGATTGCAGTTGCCTTTTTAAAGGAATTGAGCGCGATCATGAACACGGGGTAGATCCACGCGAGCGACAGGATCGTAAAGAAAATCGAGAGCGCGCGGTTGATAGCCTTATCGCGTTTCATTACTGCTGCACCTCCTTGGACCTCGTGGCCTTAAGCTGAATCATGGAGATGGCTACGACCAGGATGCAGAAGATAACCGCCTTGGCCTGACCGATGCCCTGCCATGCGATACCGGCACGCGAATAGAACGTGTTGTAGATGTTCAGGGCGAGCATCTCGGTGGAGTGCGCGGGGGCGCCGCCGGTAAGGGCGAGGTTCTGGTCGAACAGCTTAAAGCCGTTGGTGATGGACAGGAACAGGCAGATGGTGATGGTCGGCATCAGGTTGGGGATCTTAACCTTCCAAAACGTCTGCCATGCCGTGGCACCGTCGACCTTGGCGGCCTCGATGTAGTCGGACGGAATGGACTGCAGACCAGCGATGTAGATGATCATCATGTAGCCGACCTGCTGCCACAGGGTCAGGATGATAAGGCCCCAGAAGCCGGCAGCGGAGTTAAGGGCAATGAGCTGGGCGCCCACGTTGGAGAGCAGGCAGTTGATCAGGATCTGCCAGATGTAGCCCAACACGATGCCGCCGATCAGGTTAGGCATAAAGAAGATCGTACGGAAGATGTTGGTGCCTTTGAGCGCCTTGCGGGTGAGCGCCTGCGCAATTGCCAGGGCGATCACGTTGATGAGCACCGTCGACAGGAAGGCAAACGCCACGGTAAAGAAGAACGACGTGGCAAACTGCGGATCGGACAGCGCGCGCACGTAGTTCGCGATACCGACAAAGTGCGCGTTGTTAATGGTAATAAACTGGCAGAACGAGAGATAGAAACCCTGGATAAAGGGGATCACGAACCCGATCATAAACGCCAGGCACGTGGGCAGCATAAAGAGCGGCCACCAGCGCTTGAGTGCTTTGCCCATAAAAGGGTCCTTTCAATATGCAGGGGGCGGGCAAACCAACGTCTGCCCGCCCCCTGTCGCTAATCAGATAGCTTGGGCAGCAACTGCTTACTCAGAAGCAGCCTTCTCGGTCTTCCAGCCATCGACGAAGGCGTTCTTGACGCCGTCCCACTTGCTGTTGTCGGCAGCATAGGCGATCAGAGCCTGCTTGAGGTTCTTCTTCCACTCCTCAGAGGGGATGTAGACGAAGTCCCAAGCAACGGTCTTCTTGCCGTCCTTGGCCATGGCAACGGCCTGCTGCGAGAAGACGTTGGTGGTCTCCTTGGCGCTCTTGAACGGAGCGGTCAGACCCATCTTGTCGGCGATGATGCTGGTCGGGGTGTCAGCGGTGACGCACCAGTACATGAAGTCCTCGGTGGCCTTCTGAGCATCCTCGGAAGCCTGGGAGCTCACGCACCAGTAGTTCTCGCCGCCGGAGCACAGGCCCTGGTTCTCCTCGCCGTCGACGCCGATGTAAATCGGCAGCATGCCGAGCTGGTCGTCGGTCATACCGGCCTTGGTGAGGTCAGCGTATGCCCAAGAGCCGTTCTGATAGAAGACGGCCTTGCCGGTTGCGAACTCGTTGGTGGCGTCGTCGCCGGTCTTGGAGGCAAGCTGCGAAGGATCGCAGGTGGAGTCGGTGATGTACAGGTCGAAAATCTGCTTAAAGTTGTCGAGATACTCGCCCTTGATCTCGTCGTCCTCCTGGTTGTGCTCCTTCTCGAACTCGTAGTAGAGCGGGAGGTTGGCGAGGTGGGTGGTGTAGCGCCAGCTGGAGGAGTCATCCATGCCGGCAGAAGTGAAGGCACCCTCAACGCCAAGCTCGTCCTTGCGGGCCTGGATGTCGTCAGCACAAGCCTTCAGCTTGTCGAAGGAGTTGATGTCCTCGGCCTTGTAGCCTGCCTTCTCGAGCAGCTGCTTGTTGTAGATGATGCCGTAGCTCTCCTGGACCCAGTCGATACCCAGATCCTTGCCATCGGACTGCAGAGCCAGGGAGTCGTCAATGAGCTCACCGCGGAGCTTGGTATCGGACAGGTCGGCGCAGTAATCCTTCCAGTTCTTAAGACCGGTGGGGCCGTTGACCTGGAACAGGGTCGGAGCGGAGCTCTTGGACATCTCGGACTTGAGCTTCTCCTCGTAGGTGTTGGAGGCGGCGGTCACGATCTTGACCTCGACGCCCTTCTCCTCCTTGTACGCCTTGGCGATCTCCTTCCACTCCTTGTCGACCTCGGGCTTAAATTGGAGGAAGTAAACCTCGGCAGCGTCACCAGAAGCAGAGGAGCCGGAGCCGGCGGAGCCACCGCAGCCCACGAGACCCAGACCAAGAACCGCAGCCGCGGAACCAGCAAAGCCCAGGAACTGCCTTCTGCTCATTTCGTTCTTCATTACAATCCACCCTTTCACACCGTGGCGGCACCCTTTGCCGCCGCCTTCGGAGATTGGCTCGGGGACTTTGCCCCTTTTGCTGATTTGTACGATACGCTATTTGGCTAGTTGTTTGAACAAGTATTACTAGAGCGGTAGAAAAACTTCGGTGAACGGTAATTTCAACTTGATACTTGACAAGTTTTGTATAAACAATTATTTGTTATCGAATGCAGAGAAAACGCCCGGTCAAGCCGATGCATCGTCGGTTTGACCGGGCGTTTTCGCTTTGAGGGCATGAGTCTCGTCAGGCTGCGAGCTAGCCGGCTATCGCTTGGAGTTGACGCGGTAATGGAAGATCTCGGGATGCGTGCGGGCATGCGTGACCTCGAACAAGATGCCGTCCGAGGTGTACGACTGGCTCTCCATGACGGCAACGCAGTTGTATTTGCCGAGGTCAAGATAGCTGCAGTCCTCATCGTTGGCGAGCTCGACACTCACCGTACGACGGCTCGCCATCACTTTGACACCGCGCTTGTGCTCCAGATAGCCGTAAATAGAATCTGCCGCGATCTCGGGAGTCAGGCCCTTGGCGATCGACGCCAAAAAATAGCCATGGTCCACTTGGCGCGCATTGCCGTTGAGGCTTCGGACACGCACCACGCGAATCAACTCCTCGCCCACCTTAAAGCCCAGGCGACGAGAGAGTTGCTCAGTGCAAATCAAATGTTCAAAAGACTTGACCTCGGTCGATGCGACGGCATTGTTGCGCTTTGCGAACTCGCCAAACGACTCAACCTCTTCGAGTGCGCCCAGCATGTCGGTTTCGCCCTTGAGCCAAATAACGCGCACGCCCTTACCGTGTATAGGCTGCACAAACATCTGGTCGGCCAGCATGCTCAAGGCGCGTCGAACGGTATTACGCGTGCAGCCAAACTCCGCGGTCAGCTCGGCTTCGGTTGGCAGCATCTCCTGAAACGCATAAGTCCCGTTAATGATGCGCGAACGGATCTCGCGGTAGATTCCTTCGTAAATCGCTTTTGGCATGACTTCACCTCTAATGAATATGTATGGTTAGGCACGATAGCATTTCTTAAAGTTGTTTAAACCGATTATCGGCAAAGCGACAGGATTTAACCGTTGACGGTTTCTGTCCCGCCCAAACCGGTTTCGATCAAAACTGCCGGTACGACAATCGTCTGGTCCTCTACAATGAATCCATTGTTTAAACGTTTCACCACGCGCAACGCGCCTCGATATTCGGGAGGCAGAACATGCTGCAAAAAATCCAACGCTTTGGCGGGGCAATGTTCGCGCCCGCCATGCTGTTTTCCATATCGGGCCTTATGGTCGGCGTCTCCGCCCTCGCAACGTCTGCGGATATCGTCGGCGACCTCGCCGTATACGGAACCCCTTGGTACGTTTTTTGGACTATCATTCAGCGCGGCTCGTGGACGGTCTTTAAACGACTTCCGCTCCTTTTTGCCGTAGCGCTTCCCATCGGCCTTGCCCAAAAGCAACCGGCACGTTGTTGCCTCGAGGCGCTCGTGGCTTATTTTGCCTATTGCTTCTTTTTGAGCGAGATCATCAAGCTAAGCGGAGACAACCTTGGACTTAAGTACCCGTCGTCTTTGACCCCCGCTAGCGGCATTACCATCATCGACGGCATCAAGACGCTCGACACCGGCATTATCGGCCCGCTAGCGGTATCGGCAACCGTCGTCGCCATCCATGACTGCTTCTACGATGCCAAGGTCCCCGATTGGCTCGGCACCTTCTCGGGTTCCTCGCTGGTCTACCTCATCAGCTTTTTTGCCGTGTTCGCCCTTGCCGCCATCTCGGCCGCCATCGTGCCCTTCGTATACGCAGCGACCGAAACGCTGCGCCACGCACTTGTGGGCGTCGGCCCCCTCGGCGTGGGTATCTTTGCGTTTTTGGAGCGAGCACTCGAGCCCATGGGGCTGCACCACCTGCTCTACATGCCTATCTACTACGACAATTTAGTTATTAACGACGGTATCTACGCCACGTGGACCAATTTGCTCCCCATTCTCTCCCATAGCACGCGCCCCCTCAATGAGCTTGCGCCGTGGGCTGGTTTCACCGCCACCGGCTGGGTCAAGCTCTTTGGCCTTCCTGCCATCGCCGTTGCGTTCTACACCACCGCCAAGCCCGAACGCCGCGCTGGCCTCAAGGCCATCCTTCTGCCCGCCATCGTCGCTTCGGCGGTCTGCGGCGTCACCGAGCCGCTCGAGTTTCTCTTTATGTTCACCTATCCCGGGCTCTTTTTGCTCTATGCCGCCCTATCTTCCTGCCTCGCCATGGCTATGAACTTCTTTGGCGTCGTTGGCATCTTCTCGGGCGGCTTTATGGAAATGGCTGCCTTCAACTTTATCCCGCTCATGCGGGCGCATGCCGGCTCCTACCTTTTGGCACTCGGAATCGGACTCATCTTTAGCGTCATCTTCTTTCTGAGCTTTCGAGGTCTTATCCTGACCTTTGACCTTAAAACCCCGGGACGCGAGGACCATATCGCCAGCAACGCGGCGCTCTCACGCTTGACGGGAAACGACGTTGACGAAAAGCGCTCATCCAAAACCGGCGCTTCCGGCAACCAAGCCTCACAAGATCATCTCCTCGCCGAGCAGGTTGTGACGCTTCTGGGCGGCGTCTCCAACATTGCGGGCGCAACCAACTGCGCCACGCGTCTGCGCGTCGAAGTCGTGGATCCCTCCATCGTCGCGGACAATGCGACCTTTGTCGCAGCGGGTGCCAAAGGCCTCATCGTCACCGGCAAGACCGCTCAGGTAATCATCGGCATCTCGGTACCCCGCGTCAAAGAACACTTTGATCAGATTATGGGACTCGAACCGGGTTTTGCATTCGCCGCCTCGCCTTTTCATGCCGGCGATGGCGCCAAAAAGTATGGCAATGTCTGCTTCTTCGACATCGACGGTACGCTCGCCTGGCAAGATCCCAAACTTGCCCAAGAGCTCCCCGAGGGCGAGCGAGATCTTTCCCCCTATCCCAACGAGACGGTTGCACAGGCAATTCGCACGTTTGTCGCCAACGGCAACAAAGCTTTTATCTGTACGGGGCGCACCCTCAGCTGCATCCATCCCAAGCTGCTCGAACTGCCGTGGGCAGGCGTCGTGTGCCTCGCGGGCGGTTACGCCGAACTCGAGGGGCGCGTCGTGCGAAACGCTGCCATAAGCCCCGGCATGTTACAGCGCCTCGCCCCCTATCTCGAGCAATCGGGCGAGGTCATTCGCTTTGAGGGCCTCAACGGCGTGGTGCGCATGAGTGCAGATGCCCCCGAGACGTACGGATACGCACGCACCGTGGGCGACGCCGTCACACAACTTGAGCACTACAACGCCTATAAAATTCTTATGTCCACGCCACTTGCCAACCGCATCGCCCAAGATGAAGAGCTTGGACCCCTGCTCTGCCTCAATGAGCTCGAACTCGAGGTCACAGAAATCTCGCCTCGCGAGTGCACCAAACGGGCCGGAATCAAGGCCGTGCTTGACGCCCTGGGGCCAGACCACGGCACCGTATATGGCATTGGCGACGCGAGTAACGACATCGCCCTCATGGAGGCGGTCGATGTTGGCATCGCTATGGGCAACGCGCCGGACTTCCTCAAGGAAAAGGCCGACTACGTAACCGACAGCTTCGACCACGACGGCGTCGTCACCGCGCTCGAACACTTTGGGCTTATCTAGCCGAGCCCCTTGCCGCGTTTGCAGCCGCAAGACTCAATCTCCTTCAACCGCCGCGCTCGACGCCCTAATGTGGCAATATGTTGTCTGCATAATGCAACGATGCAACCTAAGAAAGAATGCGAGAACCCGTGTCCAGTCCGTTTACCAGCTTTTTAGCCCAGCACTTTGACCAGATCAACGACTATCTGGCCACGTTCTTTGACGGACAGGCGACCTCTGCCGATATCGAGCGCTACCTGTACGCGCCGCTCTCGGCTTTTACGGCCAACGCCGGCAAGCGCCACCGCCCGCTTATCTGCATGCTCGCCGCAACCGCAGTGGGCGGTAGCTTTGAGAGCGCCCGCAGCGCCGCGGCAGCTATCGAGCATTTCCAGTCGGGCGCGCTGATTCACGACGACATCGCCGATAACGGGCAGCTGCGCCGCGGCAAGCCCTGCATGCACCTCACCGAGGGCACGGGGCTTGCCATCAACTGCGGCGACCTGGCACTTACCATGGTCACCAAGACGGTTCTCGACGACCCCACACTCGAGGCAGACGTGAAACTCCGTGTGCTCCACGAGCTCACCGAGATGATCGTTCGCACCATCGAGGGCCAGGCGCTCGACTTGGGCTGGGTCCGCGATGGACGCTTTGACATCTCGGTCGACGATTATCTGGACATGGCGACGCACAAGACCGCGTACTACAGCGGAGCCACGCCACTTGCCGCCGGAGCCATTATCGGCGGCGGCAGCGATGAGCAGATTGAGGCACTGCGCGCCTTTGGTCTGCACACGGGCCTTGCCTTTCAGATTCAGGACGATCTGCTCAACTTGATCGGCACCAAAGAGGCCGCCAACAAGGACTTCCGCACCGATATCACCGAGGGCAAGCGCACCCTCGTCGCCGTGCACGCCCTGTCAGACGAGCGTTATCACGACGAGGTCGAGGCAATCCTTTCCTCGGGCACCGAGGACCCCGTGCAACTTGCACGCGCCGTGGAAATCTTCCAGGAGACCGGCTCCATCGATTACGCCCACACTTACGCGCTCGACCTGACCGCCAAGGCGAAAGCGGCCATCGAGAACGTTGAGCTTGATCCGCACGCACGCGAGCTGTTCCTCTCCATGGCAGATTTCTTTGTAGAGCGCCTTAACTAGCGGGGTTATAAAACCTGTCAGCAGCGTATTTGGGTACAACTTGCTACACTGTTGAGTGCATGTTTATGCATCCCTTTGCGTTGTCTATCCGACACACGCTCAAATAGTACGAATGGTACGCCGAAAGGGGTTCGTTCATGGAACCTATTACAACGGGCATGCAGGGAGCAGCCGTCGAGGACGTCCAGTCCCGCCTTCTGCAGCTCGGCTATACAATCGATGACACCGAGGTCGCCGATAAGCGCTTTGGCGCCACCACCGAGCAGGCCGTTGGCACCTTTAGGCTCGACAGCGGTCTTGCCGCCAGTCACGCCGTTGACATTCCCTGCTGGAGTGCCCTGGTCGACGCCTCGTATAAACTGGGCGATCGTACGCTCTATCTGCGTATGCCCAATTTCCATGGTGCCGACGTTCAGGCCCTGCAGAGGGCGCTCAACGTTTTGGGCTTTGCCTGCGGTGAGGACGACGGCTATTTTGGCCCGCACACCGAGGCCGCTCTGCAGCAGTTCCAAGAAAATGTCGGCCTGTTTGCCGATGGCATGGCGTTCCAGGATACCTACGCCTATATCAACCGCCTGCATCACGTGTGGGAGGGCAAGCCCTCGGTTACCGAGGCCGAGTCGCGCATCGGCTTTGCCCGCGCCGCCAACGTTCTCGAGCGCTTCCAGATTGCCGTCATCGGTGAGGACCCCATCGCGCGTAGCGTTGCATCGCGCATGTGGAACATCGCCACGGCGACGACCGACAGCAGCGGCATGATGCTTTGCGATTCCGAGGTTCCGACCGACGTGGATCTGGTGCTCGAGATCGCAAGCGATGAGCTGCCCGCAGATGCTGCGCCGCGCGCCACGATCGCCCTTGCCGAGTGTCACAACCTTGCACAGCGCATCCGCACCGCCAATGTCGCCGCGCAGCAAAAGCCCGCGCGCATTCGCATTGAGCTCACGGGCATGACGCGCTACAACGGAACCTTCACCGCAAGTGATGCGCAGACACTCGCCGTACGCCTGCTCGATGGCGTTTGCGATGCCCTCGCAGATTAGGTAAACTAAACGGGTTGCTTTTGGGCAACACCACACATTGGGACGTAGTTCAACGGTAGAACTCCGGTTTTTGGTGCCGGCTGTTGGGGGTTCGAATCCCTCCGTCCCAGCCCCAAAGAACATAGCGCTCCAGGCTCTTATGAACCTGGAGCGCTTTTTCGTGGGCATGCGGAGGGATTCGAACCCGCAAGGAATCTACCTATATAAGACAGACGCCCCAGGCCCATAACGACCAAGAGCGCCTTGCATCTAGAATTATCAGCCCAGTTCCGAAAAGCGAGCCGCATGCAACAACTAAGCCACCACAGGCCCCGGGAGAGCGGGGACACCGGCTTAGGTTTATCGCGAGTTCCGCACGAACAGGAGGCCACGTGACCTCGATGTTTTGGACGTGACAGCGAGAGGGGTCCTGGTATGGCAAGGTGACGTGAAACAAGGCGGCGCTGACCTTCTGGTCGCGCCGCCGAAGTTGAACGTCAGATTGCCGTGCCAGGGCCCCTCGCAGCGTCAAGAAGACCGCCGTTCGGTAGAACGGCGGAACTAATTGTTCAGCATGCGGTCGAAGCTTCCCGAGTCGCCATCCCGATAGTCGGCGGTCATCAGAATCTCCTGCGGAATGCG
>CAUFWM010000035.1 GCA_959596505.1 uncultured Collinsella sp.
CGCGAATCAGACCGAGGTTGCCCTCCTGGATCAGGTCCAGGAACAGCATGCCGCGACCGACATAGCGCTTGGCGATGGAGACGACCAGGCGCAGGTTGGCGCTGATGAGCGCCTGCTTGGCCTCGAGACCCACGTTCTCGATACGGGTCAGGCGACGCATCTCAGCGCGGGTGAGCTCGATCTCGCCCGCCTCGGCAGCCTCGAGCTTCTCGGTGGCGTCAAGGCCGGCCTCGATCTTCATGGCCAGATCGACCTCTTCGGAAGCGGTCAGCAGGTCGACCTTACCGATCTCCTTAAGGTACATACGAACCGGGTCGCCGGTCAGCATCACCGTGGAGGCATCGATGCCGCGCACGCGCGAACGCGAACGGGACGTTCGCACGGTGCGCTTCTTCTTGCTCTTGGAAGAACCCATCTCGGCGTCGGCCTGACGGGCCATCTTAAGCTCGTGATCGTCGAGCGAGCCGGAATCGTGCTCGTCGTCATCGAAATCATCGGTATCGCTATCGTTATCGTCATCGTCGACGTCCATGGGGGCGTCGTCGTTTCCGCTCGCGGAGATAATCTGGATGCCGCTGTTGCGCAGCGCGGAATACACCGCGTTGAGCTGCTCGTCAGACACATCGATATCCTTCAGGGCGACCTGAATCTCGTCCTCGGTTACCGAAGTCCTGTTTGAGCCGTTGCCCATGAGCTTTGCAACGTAGGATTCCAGCCCAGTACCCGTGCTCTCACTCTTTTTTGGCACAGATTCTCCCTTCATAGTCCACAGGACTCATTACTTTAGCACACACATTGACGTCTATACCCAAAAATCAGACTGGATATAGGCGCAAATACGCTGGTTGACCACAACATCTAGGCCTGATCGGCGCCCGCTGTCTCCAAACCGATCAAACGGAACGGGTCAGCCACGCCGCCGATCGACTTTTGGAGCTCGCGCTGGCGCTGAGAATCTTGCATCGCCTGCATCGTCAGCACACGGCGCGCCTCATCGTCGAGTGACCGGTCCTGACGAAGCTTTGCCTGCGCGGCGCGCATGCGGCGCTTGATGGTGTAGAGCTCGAGGGTATCGAGCATAAACACGATGTTCGTCTCGGTGGGGTGCTTACTCGTCGATGAAATGCGCCCGGCGCTGACAAGCGACGCCGCCTCGGGACACACCGCGCGCGCCGCATCCATACACGCCGTGGGGTCGGTGCCCGGCGGCGTCGCGAGCACGGCCCACGCGATGGACTCGTGGCGCGGATCCACCCACTCGATCGAACAGATGCGGTCGGCATACGTACGGAACAGGTCGGGATAGCTCGTGAGCATCGTCAGCAGCTCGCGCTCCCCCGCCAAAGACTTTCGTTCCAGGTCGGTCAGCACGATCGGCATCGTCGGTGCCACAGACGCGTCCGTTGCACCGGCAACCGGCGCCGCGCCATCCATGCCAACCGGCACATCGATCGGAGGCATGTCGTCGACGACCTCGACCGGCGCGGCCCCATAGGCCTCGAGCGGCACATAGTCGTACGGCTCTTCCTCGACCGGTGTGGACACCGGCGGCGTCGCACCCGACGCCCAGGTGCCGCGAGACGCCCCCTGCGAACCAGACGCCCGACCGCCTGCGCTGCCTGCGCGCTCGGTCTGCGCCCGCTGGCGCTCGTAGTTCTGCTCGCGACGACGCTCGGCGTCCTCACGCTTGGCAACATCGCGAAACACACGGCCTGAGCTCGAACGCACCGTCTCCAGATCCAAACCCAGCAGGTCGGCAATCTGGATAAAGTACGTATCGATCATGTAGCTATCGCGCAGCGGATAGATGAGTGTCAGTGCGTCCTCGAGCGCTTTGGCACGACCGCCCGGCGTGGTAATGTCGCTCGACTCCTGCAGCGAGCGGTACACAAAGTCCATGAGGGGCTCGGCGGCATCGATGCGCGCCTGCAGCGCCTCGCCGCCATGCGCGGTAATGAACTCCATGGGGTCGTTGCCGTCGGGAAGCACCACGCAGCGCAGGTCCATCGAATCCTGCTCGATAAACTGAATCGCGCGGCGCGCGGCCTTTTGACCGGCGGCGTCGCCATCGAACATATATACAATACGCTTGGCAAAACGGGTGAGCGTCTTTACATGATGTTCCGTCAGCGCCGTGCCCAGCGTGGCGACGACGTTTTTAATCCCCGCCTCCCAGCAGGCGATGCAATCGGTATATCCCTCCACCACGATGGCGGTGTCCTGCGCGACGATAAACTCCTTGGCCCAGTTAAAGCCGTAGAGGTTTCGCTTTTTATGGAACACGCTCGTCTCGGCGGTGTTGAGGTACTTCGGCTGGCCGTCGCCCATAATGCGCCCGCCAAAGGCGATGTTATGACCCTGCTCGTCAAAGATGGGAAACATCACGCGGTCGTAAAAACGATCGGCAAGCTGCCCGCGCCCACGGCTCACGGCCACGTTGGCGTCGATCATCTCCTGCGGGGTAAATCCCGCCTGCGACAGATGCGACACCAGCGCGTTGCGACCCGGCGCAAAGCCCAGGCAGTAGCGGCGGCAGACGTCGCCGCCCATACCGCGGCTGGCGAAATACTCGCGCGGACGGCTGTCCTTACCGCGCATGAGCATGGTGTGGTAGAACTGGGCGGTCTCGGCGCACAGGTCATAGATGCGGGCGCGCTTGGTGCCGCGCTCGCGATAAGCACCGGTATCGTGCAGCTCAATACCGGCACGGTCGGCCAGGTAGCGAATCGACTCGGGAAAGCTCAGATTTTCGCGCTTCATGATGTAGGTGAAGACGTCGCCGCCCTCGCCACAGCCAAAGCAGTGCCACACCTGCGTAGCGGGGATAATGTGAAACGACGGGGTCTTTTCGCCATGAAAGGGGCAGCAGCCCCAAAACTCATGGCCGCGGGGCTTGAGCTCAACCGTTTCCTGCACGATGGCAACCAGATCGGACGCAGCGCGTACCTGGTCTTTTTCCTCATCGCTAATCACGGATGCTCACCCCCTGCTCACCCAAATGATGACGGATATCGTCAATGTTGCCCTCGACGGTCGCGATAAGCTCGTCCAGCGAATCGAACACGCGCGACGGGCGCAGCCAGCGCGTAAACGCCAGCGACACCGAGGCGCCGTACAGGTCGCCCGCATACCCGATCAAGTTGGCCTCGAGATGCGCCGAGGCGGCATCGTCGGCATACGTCGGCGGCAGGCCTACGTTGACGGCGGCAGGCCACACGGTATCGTCGACCAGCACCAGGCCCTCGTAGACGCCATCGGCAGGAACCTGAATGCCCTCGGGCACCTGGATGTTTGCCGTGGGAAAACCCATGTCGGAGCCCTGGTGGCGACCGCCGGCAACAACACCTCGCAGCATGTACGGGCGGCCGAGCAGCTCGGCGGCAAGCTCAACATGACCCTGGCGGAGCTCCTGGCGAATACGGGTGGCGCAGATCGTCTGCCCATCGACGCACAGTAGCTCGTTGCCATAGACGTCAACTCCGTGCTCGGCACCCCATGTCTGCATCTCGGCAACGCCCGAGGCGCCGCCGCGACCCAGCCTAAAGTCGCTGCCCACGCGAATCGAGCGGATATCGACCACGCGCGACAGTAGCTCAAGAAAACCCACGTGGTCGATAGCCGCCACCGCAGGCGTAAAGGGAACGGCCACGACCGCATCGACCCCGGTGAGAGCCAGGGCATGCAGACGGTCGGCCGTCGTCATCAGTTTTTGAGCGGGCGAGGAACTCACCACCACGTCCGGGTCGGGATCGAAGGTAACCACAACAGCCTTGCAGCCGTGGTTACGCGCATCGCGAACGACCGCGTCAATCAGTTCGTGATGTCCCCGATGCACACCATCGAATACGCCGATGGCGATCGACGCGGCGCCCAGGCTCGCGCAATCATCAAATGCATCGGCGGAGACGATGCGGGCCTCATCCGACTCGCCCGCGAAAAAAATACGCGCGAGCTCGCGGGAGGCCAGCATCATCGAACACCGCCGATTGTCTGCGGAAAGACATGCTCCATTACAAAGCGACCGCCCTCAATACGGGCGAGCGCCTTGAGTCCGCCATCGAGCACCAGCGCAAACGGCGCCTTCGACGCATCGAAGCCCGCAAGCGCGCGCTCAATAGGAATACGACGTCCGCACAGCAGATCGTCGGCAAGATCGCCCGGCAAGTCGACGCGCGTGGCGCCCAGCGCCGCAATGGGATCCAAGGCAAAGCCGGCAGCGGACTCGGCAGAAAGTTCCTCGACCGCATGGCAGGCACCGATGGAAACAACACCGGAGGCCGTACGGCGCAGCGCGGAAATATGTGCCGCGTTGTCGCAGGCACGACCCAGGTCGCGAGCGAGCGCACGGATATAGGTGCCCTTGCTCACCGAAAACGCCACGGTCCAAACGCAAGCGTCGCCCTCACCGCCCACGGCAATCAGGTCGGCGGAGTACACCTCGACCGGACGCGGGGGCAGTGACACGGCATTGCCCTCGCGCGCAGCCTTATAGGCGCGCACGCCGTTGACCGAAATGGCCGAAAACGCCGGCGGCACCTGCATCTGCGGGCCCAGCATGGCGCACAGGCGCTCGCGGGCATAGGCCGGATCACGCAGGTCGGCGGCAACGGGCACCGTGCGGACGGCCTCGCCCTCCGCATCATCGGTATTGGTCTCGACGCCAAACGAGATGTCGGCGACGTAGCTTTTGGTATCGAGCGTGAGCATGCCCAGCAGGCGCGTTGCCTGGCCCACGCCCACCACCATGACACCCGACGCCATGGGGTCGAGCGTTCCGGCATGGCCGACGCGCCGCTCATGGAGGGCGCGTCGGCATTGCGAAACCACGTCGTGGGACGTACAGCCCACCGGCTTATCGACGGCGAGCAGCATATTAAGTTGAGAGGGTGTACGACGAGCCATGTACCATCCAAAAAGTTAGAGCTCGACGGTCACCGAAGCGGGATCCTCCCCTACCAGCTCGGCAAGCATGGGAAGTGCCACGGTGAGCGTCTCGGAAATCGTTCCGGCGTTGGTAAAGCCGGCGGCAGCGTGGTGCCCACCTCCGCCAAAGTTGGCCGCAATCTCGGAAACATCAAGATCGCCCTTGGAGCGCAGGTTGCCGCGCACCTTGGTATCGCCCTCGATGCCCTTAAGGAACAGGCAGACCTCGACGCCCATCACCGCGCGCACCACATCGACCAGGCCGTCGCACTCATCAGAGGTGACGCCGCATTCCTTAAGGTCACTTTCGTACGCGTAGCTATATGCCACGCGCCCGTGCGCGACCGTCTTAATACGACCCATGACAATGGACTTGAGGTGCAAGAACTCGACACGCATGCTCTGGTAGACCTCGAGCGCGACGCGCGCTGGATCGGCACCGTGCGCCACCAGACGCGAGGCAGCATGAAACGCGGCGGCGTCGGCGTTCTGATACTGAAAACGACCGGTATCGGTGACCAGGCCGCACAGCAGGCAGGTCGCGATGCTATCGCTTGCGGTAATGCCACAATCGGCCAAAAAACGGTCGATGATCATGGCACAAGCAGCGGCATTGACGCACCTAAGGCTGACCTCGGCAAACTCCTCGCGCGCCGGGTGATGGTCAAAGCATGCCACATGGGCCGAACGACGGAGTACCTCGGCGGAATTATTGAGGCGCTCGACGACCGGCACGTCCACCGAGATGAACAGGTCCGGGTTGCCGGTGTAGGCAGATGCCGGCACCAGCAGATCGGCGCCCTCCATAAAACGGTAGATGCGCGGAACGGGATCGTCGTCTGCCAGCAGCAGGGCGATGTCCTTGTCGGGGAACACCTTCATAAGCGAAAGGCCCAGGCCCAACACGGAGCCCAGGGCATCGCCGTCGGGAGAGGTGTGACCCGAGATCGCAATGGAGGACGCATCCACGATAAGCTCGAGGATGCGTCGTTTAATATCTGCAGACTCGCACGAGGCGAGATCGGCGGAATTAGTCATCTAAAGCTGCCTCCTGGGCGGCATCCGCTATCGGGTAGCCGTCCTCGTCCTTTTCGATCGCAAGCGTGGCCGGAACGTTTTCCAGCGCACGCGTGATGCGCTCGGCCTCATCGGTCGAGCGATCGATACGAAAATCGAGCTCGGGCGTGACGCGCCAATCGAGCGAGCGAGCCAGCAGGCTACGAATACGGCCCTTGGCGCTGGCAAGCGCCTCCATGACCTCATCGTAGCGGCTCGCATCGCACGACACGTACACGCGCGCGAACGAACGGTCCACCGCGACCTCGACCGCGGTCAGGGTGACCAGGTCGAGACGCGGATCGGAAACCTCAAAGAGCAGGATATAACCGAGCTTCTCGCGAAGCTGCTCGCCCAAACGGCGGGTTGCCTGCGTTTGCTTCATAGCGCTACCCCCTACTCGGTACGGGCAACCTGGTCGATACGGTAACCCTCAATCTGGTCGCCGGGCTTGATGTCCTGGAAGTTCTCCAGGCCAATGCCGCCCTCGGAACCGCTCTTGAGGCTCTTGGCCTCGTCCTTGTAGTGGCGCATCGAGGCGATCTTGCCGTTAAAGACCACAATGCCGTCACGCACCAGGCGCACGGAATCGGTCGCGGCGATCTCGCCCTCCTCCACGCGGACACCGGCGGCGATACCGACTTTGGGCACCTTGAAGGTGTCCAGGACGGTCGCGGTACCCGTGGAGACCTCAACCTCAGTGGGCTTGAGCATGCCGATGCGGGCAGCGTCAAGCTCCTCGAGGCACTTGTAGATAACGTCATAACAACGGATCTCGACGCCCTCGCGCTCGGCAGCGGAGCGGGCCTTGCCGTCGGGACGCACGCCAAAGCCGATGATAATGGCGTTGGAGGCGTCGGCCAGGACGACGTCGGTCTCGTTGATGGCACCGACGGCGGAGTGGATCGTGTTGATGCGGACCTCGGACTGATCCATCTTGTCGAGCGAGTCCTGAAGGGCCTCGATGGAACCCTGGACATCGGCCTTGATGATCAGGTTGAGCTCCTTGACCTCGGCGTCGGCGATCGTCTCGAAGAGGTTCTCGAGCGTGACGTGCTTCACGCGGCTCTGCTCCTCGATACGGGCCTTAAGCGAGCGCTCATCGGCCAGGGCGCGAGCCTCGCGCTCGTCCTCGAACACGCGGAACTCATCACCGGCGTTGGGCACGGACTGCAGGCCCAGGATCTCGACGGCATCGGAGGGACCGGCCTCGGTGACGGCGTTGCCCTTAGGATCGAGCATGGCGCGGACGCGGCCGTAGGTAAGGCCGGCGACCAGCGAATCGCCCACGTGCAGGGTACCGCGGGTCACCAGCACCGTGGCGACCGAGCCGCGGCCCTTGTCGAGCTTGGCCTCGAGGACGTTGCCGGAGGCAAAGGTGTCGGGGTTGGCCTTGAGCTCGAGCACGTCGGCCTGGAGCAGCACGGTCTCGAGAAGGTCGTCGATACCGATCTTCTGCTTAGCCGAGATGTTGACGAACATGTTCTGTCCGCCCCACTCCTCGGGGATGATGCCGTACTCGGTGAGCTCCTGGCGCACGCGGTCGGGGTTGGCGCCGGGCTTATCGATCTTGTTGACGGCGACGACGATGGGTACGCCGGCGGCCTTGGCGTGGTTGATCGACTCGATGGTCTGAGGCATGACGCCGTCGTCGGCGGCGACGATCAGGATGACGATATCGGTCACCTTGGCGCCACGGGCACGCATGGCCGTAAAGGTGGCGTGGCCCGGGGTATCGATGAAGGTGATCTTGCGGTCGTTGATCATGACCTGCGAAGCACCGATAGCCTGGGTAATGCCGCCCGCCTCGCCGGCAGCGACGCCGGTGTGACGGATGGCGTCGAGCAGGCTCGTCTTGCCGTGGTCGACGTGGCCCATGACGGTGACGACCGGGGCGCGCGGCTTAAGGTCGGCGGGATCGTCGTAGAACGAGAAGGTGTTCTCCTCCTCGGGGGTGATGATCTTGATCTGACGGCCCAGGTCGTCGGCAACGAGCTCGACGAGGTCGTCGGACATGGACTGCGTCATCGTGAGCGGCGTGCCCAGCAGGAACAGGCGCTTGATGATGTCGTTGGCCGGAACGTCAAGCGCCTCGGCGAGCTCCTGGACGGTAACGCCCTGGGAGACCTTGATGGCGTCGAGCTCCTCGGGGTTCACGCCCTGGGCCAGCGCCTCCTCAATCTTGCGCTCCTCCTGAGCCTTAGCAGCCTCGCGCTCGCGCTTCTCCTTGCGCTTCTTGCGGCGACCGGTGGACTCGCGAGAGGCCTCCTCGACGGCGGCGCGGGCCTCCTCGAGCACCTTCTCGCGGCTGTACTCCTCGGCCTCACGCGCCATGCGGCTGTAGTGGTCCTCATCGTTGCCGTGACCGCCCTTGCGCTTCTTGCCCTTGCCCTGCTTATCGGGGTTGGGGAAGTCCATGCCGGCAGCGACGTTGTTGCTGGCGTTGGTGCGATGGCTGTGCGGACGGCTCTCGGAGGCGTTGCGCTCGGAGTTGCTGTCGGAGGCGTTGCGATCGTTACGACGGCCACCGCGACGGTCGTTGTTGCCGCCACGACGGTTGCCGCGCTCGGAGGCGCGCTCGGCCTTGGCCTTCGCCTCGGCGTCCTTCTTCTCCTTGAGCACGGTCTCCTGTGCGGCGATCTGGTCGAGCAGCGAACGGAAGCGCGAACCGGAGTCGGAAGCAGGGACGGCGCGGCGCTGGGCCTCGCGGGCAGCCTCCTCCTTCTCGCGGGCAAGGCGCTCCTGCTCGGCCTTCTTCTTGGCCTCGGCCTCGGCGCGGGCGGCCTCCTCGGCAGCCTGGGCGGCGGCGAACTGGCGGCGTTCCTCCTCGCGTGCCTTCTCGGCGGCGATGCGCTCGCGCTCGGCCTCGGCAGCGCGCGCTGCCTCCTCGGCGGCGGCTGCCTCCTCCTCGGCCTGCTTGGCGGCCTCGACTTCCTTGGCGCGGGCCTCGATCACCGAGGCGAGCTGCTTGCGGACCATGGCGACGTAGGCGTCCTCCAGGGCGGAGGAAGCGGACTTAGCGGGAATCTTCATTTCGGCGAGATGACCCATCAGTTCCTTGGAGGTCATGCCGAACTCTTTGGCCAGGGTGGACACACGGACTTTTGCCATATGACTTCACCTACCCTTTCTGGCACCTTGGGTGCCTAGAGACTGAACGAGCGTGGGAGATGCGCCGGGACCCGCCCGACGCGACCGCGCGCTAGATCAGGTCCTCCGCATCATCGAAGGCGTCGGTGTCGTGAACACCGCAGAAACGGGAGCCCGGGCGGGCCTGGTTGCGGCACTGGACGCCGTCCTCGGACACGTACTCGCAGCGACGGACGTCGTCGTCCTCCTCGTCACCGATCAGGTCGGCGGCGGGCTCCTCGTGAACGGGGACGTTCTTGAGGATGTCGGCGGCAAGGGTCTCGGACTTGATGTCGATGTGCCAGCCGGTCAGGCGAGCGGCGAGGCGGGCGTTCTGGCCCTCCTTGCCGATGGCGAGCGAAAGCTGGTCGTCGGGCACGATGACGCCGGCGTAGGCCTTCTCCTCGTCGATGAGGACGCGGGTGACCTTGGCAGGCGACAGGGCGTTGGCGACGTAGACGGCCGGATCGGCATCCCACAGGATGACGTCGACACGCTCGCCGCGGAGCTCGCCCACGACAGCGCGAACGCGGCTGCCCTTGGGGCCGACGCAGGCGCCCACGGGATCCAGGCGGTCGTCGAGCGAGTGGACGGCGACCTTGGAGCGCTGGCCGGGCTCGCGTGCGATCGACTTGATCTGGACGGTGCCCTCATAGATCTCGGGCACCTCCTGCTCAAACAGACGACGCATGAGCTCGGGGTGGGTACGGGAGATGACGATCGGCGGACGGCTGTGCTCGCCGCGAACCGGCTGCAGGTTGGAGTTGGGGTCGCGAACGTCGATGATCACGGCCTTGATGTGCTGGTTGTGCAGATAGCGCTCGCCCATCGGACGCTCGTTGCGCTCGTTCTCGTAACGGCGCTGGTCAAAGTGCGGCAGCTCGGCCTCGACGCCATCGCGGATCTTGACGATCGTGAAGTCAGGCGTGGACTGCAGCACGGTACCGCTGATGAGGTCACCAATACGGCCGGAGAACTCCTCGTAGATCTGCTCGCGGGCGGAGTTGCGCACGATGGCGTTGATCTCGGCCTTGGCGTGCTGAGCGGCGATGCGGCTCGTGTTCTTAGGGGTGACGTCGATCTCCTCGAACTCGGTGAAGTTTCCCTCCTCATCCATGGAATCATCGATCGGCTCCAGACGGTAGACGTAGATCTTGCCGGTGGTGCGGTCGATGGTCACCTTGGCGCCCCACTCAAGATGCAGGATCTCGGCATAGCTCTTGGCGAGCGACTGCTCCAGGCGGTCGATCAGGTAGAGCTGGTCGATGTGCCTCTCCTGGCAAAGCTCCATCAGGGCGGACATCATGTCGGATGCTGCCATCTTACTTTCCTTCCTTCGCGGGCTTGAAGTCATAGGTGGGCTTCAACTTGCACTTTTTAACATCAGAGAAATCGAGGGTGACGGACTCGCCGTCCTCGAGCTCGAGGGTCACGTTCGTCTCGGTCGCGGCGACAATCTTGCCGGAGTACTTGCGACGGCCCTCGGTGGCGGTGGAGGTGAGCTCGCAGTTCTCGCCCACAAAGCGGGCAAAGTCACTCGGGCGGCGCAGCGGGCGCGCCATACCCGGGCTCGACACCTCGAGCGTGTAGCTCGAAGAAATGGGGTCGAGCTCCTCGATCACGTCGCCGACCCACTTGGTATTGGCCGTGACGTCGTTGAGCGACAGGTTCTGACCCTCGGCACCCTCGATACGCACACGCACGCAGGGGGCCTTGGTGGCGCCCACGAGCTCAACGTCGACAATATCGACATCGTGCTGGGGAGCGACGGCCTCGAGCGCGTCGATGATCGCCTGCTCGGTCTTGGTCTTGACCATTGCGGCACCTCCATCCATACAAAAAAGAAGCGGGGCCGAAACCCCACTTCTTTCAATTACAACTTCATTTGCAAGCAAACTATACCAATACCTGCGAAAACGTGCAAGCGGCAAAGAAATTCGCAGGTCAGCGCGCCCACAGCTTCTCCACAAGAATAGGACAATTGGGCGAAGAAACCTGCGCGGCGCCCACCCAAAACCCCCAAAACGGGCCATGCGTCCCAGCGCGCCGACCAAATCGGGCCCTATGGGCATTCCATCCCTGGGCGCACATCGGCCAGACTGCTCGTAAGGGACATTCTGGAACAGATTAGCCGTACTCACGCATTGACCGCACAACCTTCCGGATCCTCTACGGCAAGGAGACACCATGAAACGCCTAGGCACCCTCTGCGCGACCGCGCTCGTCGTCGCCGCCTGCTCCTTCGTTCTGGCGGGCTGCGGCAACATCGATGGCAACACCGGACCATGCGAGCCAGATCTCGGCAGCACCAAAGCCATCGTGAAAACAACGCCTTCGGAGCGCTTCGACAAAATAGACGAAGATAGAGTCGATCCCCAGGGCTTAGGCCCCGACCCTCAAGAACAGTTCCCCATCGACCTTGAGGCAGACGAGAACGTCCATGTTGCTTGCGTGGGCAAGGACACGGATGGCTACGGCGATGCCGTGTTGGTCTTTGCGGTGACAAACAACACCGATGTCGACATGATGTTTGGCGATGTTGATGCTTATGCCTACGTCAACGGTGTCGTCCGCGACGTGCGCATGCGCCAGCCCGTCGCCGCAGGCGAAGAAGCGACCGCAATGCTCACCTGTGTAGGCACCTTCGACGATCCTGACTTTGATGTGAACAACGACCTCAACGACATCTACCTCAACATCTGGATGTTTGAGGAGCAAACCGGCAACGTCTACTTTAGAGACCTGGTGCACATTCCGTAGAGGGTGGCGCCAGGCACCAGCCAAAAGGGGCACACAGTACAAGACGAGGGACGACCCAACCGGATCGCCCCTCGTCTTTTATGCGTCAGTTATGCTCGCAGTGCTTACTTGACCACCAGGTTGACCAGCTTGCCGGGCACGCAGATGGCCTTGACGACCGTCTTGCCCTCGAGCCACTTGGCGACGGCGGCCTCGGCGGCAGCCTGCATATCCTCATTGGAGGCATCGCGGGGCACGTCGATGCGGCCGCGGACCTTGCCGAGCACCTGGACGACGATCTGCACCGTGTCCTCGATGGACTCGGCCAGGTCGAACTCGGGCCAGGCGGCGGTGTAGGCGTTGCCCTCGCAGCCGAGCGCCTCGTGCCACAGTTCGTCGGCCCAGAACGGGCAGATGGGCGCCAGGACGCTCACGATGTCCTTGGCCACGCCGTAGCACAGGGCCTTGTCGCGGTCGGCACCCTCGGTGGCGTTGAGGTAGGCACTCGCCGCGTTGACGAGCTCCATGACGGCCGAGATCGCGGTGTTGAACTGGCCGCGATCGAAGTCCTCGGTGCACTTGGCGATGGTGCGGTGACGCTCGCGGTAGAGCTTCATCGCGGTCTCGTCGAGCACGGACTTGTCGAAGGCCACGCTGGCGTCACCCGACTGGACGAGCTGCCACACGATACGCCAGGCGCGCTTGATAAAGCGGTTGGCGCCCTCGACGGCCTTGGGATCCCAGTCGAAGTCCTTCTCGGGCGGGGCGATAAACAGGATCGCCAGACGCATGGTGTCGGCGCCGTAGGGCTCGATAACCGAGCTCGGGGGCACCACATTGCCCTTGGACTTGGACATGGTGTCGCCGTTCTCGTCCTTGACCATGCCCTGGCACAGCAGGTTGGTGAAGGGTTCGTCCACACTCAGCAGGCCCAGGTCGCGCAGCGCCTTGGTAAAGAAGCGGCTGTAGAGCAGGTGCAGAATGGCGTGCTCGATGCCACCGATGTAGTTATCGACGGGCATCCAACGGTCGGCCGCCTCGCGGGAGAAGGGCAGCTCGGTGTTGTGCGGATCGGTGTAGCGCAGGTAATACCAGCTGGAGCAGGTGAAGGTGTCCATGGTATCGGTCTCGCGCTTGGCCGGGCGGCCGCAGACCGGGCAGGTGGTCTCGTAAAAGTCCTTGCACTCGGCGAGGGTCTCGCCGGCGCCCAGGTCAAGGTTCTCGGGCAGCGTCACCGGCAGCTGATCCTCGGGCACGGGCACAATGCCGCAGTGCTCGCAGTGGATGGCCGGGATGGGGTTGCCCCAATAGCGCTGACGGCTGATGAGCCAGTCGCGCAGGCGGAACTCGACCTTGCGACGGCCGCAGCCCATAGCCTCGAGGTCGGCCACGATGGCAGCCTCGCCCTCGGAGTGCTTACCGCCGCGCATGCCGGTGTACTTGCCGGACTGGACGAGCGTGCCCTCGGCGGCGTGGGCGCAGTCCCAGTCGACGGTCTCGGCATGGAAGGTATCGATGGTCTCGCCGCTGGCCTCGACGGCAGCGCGATCGTCATCGTCCAGGATGATCGGCACGATCGGCAGGTCGTACTTGCGGGCAAACTCAAAGTCGCGCTGGTCGCCGCAGGGAACGGCCATGACAGCGCCGGTGCCGTAGTCGGCAACGACATAATCGGCAACCCACACGGGAACTTTCTCGCCGTTGACGGGGTTCACCACGTAGCGACCGGTAAAGGCACCGTGCTTCTCGAGGGTACCCTGGGCACGCTCGACGGCAGAGATATGCTTGGAGTCCTCGACGATCTTGGTGACGGCCTCCTCGTACTCCGTGCCCTCGACGAGCTCGTGCAGACGAGCGTACTCGGGAGCAAGGACAAAGAAGGAAACGCCAAAGAGGGTATCGGCACGCGTGGTGAAGACGGTGATCTTGCCCTCGTCGCCCTCGATGGGCTCGCCATCCTGGTCGCACAGGGTAAAGTCGACCTCGGCGCCCTCAGAGCGACCGATCCAGTTGGCCTGCATCTGCTTGACGCGCTCCGGCCAGCCGGGGAGCTTCTCCAGGTCGTCGAGCAGCTCCTGGGAGTAATCGGTAATCTTGTAGTACCACTGCTCGAGGTCACGCTTCTCGGGCTCGGTGCCGCAGCGCCAGCACTTGCCCTCGGTCACCTGCTCGTTGGCCAGAACGGTCTTGCAGGTGGGGCACCAGTTAACCGGGTTTTTCTTGCGGTAGACCAGGCCCTTTTCCCACATCTTCTCAAAGATCCACTGACCCCAGCGATAGTAGTCGGGGCTGCAGGTCTTAACGGTGCGATCCAGGTCGTAGGAGAAGCCCATGCGCTTCATCGTGGCGAGCGCCTGGTCCATGTTCTTATACGTCCAGGCGGCAGCCTGCGTGTTGTGCTTGATGGCGGCGTTCTCGGCGGGCAGGCCAAAGGCGTCAAAGCCGATGGGGTGCAGCACGTCAAAGCCGCGCATGCGGGCCTGACGGGCCATGGCATCGCCGATGGTATAGTTGCGCGCGTGGCCCATGTGCAGGTCGCCCGACGGATACGGGAACATCTCGAGGACGTACTTCTTGGGCTTGCTGTCGTCGGTGTCGACGGCAAAGAGGTTGGAGTCCTCCCAGGCCTTCATCCACTTGGACTCAATGGCCTGCGCGTCGTAGGCAGGGATCTCATCCTTATGATCTGTGCAATCGCACATATCAGCTCCTTTAATCTTTAATGGGGTCGGTCGGCTTAGCTTTACTCGCTACTGCGGACAGTCCTGCGCAAGACGGACAGCACATTAAGTGCTGTCCTTTGCGTGCGGAACTTGTATCGAGCAAAGCCTAGCCGCCCGGCCCTAGGGTTAACTTGGTTGATAATAACAAATACAACAAGCGAGATGCCTGCGACTTGCGGGCATCTCGCTTTATCTAAATAACGTGGTT
>CAUFWM010000036.1 GCA_959596505.1 uncultured Collinsella sp.
TCATGGCCTATGGCGTGTTCTGCCTGATCTCGAACATCCTGGGCGGATGGATCGACGCGCGTTTTGGCATGAAGGCGCTGCTGGTGACGTTTGTGCTGCAGGCTGTGGCGTTACTCGGGTTGTTTGCCGTGGGCGGCACTATGCCGCTCGCGCTGGTCTTTGTCTTTAGCTTGGCGATGCTCATGTACCTGTTCTCGGTGTCGTGCATCACACACTTTATGGACGTGGCGCGCAGCCGCCATCCCAAGTCGATGGTACTCGCGAGTTCGGTTGAGCCCATGGCGTTTAACGTCGGCATCTCGTTTGGCACTGCGGTGGGCGGCGCCGTGGTAAGCGGAGTTGGCATTGCGTACGTGGGCGCAGTGGGCGCCGCGTTCTCGCTTGTCGCCTGGGCGCTTACGCTGGTGACGATTAAGTTGGCTCGCTGGGAGCGCCGGCGTCAATCAGCACAACCCCGGATGCAGGCATAGGGGCGAACATAGCCCAAGGTGACGAGCAACCGGTGAAAACCGTCCCATACGAGTGGTGTTTATCTGCCTGCAAGCTCCAGCAGTGCAATTTCGTGTATTTCAGATACACGCTTTTCTACGTTTTCGTGTATTTCAAGTACACGAAATGCGCGTGGGGCAACTCAAAGGCGGCGGCAGACGCATTGTCTGCCGCCGCCTTTTATACCGGATTTTATAGATATGTGGGGCGTTTACTCCATGCCCAAAAGTTCACGCATCTGAGTCGCGTAGTTAGATGCCATGTTGCCGTAAACAATCTGCACGCCGCCGTTAACATGCACGATGCCACGCGCTTCGAGCTTTTCGGTAAACTCGGCGTCGTCAACCACCTTGTCACAGTCATTGAGCTGGATGCGCAGACGGGTGAAGCAGGCCTCGACAGACTTAATATTGTTGTCGCCGCCCACTGCCTCAACGATGGCGGGAATGAGGTCGCTGATCACGGTCTTGGGAGCCTTTTCGGCCTCATCGTCAGACTCTTCCTCGCGGCCAGGGGTCTTAAGATCCTTCTTAAGAATGATGAACTTGAAGACGAAGTAGTACACCACGAAGTAGATGGGGCCGAGGAACAGGATAACCTGCCAGTTGGAGCCCTTGGCTGCACCCATAATGCCGTTAAAGATCAACGACAAGAGCGGGCCGCCGAAGGACGCGGAACCGGCCACGTTGAACTGCAGGATATAGGTCAGCGCATAGGCAAGACCAGCCATGAGAGCGTGGAACACGTAGAGGATGGGCGCGATAAACAGGAAGGAGTACTCGAGCGGCTCGGTGATGCCGGAGAGGATGCAAGGCACCACGATGGCGATCATAAGCGCTGCGGTCTTCTTCTTGTTCTTGGGAAGCGCCGTCTTGTAGAAGGCGAGTGCAGCGCCGGGCAGGCCGAACATGGCGAAGATAACCTTGCCGTTCATGACAAAACGGCTGACCTCGATGTTAAACGGCGTGCTGGGAGAGCCCAGGATCGCGTTGTAGATATTGATAGCACCCTGAACAGTCTGGCCGTCGATAGTCTCGACGCCACCGAGCGACGTGAAGAAGAACGGCAAATAGACAAAGTGGTGCAGACCAAAAGGCAGGAGCATGCGCTCGCCGGCGCCGTAGACAAATGCACCAAAGGCACCCGTAGTCTTGATGAACTCGGACAGCGCACCGAGAGCGTTCTGAATAAACGGGAAAACAAAGGACATGACCAGTGCGAGGATGCTGCATGAGAGCAGCGTCACCGCCGGGATAAAGCGCGTACCGTTGAAGATGGAGAACACGGCAGGCAGCTCAATCTTGTAGTAACGGTTATGCAACCATGCAACGATTGCGCCTACCAGAAGACCACCGATAACGCCGGTGTCGAGCGTGGTGATACCGAGAATCGTGCTCTGGCCCGTCGTAAGATTCGCGGGATCGATAACGCCAGTCGCCGTAAGGAACGTGCCCATCACGGAGTTCATGCACATGTAGCCCAAAAAGCCACAAAGCGCCGCGGTGGCCTTCTCGGACTTGGCGAAGCCATAGGCGAGACAAATCGAGAAGATAACCGGGATGTTGTTCATTACGATGCCGGCTGCGGCCTTGAGAATCGAAAAGAAAATCGCAAAGCCCGGAGCAGCAAGCCAGGGAACAGCTGCCGTAAGGGTGGGGCTGGTAAAGGCATTGCCAAAGCCCTGAAGGATGCCGGCGATTGGCAGGATCAAGACAGGCGTCATGAGGACTTTGCCCAGGCGCTGGAACTTTGCCAGCAGCTCATCTTTGTTCATGGGATACCCCTCTTAAAGAAACGGGGCGTGCAGCTCTACAGCCCACACGCCCAATAACAGTTATCAAGCGCTATGGAACTAGCTACTTAAGCTCCGGCCAGTAATCCTTATTGGCCTCGATGAGCTTGTCGAGCACTTTGCGAGCCTTCTTTGCGTCACCGACCAGACGATTAAGCGTGAGTGCCTGCAAAGCCTTCTCGTAGGAACCCTCCATCCAAGCCTCAACGGTCAGGCGCTCATAGGCGTACTGGTTCTCCATAAGGCCGCGATAGAAGGTACCGATCTTGCCAACAGCATAGGGCTGCGGGCCATTGGCGCCCACGCTTGCCGCGACCTCGACCATGGCGTCATCGGGCATGCCCTCGATAATGCCGTTGTTGGGCACGATGACAATGAAGGTCTTGTTGGTATTGCGATAAATGGCCGAGGTGATTTCCACGATCATATCGCCATGAGCGTCGTTTTGCACAACCGAGGAGTTCTTTGCGGTGCCGACTTCGGCAACACGTTTGCACTCGGCGAATACGCGCTTCTCACGGCCGTTGATAACCTCGTCGGAGCGAGTGTAGTCGGGGTCGAGGTGAGCGACCTTGTACTCGGGATACAGATAGTACTGCAGATAAGTGTTGGGCAGATAGTCGGGGAAGTCCTCGAGCATGTCCTTGACCATGGCGTAGGTATCAAGCCAGGACTGGTCACGCTGCTCGGCATCGGCAGGAAGGAAGCCGTTCTTCTCCGTGTACTCCTTAATCTGCGGCACGAGGTCATGGCCCTCTTCATCGTAGATGTGCTTGAACCAACCGAAGTGATTGAGGCCGAAGTACACGGGCTCCGTCTTGCTCATATCGCGACCGAGCAGGCGACCGTAAGAGCGCATGAGGTTGACAGGCTGGTCGCAGATGTTGAGGACGCGATGCTCATCGGGCAGGACGCGCTCGAGACCATATGCCACAATAGCAGCCGGGTTGGTGTAGTTGATAATCCACGCCTCCGGGCTATGAGCGCGAACGTCGTTGACGATCTCAACCATGTCATGCATGGAGCGCATACCGTAAGCCATGCCGCCAGGGCCCACCGTTTCCTGGCCGATAATTCCCATATGCAGCGGAATCTTCTCGTCCTTGCTACGCATCTCGTAGCCGCCGGTACGAATCTGGCAGAGCACAAAGTCGACGTCGGTGTAAGCTTCGTCCTTATCGGTGGTGTAACCAAACTCCACACCGGGCTCCTCCTCGGCGAAGAGGATCTTGCCAAACTCGCCGATCGGACGCTGACGCTCGGCATCGATGTCATAGAGCATCACGCGGTTCAGCGGCAGAATGTCCATGTGCTTGGTCAGGGCTTTAAGAATGCCAGGGCACCACGTGGAGCCGCCGCCAACGATCACAATATTGAGCTTATCCTTCATGTTCCGTCCCTCCAGGGTTGGCTGATCGGTGTTCTCGAAGACCTTGGGCTCCGCGGCTGTCCTCGGCTTGCTTCGTTTCGATTGATATTTTGCGACATAAGGTCATTTGCGAGTCCCGTGTGGGCCAATGCGAAACGGAGACACATGATTTCGCTCACGACACAGATATGTGTAGGCAGACACGCGCGTTTGCCCAGTTCATGGGCAATAGGCAATCTTGACCGATTACCGATTTCTCACCTGGCTACACAAAGCGGTACCATATGCACGACGAGATGCGAGGGGCTGAAACATCTTATGAAAGATCAAGAATCTTTTTATGATCATGTGCGAGCTGGCGAGAGCAAGCTCAACGATCTCGAAAGCGAGATCATGCGCTACATCATCGAGCTGCGTGATGATATTGACGATGTCACGCTTAAGAGCGTTGCAGAACGGTTCTTCGTCGCTCCCAATACAATCGTCAGGCTTGCCCATAAGCTTGGCTTCTCGGGGTTTACGGAGCTCAAACAATCGTATTCCGCCTCGCTCGACCGCAATCGATTCACTATCGAGACGCTTCCGCTCGACACCCAGCTCGTACAGACCAAAGATCTGCTTAACGACCGGGTCATCGATTCGGTTGTGAGTCTTATTCAGGACGCCTCGCATATCGTGTTCTTCTGCTCGGGCTTTTCGAAATACCCGTGCCTCGAGATGGCTGAAAAGCTCAAAATAATGGGCAAGAATACCGACACGCTCAGTGAACGCCACGTCATGAGGCATTATGCAGAACTCCTCGGCAAAAACGACCTGGTCTTCAGCGTTTCCGTAAGCGGCGAGACGCAGGTGTCTATTGACGCCACATCGATAGCCAAAACGCGCGGATGCAAAGTCGTCACGCTCACCGGCTTTTCTCGAAATTCTCTCTCGAAACTAGCCGACTACCCTATCTACACCGTGCAAAAAGAAATCCGCTTGGGCAGCATGGACCTCGACAGTCGATTGATGTTCTATTACGTATTTGAGTTGATATTCGAGCGCTACTTCAAACTGGCCAAGAAATAAAACTCTGCATGCGCCCGGCTTCGACTCTTAGCAGCCTTCTATATGAAAGGTATCGTCCTATGCAACGCGTACTGTTTATCCACCATGACGCTACCTGTCGCATCCTTAGATTAATGTCTGGAAAAGTCGGAATATTCGCTTACGGAGCACGGACAGTCGTTACCTCGTGTGGAATACCCTGGGGGTATACTGGACGCTTATATTGACGAGCATAAGGAAAGGGGCAGCAATGCCAAAACACGAGGAACGCGTTTTGTCGCTTGACGGTCTTCGAGGGCTCGGGGCGCTGACGGTGTTCCTGTACCATATCGATATTATGGTCAAACCATTAGGGGGGGGGGACAAGTCTCTTCCCCGGTAGCGCATCGGTTCTGATTTTTTTCATCTTGTCTGGCATAGTGCTGTCTCTTGTCCCGTTTAAGCAAAAGGACGGCGGTAGGTACAACTGGCCCGGCTACTATCCAAGAAGAATCATTCGCCTTTGCGCTCCGATGTTCGCGGCGATCGCGCTGGCTATCCCAGCGGGTTATGTGGCGTGGCACATGGGATCCACGTCGCGTTCCGCACTTGCCGTTGCCTATGACGCCGATCTGCCCACAATAATTCACGACATTCTTATGCAATTCGATGTGCTGTTCAATGTGTCCAATGGCGTCAACACCCTTTATGGTACGCCCCTCGCACGAGTCGACTCCCCTATATGGTCTATGAGCTGGGAGCTTTGGTTCAGTCTCACGCTTCCATTGGCTATTTGGTGCATATCGCGTATTCGACGCCCTGGTTTTGCGGTCATAACGATATTCGCGGCGGTGTTTGTCTCGTATTGGTCGGGCTATTTTCCGCTGCGCCTAGGCCTCATGTTCTGGCTTGGCGTCGTAATCGCCAAGCAATTCGATAAAATCAAAGCCATTAAGTTGGCTGCCCCTGTCGAGCTGGCACTGCTCATTGCTCCCGTTGGCGTTATCGAGCTGTCGCTCGTATGGCATCCCGGTGGCATTGCCGAAGCACTGCTATCTACCACCATGAACGCCGCGTGCATGACGGTCGTAGTAGTTTCGATTATCGATGGTTTTACACGCCGGGCGCTTAGCACGAGCCCGATGACTTTTTTGGGAAAGATATCGTATAGCTTGTATCTCACCCATGCCATCGTCATAGGAGGCCTCGCTGCCTTCTTACCCAAACTCGGAATTGCCACGCCGCTTGCGATTGCCGCAGTCTCATTGCTCGTAAGCACGGTTGTTGCGATCGCGTTTTGGCGCGCGGTCGAGGTTCCCAGCATGAACCTATCGCGTTCGCTGGGCAAGTTGAAACCCGATGATGCTATTCGCTAAGCTATTGGAAAAACGGCTTCGCTCGGAATGGGAACCGTCATGCAAAACCACCAATCCATGCAGCGTATTCTGTTTATCTGCTACGGCAACATCTGCCGCTCGACGATGGCTGAGTCGGTGTTTACCGAGCTCGTGCGCCGCGCTGGGCGCGAGGCGGAGTTTGTCATCGATTCTGCTGCAACCTCAACCGAGGAGATCGGCAACCCGCCGCATCATGGCACGGTCGCCAAGCTGCGCGAAGTCGGGATTCCCGTCGTTGCCCACCGCGCGCGCCAGGTGCGTCGCGCGGAGTATGGCGACTGGGATCACATTGTCTATATGGATGCTGAGAACGCGCGCGGCCTGCGTCGCATCTTTGGCGACGACCCCGACGGCAAGATTACGCGCTTGCTCGATTGGGCCGAGCGCCCCGGCGACGTAGCCGATCCCTGGTACACCGGCAACTTCGATGCCACCTACCGCGATGTACTCGCCGGCTGCACTGCTATGCTCGAGCAACTGTAGGGTCGCGAGCGCACGAACCGCACCATCGGCAGACATCGAGCGTGGATTTTCTCCCACTTTGAGCGTTCAAGCGTGCTTAAAACGGGAGAAAATCCACGCTCATTATCTCGGTGGGAGAAAATCCACGCTCAACTACTCGTCGACGATCTCGGCGAGCCAGACGTTCAACGTATCGACCTCGGGGCAGCAGAACTTTGCCGTACCAGGCTCGTTGCCAGGCACGGTTCCGCCATAGCGCAGGATATCGATATAGGGAAAGCCCACATGGCAGGCCATGGCGCACATCTTGCCGCGGTCTCGGTCGAAGTCGAAGACGTCACCCGGCTTGTGACCATGGTGGCAGCGGCACGCACCCAACTGGTCCACGCAGCTCACGCGGATGCGCGGACGCTTGCCACGCGGAGCGCCGAGCGGCTTGTTCTCGCCCGCAGGCTTGACGCCGCCCTCGCCAGCATTACTCATGGTCAATCACATCCAGGCAGGCCTCGATGGGAAGGCCGGCCGACTTGTCCTCTTGGTCGGCATTGCGCTCGATAAGCTCAGCCACCACACGCATGGCATCGGACGTCGCGCGCTGCAGACTCCAACCCGCCATAACGCGGCCGACAAGCACCGCCGAGAACGTGTCGCCCGTGCCCGGGAAGTAGACCGGGATCAGGTCGAAGGGAATCGTGAAGTACTCCCCCGCCACATGGTCGTAACCGATAACCGCGTTCGTACCATTGACTACGGCGCTCGTAACGACCACCGACTTGGCGCCCAGGGCACGCACGGCATCCACAAGAGCGCGGCCCTCATCGGGCGTGATCTGCTCTGCAATAGGCGTATCGGTGAGCAGACAGGCCTCGGTGTAGTTGGGCACCGCGTAGTCGGCGCACTCGAGCAGGCTGCGCATGAGGCCGATCGTGGACTCGGGCACGCCAGCGTAGAGCTTGCCGTTGTCGCCCATGATGGGGTCGACGAACACCTTGGTACCCTTTTGCGCGCGGCGGTGGCAAAAGTCCGAGATGATACACGTCTCTTCCTCGGTCACGATAAAGCCGGTCGAGATGGCGTCGAACTCAAAGCCGAGCTCCTCCCAGATAGCGAGGCTTTGACGCACGTACTCAGTGGTGTCGTGGATGTAGAACTTGGGGTAGTTGAGCGTATCGGACACAAGTGCCGTCGGCAGATTGTGGATACGGTAGCCCATGTGCGACAGCACCGGCAGCATGGCGGAGAGCGCGACCTTGCCGTAGCCGCACATATCGTTGATCAGCAGCAGCTGAGTGTTCTTCATGAATGTCTCCCTTGGTTCGGGCGCGGCGCAGCAGCGCCACAGTGCGACTAAGTGTAGCGCAGTGCAATCTAAGTCTTGCCTTCGGATGTAAGACCAAGTTTGGGCGTAATTTTGTTCTTAGAGTTTTTCTGACGCTTCTTATTGCAGAAACTTGGCCTTAGAAGGCGCTATAAAATTCTAAGAACAAGTTTTGGCTCAAATTTGTTCTTAGGACACTAACGATGCTCGCACCCATCACACCCGGACGACAGGGAAACGTCAGGCACAACCTTTCAGGAGCCCTCGCCTATGATTCGTTTAGACCCGCCAATATGGATTCATTCTTTCCAATCAATTTATCCGCTGATTCCATGCGGCTTGTCTCCGATTGCCGCGCCATACTCGGCGAGGTTGAGGGCATGTCTCGCTTTGTTCCGAACATCGACATGTACCTTTCTATGTACGTTCGCAAGGAAGCGCTCTTGTCCTCTCAAATCGAGGGTACGCAATGTACGTTCGATGATGTTCTTGACCCGTCAAACGAATCCAATGCGAGCCGGGACCTAACCGACGTCGTCAACTACACTCGAGCGGTGCAGCAGGCGACCAAGCTCATGGAGGAACTGCCACTCTGTATGAGGCTGCTCAAATCCGTCCATGCCACATTGCTTGGAAATGGCAGAGGCTCCGACAAGACGCCGGGCCAGTTCAGGACGACTCAGAACTGGGTCGGACCAAACGGCTGCACGCTCAATGAGGCCCCGTATGTCCCTCCCAACACGGAGGATATGAAGGAGGCACTTGGCGACCTCGAGCTTTTCATCAACGAGCGTGACGACATCGATCCGGTCATCAAGGCCGCTTTGGTGCACTACCAGTTTGAAACCACACACCCGTTCCTCGACGGCAACGGACGCCTCGGGCGTCTGCTCATCCTCCTTTCGCTCATACATGATGGGGCGCTCACCAAGCCGGTCATCTATCCCTCGTATGAACTCAAACGACACAGGAGCGAATACTACGATTGGCTTATGCGCGTAAGGCAGAGAGGCGATTTTGAGGGATGGGTTTCGTTTTTCAGCACCTGCTTGCTTGCAAGCGCACGCGAGGCACGGGATTCGATGCGGAAGCTTGTCGACCTCCATTCGGAAACCGAAAGGCTGATTCGCGAAAAGGCGGGAAGGGCCACGACGAACGCCCTTATGCTACTCGACCTTCTCGAGGGCAATCCGATCGTCGACACCGCCTTTGTGTCTGAACGAATGCAGATTAGCAGATCGAGCGCAAACAACCTTATATCCCAATTTACCGATTGGGGCATTCTTGTCCAACGCGATACGAGCAGGAAACGATACCGCACGTTTTCATATGAGCCATATCTCGCCATCCTCCGAACCGGCGACGAGCCGCTCTAAGTCCCGGAAAGCCAAGGGGGCGAAACCGGCAACTGCCAGTCTCGCCCCCTTAATGAACCTATCGGAAACTCCGGGATACGCCGTGGCCCGCTGAATCTACGCTGCAAAGACTGTCCAAGATTCCCCTGGCACCGGCATCCCAGCACTGCCACAAAATCGATTCGGTACCTTGACAATCAGTTAGGTACCTCTAGAATCACTTAGGTACAAAACAATCTCTCTACCTAACTAAAGAAAGGAGCGAAGCTTAGATATGTGTGTTGAACCACTCGTCCTTCCGCATGAGCCCGGCGGTGACCCGTCGCAACCGGTAGACATACCCGAAGCGGTCAGCGCCGAAGACAAACTCGCCAAGCGCATCCTGAGCGGCCTGGGCTTTTGCGGCCATTACATGCATTTTCATGGCGGAGGCGTGTCCGGCAAGGCACCCATCATCTGCCTGCTGGCCAAGCAACCCGGCGGCGAGATGTCGCAGCAGGAGCTCGGCATGCACTTCGACCTCAAGCCGGGATCGCTTTCCGAGATCCTGTCCAAGCTCGAGCTCAACGGCCTCATCGAGCGCAGCCGTAACCCCAAGGATCGACGGCAGCTCACCATTCGCCTGACCGAAACCGGCCGGGAAAACGCCCGCATCGACCAGGCAGCCCGCATTCGCTTTAGAGAGCAGGCCTTTAGCGCGCTCACCCATGACGAGCGCGAGGACCTCGCCGAAATGCTCGATAAAATCCGCGTAACCTGGGAGGAACTGGATGATTAAAACCCTCATGGGCAGCATCCGCGACTATATGAAAGTCACCGTTGCCACGCCGTTGCTCGTGCTTGGCGAGGTGCTCTGCGAGATGCTGATTCCATTCATCACCGCCAACCTGATCGACGCTATCAAAGACGGCGCCACCGTAGCCGAGATGCTTCCCACCGCAGGCTTTTTGGTGCTCATCGCGCTGACGTCGCTTGCTTTTGGCGCCGCGGCCGGCGTCACCTGCAGCCATGCGAGCTGCGGGTTCGCCAAGAACCTGCGTCACGACCTGTTCTACAAGATCCAGACGTTCAGCTTTGCCAACATCGATGAGTTCTCGAGTTCCTCACTCGTCACGCGTCTGACCACCGACATCAACAACGTGCAGCAGGCCTTTATGATGATCATCCGTATCGCCGTGCGCGCGCCGCTGGTATTGATCTTCGCCTTTACCATGGCATTTATCATGGGCGGCAGCGTTGCCATGGTCTACCTGGTCATCATTCCGCTGCTGGGCTTTGGGCTGTTCTTTATCATCTTTAAGGTGCGCCCCATCTTCTCGCGCGTGTTCCACAAGTACGATGCCCTTAACGAGTCCGTTGAGGAAAACGTCACCGGCATGCGCGTGGTTAAGAGCTACGTACGCGAAGACTTTGAGAAGGAGAAGTTCGCGACCGCCGCGCGCAACGTCCAGATGGACTTCACCCGCGCCGAGAAGCTGCTCGCCTTTAACAACCCCATGATGAACATCTGCGTCAACGGCGCGTTTGTCGTCATCATCTACCTGGGCTCCAAGCTCATCATCACAAGCCAGGGCACGCTGTTCGACGTGGGCCAGCTCTCCTCGACCTTTACCTATGGTTTCCAGATTCTCATGAGCCTGATGCAGCTGTCGATGATCTTTGTCATGGTGACCATGGCCGACGAATCGGCCCACCGCATTGCCGAGGTGCTGGCCGCCGAGCCCACGATCGCCGATCCCGCCGAGCCCGTGCTCGAGGTTGCCGACGGTTCCATCGACTTTGACCACGTGAGTTTTAAGTATTCCAAGCATGCGAAGCGCCAGGCGCTCGACGATATCGACCTGCACATTACGAGCGGCGAGACCATCGGCATCATCGGCGGCACCGGCTCGGCCAAGTCCACGCTCGTCAACCTCATCGCCCGCCTGTACGACACCACCGAAGGCGCTGTGCGCGTGGGCGGCGTGGACGTGCGCGACTACGACCTGGACGCGCTGCGTCACCAGGTCGCCATGGTGCTGCAGAAAAACGTGCTGTTTAGCGGCACCATCGCCGAGAACCTGCGTTGGGGCGACCCGAACGCCACCGACGAGGAAGTCCGCGAGGCAGCTCATCTGGCCTGCGCCGACGAGTTTGTCGACGGTTTCCCCAAGGGCTACGACACCTGGATCGAACAGGGCGGCTCTAATGTTTCGGGCGGTCAGAAGCAGCGCCTGTGCATTGCACGCGCCCTGCTGCGTCGCCCCAAGATCTTGATCCTGGACGACTCCACCAGCGCCGTCGACACCAAGACCGACGCAAAGATTCGCGCAGGTCTGGCAAGCTATCTGCCCAACACGACCAAGATCATCATCGCCCAGCGCATCAGCTCCGTACAGGACGCAGACCGCATCATCGTCATGGAGGGCGGCCGTATCGCGCAGATCGGCAACCATGACGAGCTGCTTAAGACAAGCGAGATCTACCGCGAGACCTTCACCTCGCAAAACAAGATGAGCGCCGAGGGCGAAGGGGCCGTCGAGGCCGACACCGAGGCATCCGCAACGCAAGCTCAGACCCAGGAAGGAGGCGAGGCACATGAGTAAGGCAACGACCGCCGAGCGCGCGCTCAACCGTAAGGGCGGCACCATGTCGCGCCTCATCAAGACGCTCTTTGGCTTCTATCCCGTGCTTTTGCCCCTTGTCGTCGCCGGCGTGGTGCTCTGCGCCATCATCAACTCCATCGGCGCGACCTTCCTGCAGAGCGCCCTGCAAATTATTAGCGAATCGTGGCAGTCGGGCGATTGGGAAGCCGCGCAGCCCAAGATTCTGCAGCTCGTGACCACCCTCGCCTGCATCTACGGCGTCGGCGTCCTGTCCTCGCTCTTCTGGAACCGCGCCATGGCTATCGTCACGCAGGGCTCGCTCGAGAAGCTGCGCGAGATGATGTTCAACCGCATGCAGGACCTGCCGATCCGCTACTTCGACACGCACCAGCGCGGCGATATCATGAGCCACTACACCAACGACATCGACACGCTGCGTCAGATGATCAGCCAGTCGCTGCCCAACCTGCTCATGACGATCATCATCATCGTCACGGTGTTCTTTATCATGCTGTACTACAGCGTGTGGATGTGCCTGGTCATCATCGCCGGCGTCGCCTTTATGACCTTTATGACCAAGCTGCTCGGCTCCAACTCCGCGCGCTTCTTCATTGCGCAGCAGACCGAGCTCGGCGTGGTCGAGGGCCATATCGAGGAAGTCATGAACGGTCAGAAGGTCGTCAAGGCGTTCTGCCACGAGTCTGCCGCCGAGGCCGATTTTGACGAGCGCAACGAAAAGCTCTTCGAGGTCTCCCAGAAGGCCAACATGTACGCCAACATCCTCATGCCCATCCTTATGAACCTGGGCAACCTGCTCTACGTGCTGGTCGCACTGGCGGGCGGCATTTTCCTGGCGCTGGGCGTGCCCAACCTGAGCATCTCGGGCATGGCGCTGTCCATCGCCGTCGTGGTGCCGTTCCTCAACATGACCAAGCAGTTCTGCGGACAGATCGGCCAGATCTCGCAGCAGATCAACGCCGTGGTCATGGGCCTCGCCGGCGCCGACCGCATCTTTGAGCTCATCGACGAGAAGCCCGAGGCCGACGAAGGCTACGTGACGCTCGTCAACGCGCAGGTGAACCCCGAGACTTGGGAGTTCGAGGAGGCCGACCACCACACCGGCATGTGGGCATGGAAACACCCGCACCGCGCAACCGGCGAGATCGAGTACGTACCGCTGCGCGGCGACCTGGTCATGGACAACGTCGACTTTGGCTACACGCCCGACCACGAGGTGCTGCACGGCGTGTCCGTGTTTGCCAAGCCGGGCCAGAAGGTCGCGTTTGTCGGCGCCACCGGTGCCGGCAAGACGACCATCACCAACCTCATCAACCGCTTCTACGACATCGCCGACGGCAAGATCCGCTACGACGGCATCAACGTCAACAAGATCCGCAAGGCCGACCTGCGCCGAAGCCTGGGCGTCGTGCTGCAGGACGTGAACCTGTTCACCGGCACCGTGATGGATAACATCCGCTACGGCAACCTGGATGCCACCGACGAGGAGTGCATCGCGGCGGCCAAGCTTGCCGGCGCGGACGACTTTATCACCCGCCTGCCCGACGGCTATGACACCATGCTCACCGGCAACGGCGCCCAACTGTCGCAGGGCCAGCGTCAGCTAATTTCGATCGCACGCGCCGCCGTCGCCGATCCGCCGGCGATGATCCTGGACGAGGCCACGAGCTCCATCGACACCCGCACCGAGGCCATCGTACAGGCGGGCATGGACAAGCTCATGGAGGGCCGCACGACGTTTGTCATCGCACACCGCCTGTCCACCGTGCGCAACTCCGACGCGATCATCTGTCTGGATCACGGCCGCATCATCGAGCGCGGCAACCACGACGAGCTGATCGCCAAGCGCGGGTATTACTACCAGCTGTACACGGGAGCGTTTGAGCTGGAGTAGGAACGGTTACTGACGGAGGGTTCCCCGGGGCGTCGGGGTAATTCCTCCGTGCTCAAACATTCTCGCTTCGCTGCGAAACTGCGCGCGGAGGAAATACCCCGCCGCCCCGGGGCACCCTCCTGCGCGCAGTCAGCCCGTTGTTTAAAACGGAATAAAGGTTAGTGAGGCCCTGGCCGTTTGGCCAGGGCCTCGTTTTGTGTAAGCTACTTGAGGAGTTGGGCCATGGCGTTGACGAATTTTTGTACTTGGAGGGTGGGCTCGAGCGGGTAGTGCAAGAAGACCGGCACCTCGCGGCCACATAGGAACGGCACGCCTACAAAAGCCGGGTGCACGCCCGACCACGCCCCGCAAGTGAGCACTGCATCGCCCTTTTCCTCCGCCTCGTTAAAGAGCGCAAAGTCAAAACTGTCCACGTCGATCACGTCCACGCCGCCATCGGCCAAAAGATCGATGCGCAGGCTGTCCATGGCGTCGTTGCCGTGGCGCAGTACGCGCAGACGCATACCCTCCAAGTCGGCAACCGTAATGCGATTCTTGCGCGCCAGCGGGCTCGTGCGCGGCAGATCGATATAAAACGGCACGTTGACAATGCGGAGCTTTTGGCAGGCATCACCCCAGCGTGGGGTAGAAAAACTCGATTGCACCACATCGACCTCGCGGCCCAAGCTGCGCATGACGGTCTCGCGCTCATCATAAAGGTCACTCACCGGCACAATCTCAAAGCGCAGTGACGGCTCCAGTTCGTGCACACTCGTCCACATCGACAGCGTTTGGCGCCCCGGGCACATCATCGACACGCCCAGGCGCACGGCACCGCCATCGCCCGCCGCGCGTCGGGCACGGCGCAGCGCGTCCTCGGATTGGCGCATGATCGAGCGCGCGTCGTCCACCAACAGCGCGCCCGCCGGCGTCACCTTGACGCCCGAGTGCGAGCGCTCGAACAACGTGATGCCAAACTCGGCCTCGAACCCCGACACCTGTT
>CAUFWM010000037.1 GCA_959596505.1 uncultured Collinsella sp.
ACCGCAGGAAGCTTGGATACGCCTAGGCGCGGTCCAAGAAATCGTCCGCACCCCCATTTAAATGGAATTAACCGTTTTTAAACGCTTTTAACTAGAATATATGCCAGTATATTAGTAACTTTTACTGAGTTGCACCGCATGGGTTTATACACTTCCACCCCGTAAAGGACAGGAACTCCGCAGCAAAAGGTCCCTACACATCAGAATTCAACTTCAAATACAAACGACTGCCGGAGTTCTCGCTTAGCTTGGCTTGTCAGGCTCGAATTCGCCCTTATGCTCAGTTTGCTGCATGCCTCGTCGATAGCCATAGCAAGTGATACAGACATGGTCATGGTCGTTTCACTTTTCAATTCGACCCGATAGCTCTTCGCCTTGTTTTTATCCTCTCCACCGCATCTCGTCTCAATTAACAAGAGAATATCTGAGTCATGGGCATACCAATGGAGCTCAGGGCGCTGTGGAACCATGTCACCCTCGAATTCCTGTGTAAACAGTATTTTCTTCTCATTTCTCGTCGAATCGCTAAAGGAACCGTCGGTTCGAACCGAGCCTCTCTTTCCCGCCTTGGCATTTCCCTTAACCTGGTGGCCTCGCCGAGTTTCCTCGTACTCCGTCACCTCCAGCTTGCAGCGCTTCGCGCCAAGCATGAACGCAATCCGCCTCAACTCGGCCATCTTGTCTTGTTGCATGGTTGCGAAATAAGAGTCAAGGTCAACAAAGCGAGACCGATCAAAAGCATCTATGTAATATGTGGAATAAAGAGATGGTTTAGGATAGAAAGACAGCTCGCTATCCCCGATTGCCTCGCGGTACAGATTGAAAATCTGCGTACCCTTAACAGTATCCAACCAACCAATGGCATCCCTACAGACGTCGATACCCCGACGCTCATTTCCGTCAACAATTCGAATCATGTTCGGCAAATGGAATGAAGGACTCTGATAGGTCTCCTTGGTTACCGGCCTGTATCTATTGAGCTGCTGCTGGTATGCCCAATCGTTGACGGCGTCACCGATATCCGCAGCAGCACCTGCCGCGCCATCAGCCGCATCAGCAATAGCTGCCAAGGCGTCATCGGCCATCGGAGCTGCAGCACGCATTGCACCATCGGCAACTTTCTGTACGGTTGCAACCGCGCCCGCCATCGCGCTTCCGGCGCCATCAACCAACCCGGCAGCGACCTTACGGATATCAAAACTCTGCTTACGTCGCGGCAGCTCCTCCCTTTCGACAACAACAGCTAGATCGTCTTTATCCTCCATGGTGACCTCCTATTTCCGGTAGTCGAAATCAACCGTGTATTCATCGCCAAATGCCGAATTGAACATCGCACGGATATTTGCTTCAGCATTCACCCGAGTTTCGCTTTCAGCGACCCCACACCCTTCTTCATCTCATCCATCCCCTATTCCTTTCAAAATCCCTGCTATTTAAGAAACTGCCGTGGGTTATACCTCATGCCTTAATTGTCGTTTTTAGCATGGCTTTAGACGAGGGCAGTTGTTTGCAATCCGAAATGTACACATTCGTTCGCAGCACTTGTTGTTCAATAATTGGCACAAAACGGGCAGGTCAACCATTCATTGCCGATTAACCCGCCCCTTCCGTGCAGAACTTATTTATTTACATCGTAGCTGGAAACAGATGCGACAACGCGCACAGCGTCAACATCGGACATTGCCTCGAACTTGACTTTCTCACCCGGCGCCCACGAAGAGGTGTCCGCATAGGCCTCCTCCGCTTTGATGTCATCTGCATCATAGAGAGCAAGTGTCAGGCTGACGTTAGAGAACGATATACCAGAGGTGTTCTCAACTACCGCCGTATACGTATACAGACCGTAACCGTCATCCGATTTTTCGAAATTTGCTCCCTGAATCAAACTGTTGATGGCATCCTCATAGCGGGTCTTCTCTGCTACGGACTTTCCATTCTTAATTAAGTCGTTGAAATCATCCTTATATTTTTCCCCTACTTCCAGCCCGTAATTATCAACAAGCTTCTTGAGTTGCGCAGACCGCTTATCGTAGACTTTATTCCACTCTTCGTAATAATCCGCAGACGATTGCGAGTAGTCCTCGGTCACTTTAAGCTGGTCATCAAGCAAATTCAGATACGTTATGACGTCCTGCTGCATCTTGGAATCCTTAAACCTAGCGTTCTTGAGTTCCTTGTCGTTCTTGATTTCAGCCTCAATAGCTTCCTGGATATTCTCGGTTGAATGAGGATCATCATCGTTTGCATTAGATTCAATGACGTCGGACCTTCTCTCAAACCCGGCGGCGATAACATTCATCGCCTTATCGTCGACATATTTCGACTTTGCAGCGTTTGCATCATTCTGTGAACAGGCCGAAATGAACCCCAGAGAACAGATGAGCAGAACAAGCAAGCCCATCATGGGCTGCTTTTTAGTAGCATTTCGTTTCACGGCTATTTCCCTTCGATTGACGTTACAGCTCATAACCCCTCGTCAAAAAGCAGACGAATTGGCAACGCGGTGGCACTATTTGGTTCCAGGGCGTGAACTTGATAAACATCGAGGGAAGGAGTGGGCTCTGTGCGATAAACTCCCCTCTTCAAAATGTCTAGTTAAAGAGGACGGACAGACGGCGAACGGTCATATCAGTTCGTGTCCGCCCGTCTCCAACGATCGAACGTCGATGCGCTGACGTTCAGGAGCGTTGCGGCCTCTCGCCTCGTAACTTCACCCCCTTCAAATGATTTGATGACATCGTTATAGCCATCCGGACGTTCGAGCGCCGGCCTCCCAAATCTCACGCCACGCAGGCGCGCCGACGCGATACCCTCTGCCTGGCGCTGCTTGATGTTCTCGCGCTCCAGCTGCGCCACGTAGCTCAAGATTTGAAGGACCAGATCCGCCATGAACGTTCCCGTGATGCCATCGGGTTGCTCGCGCGTATCGAGTAACGGCATATCAAGCACCACGATGGCAGCACGCCTATCCACCGTGATGCGTCGCCATTCATCGAGGACTTCACGATAATCGCGACCCAATCGGTCGATACTTTTGATCACGAGAACGTCACCCTCGCGCAACCTGCGAAGAAGACGCTGGTACTGGGGACGTCTAAAGTTCTTACCGCTTGCCTTGTCAGCGTAAATCTGACCCTGTTGAACGGGAAACCTTCCCAGTGCGTCTAACTGACGATCCAAGTTCTGGTCCGCGGAAGAGACACGCGCATACCCAAAGATTCGATTGTCCATAATTGCCCCTATCGGCTGCCTCTTGGCAGCATCGGCTCAAGCGAGAGCCCACTCACTATAGGGCGTGCAAATTTCGCGAATGGGCTGAAGTCATTTTGGTCCTCAGGCACAAGCTGTTCAAGTGCTACGTCGACAACATGCTAGCTTTTAACGGTAATTAACTGCTTTTAACTAGAATTGGCTAGAAAAGAAAAGCGTGATGCTGACAGGCCTTGTCGGCATGTGACAAAGGGACCGTCCCTTTGTCACATTTGGTTACAGGTAGCGGCCGGTAATGCTCTTGGAGCAGGCAGCGATGTCGCCCGGCGTACCGGTGCAGACGATTTGCCCGCCCGCGTCGCCACCGCCCGGGCCCATGTCGATCACGTAATCGGCGTTACGGATAAGGTCGAGGTCGTGCTCGATCACGATAACCGTGGCGCCCTTGGCAACGAGGCCATCAAACACACTCAGCAACACCTGAACATCGAGCGGATGCAGGCCGATCGTGGGCTCGTCGAATACGAATACGGCATCGTCCTGCACGCGGCCCATCTCGCTCGCAAGCTTAAGTCGCTGCGCCTCGCCGCCCGAGAGCGCCGGCGTAGGCTCGCCGAGCGTCAGGTAGCCCAGCCCCAGGTCGTGCAAGGTCTGCAGGCGCGCCTGGACTTTCTTGAGTCCCACCGTGGCGTCGAGGGCCTCGTCCACACTCATGTCCATGAGCTGCGGCAACGTGAGCGAGCTGCCGTCCTTGCCCTCGCGATGGATATGCGAGGCGGCATCCGCATAACGCGAGCCGCGACATGCAGGACAGACGATCTCGACATCGGGCAAAAACTGCACGTCAAGCGATATCGAGCCCGTGCCATCGCACGTGGGGCAACGCAAGGCGCCGGTGTTGTAGCTAAAGGCACCCGCCTTATACCCTGCCGCCTTGGCCTCGGGCGTACGGGCGAAGGCGCGGCGCAGCTCATCGTGGATGTCGGCATAGGTCGCCACCGTCGAGCGTACGTTGGCGCCAATGGGCGTGGCGTCAATCAGGTTGGCACGCGCGATACCCTCGGCATCGACCCAACGCACGTGCCTGGGCAGGCGCTCGCCGGCTGCCTGCGCTTTGAGTGCCGGGATGAGCGTCTCGAGCACCAATGTCGTCTTACCCGAGCCTGAAACGCCCGTTACCGCGACAAGGCGGCCACGCGGGATATCGACTTCGAGCGGCTTGACGGTATGGATGGCATCGGTCGCCATGCGGATATGGCCTAGGTCGAACATTTCGTCGTCAGCCACCTGCGGGCGCAAGCGCTTGGGGTCCGAGCGCAAGAACGGCGCGATGCGGCTACCCTGCGATTGTTCGACCTCGTCCACCGTACCGGCGGCGATTACATGACCGCCGCCTGCTCCGGCAACGGGGCCCATCTCGACCAGATAGTCGGCTTCTGCCAGCACGCGCGTGTCGTGGTCGACAACAACCACGGTGTTGCCGTCGTCCACCAGATCGCGCATCACGCCCACCAGGCCATCGACATTGGCAGGATGCAAGCCAATCGAAGGCTCGTCCAGCACATACAGCACGCCCGTCGATCGGTTGCGGACCACGCGGGCAAGCTGCACGCGCTGGCGCTCACCCGTCGACAGCGTGGCACCGGCGCGGTCGAGCGAAAGGTAATCGAGGCCCAGGTCGACCAGGCGGCGGGCCGTGCTCAAAAACGAATCGCAGATGTCCCCGGCCATGGGCCGCATCTCGATCGGCAAGGATGCAGGCACCCCGCGCACCCACTCAATCGCCTCGCCCAGCGTCATGCCCGCCGCCTGCGCCAGATTGATACCGCGCACCTGGGGCTGGCGCGCGGCGTCGGAAAGACGCGTGCCGCCGCAGTCACGGCACGGCCCCTCGCGCAAAAAGCGCGCCACGCGCTTAAGTCCCTTGTCGTCCTTAACCTTGGCGAGCGCATTCTCGACGGTATAGACGGCGTTGTAATAGGTAAAGTCGAGCGGCGTGGCACCCTCGCCGTTTTTGGGAACGTAGAGAATGTGCTTCTTAACCGCCGGGCCATGGAACACAATATCGCGCTCTTGAGGCGTGAGCTGGCTAAACGGCACGTCGGTGCGCACGCCCATCTCGCCGGCCACCTGCTTCATCAGATCCCACATCAGCGTGCCCCAGGGAAGCACCGCACCCTCGTTGATGGTCTTTGACTCGTCGGGCACCAGACTCGCCTCGTCCACCTCGCGCATGACACCGGTGCCGCCGCAGGTGGGACACGCACCGCCGCTGTTAAAGGCAAGGTCCTCGGCACCCGGCGCGTAGAACTCGCGGCCGCATGCGGGGCACATGAGCGGCAGACCCGCAGCCACATTAAGGCTCGGCTCTACGCGCGCTCCGCAATGCGTGCACACGTGATGGGCGCAGCGGCTAAAGAGCAGGCGCAGGCTGTTGTTGAGCTCGGTCATGGTGCCAAACGTGGAGCGCACACCTGGCACACTAGGGCGCTGATGCAGCGCGAGTGCCGCCGGCACGTGCAGCACCTCGTCCACCTGAGCGTGCTCTGCCTGCGTCAGCCGACGGCGGGTATAGGTGCTCAGCGCCTCCAGGTAACGGCGCGAGCCCTCGGCATAGAGCACCCCCAGCGCCAGCGAGCTCTTGCCCGAACCCGACACGCCGGCAATGCCAACGAGCCTTCCCAGCGGAATATCGATATCGATGTCCTTGAGGTTGTGAACACGCGCGCCGCGCACCTCGATAGCACTTGGTTGTTGCGACACCGTCATCGTTCCCCTTCCTGTTGATCGAATGTGACAAAGGGACAGTCCCTTTGTCACATCACTCGTGCCATAAAATGCGGTCGCGAATGTACTCGCCCAGCATGGGCACGCTAAACCGGACGAGGCCGTATCCGGCAGCCTCGATGACGCGCTCGCGAATCAGGCTTGCGCGATATTTACTCGCCCAGCTCTGGGTGCGGTCGCAGCGCTCAATGATATCCGCCATACGCGTCGGCTTGCCCTCGTCAACCGCCATGGCCTCGATAAAGAGGCGCTGCGGGCTGCGCAGCCCGTAATACAGAGGCGCGTCAACCGCTTCGTAGAACTCGGAGACGGCATCCGCATGGCCATCCTCGACATCGCACCCTTCAATGACTTGCGAGCCACGCCGGACAGCAGACCGCCACATGTAATATCCCACCAGCTGAACCATATAGGGATGCCCCATGCTCTTGCGCGCCGCAAGGTCCGCGGTCTCCGCATCAATATAAAGACCAGCGCGCTTGACCGTCTGGATATACGAATCGCGCACCTTGGACAAAGAAATCGCCCCCAACGTACGCTGCTGGGCACGTCGCAAAAACGTCACGCTCGGCTCTTCGAGCAGATCGTCAACCATGCTGGGCAAGCCGGCAAAGACCAGCGCAAGACCGCGTTGCTCGCTATCGGGCAAGCCCGTGGCATCCTGATCTCCGAGCACCTGCTGATAGAGAACGGCGAGAGCCGCCAGTTCCTCGATAGACGCAGATTGAGCCTCGTCAATCGCAAACAGGATGCCCTTACCTGGACCGAGTTTCTTGAGACGTTCGTTGACCAGCCCCCGCAACGTCTCGCCTTTTGCCCGCGCCGCCTCGACCGACATTCGGCCAAATGACGGACCAAACTCCATCGACGTCACAACGGGTTTATTCGAGCGAAGCGCGTCGGCCAAGCGGTCGCATAAACCAAGCGAAGCGGAATCGGAGACAACCGCCCATCTGCGCTCACTGGCGAGACGCTGCAGCTCCCGCAGGAGAACTGTTTTGCCACAGCCGCGGTTTCCTGTAATGAGCATGAGTCTGCCCGGCGCTCCGGCACCGTTATCGAGCCCTTCCTCAAAATCTTCGATGACCGACTCGCGACCGATGAGCACCGGAGGTCGCTTACCAGCCGTTGGCTTAAAGGGATTTGGATTCATGTCGGCCTCCTCGGATTGGCAAACGCTGGTAATAGTTATACCAACTTATACCGAGTTATACCAACTGAATGTGACAAAGGGACTGTCCCTTTGTCACCTGTGGCCGAAAAATTCCGCGTCGGCGGGGCGATAGGGGCGGAAAGTGGCGGGATCGACGTTTACGTGCGCCACGGCGGGTACGTCGTACCATTTGACCGTGTAGCCGGCGCCGTGGGCGCAAAAGACCGAGTCGGGCGTGTTGGGCAGATCGGCCTCGGGCTCGTAGGCGGCCGCCTCGATTACGCACTCGGCATCATGACAGGACGCGTAACCGGCGAACTCTAGGTACAGATGCCCGCGACCGCTCGTGTAGGCAGCCACCTCCAGCGCATAATCTTGCACCTTGGATGCCGGAACGCGACCCACAAGCTTCGACCGGTCGCCCGCCATCGTCGGCGGCTCGTACTCGGCGCCCATGCGCGTGGCATCCGAGAGCGCCCGGCCCACGCACTCCCCCGGCACCTCGAGCTCAAAGTGGTACCACGGCTCCAGCAGCACGGCTGCGCCGGCCTCGCGCGCCTGCATCAAACCCTGGCGAATCGAGCGGTACGTGGCCTGGCGAAAATCGCCGCCCTCGGTGTGTTTGGCATGCGCGCGGCCGCCCGTGAGCGTAATGCGCACATCGGTGATGGGCGAGCCGGTCAACACGCCCAGGTGGTCGCGCTCCATAGCGTTGGTGAGCGCCAAACGCTGCCAGTTAAGATCGAGCTCATCGGTCGAGGTGACGGTGCCAAACTGCACGCCCGAACCCGCCGGCAACGGCTCCAGGCGCAGATGCACCTCGGCATAGTGGCGCAGTGGCTCAAAATGGCCCACACCCTCGACCGGCTGCGAAATAGTTTCCTTATAGAGAATGCCGCCGGGCTCAAACGCAACCGAAAGGCCAAAGCGATCGGCCAACACCCGCTGCACGACCTCGAGTTGCACAGCGCCCATCAACTGCAAATGAATCTGCTCAAGATGCGTATTCCAGCTTACGCCGAGCATAGGATCTTCGTCCGCCAACTCAGTCAGTGCTTTGAACACCGCATGGACATCGTGTTCGCCCGGAAGCACCGTATAGGTGAGGACCGGCGCAATGACGGGTGCATCGCACCCGGGCTCCGCACCCAAGGCGTCCCCCGGGCGAACGTGCGCAAAACCCGTCACGGCACAGATACCGCCAGCAGCAACTTCCTGGGCAAGCTCGTACTTCTCGCCGTTATAGATGCGCACCTGATCGACCTTCTGCTCCCATACCTCGGCACCGGAGCGCCCGTCAATCATCTGTTTTGCACGCAGCGTGCCGCCGGTCACTTTAACCCAAGCCAAGCGCTCGCCGTGATCCCCGCGGCTGACACGATAGACGCGCGCGGCGAACTCCGGGGCCCACGCCTGTTCACGCATCAGCCTGCACATGCCATCCAGCAGCTCGCCCACGCCTTGGTCCTTGAGCGCCGAGCCCGCAAAGCAGGGAAACAATTTGCGCTCGGCAACCATGCGCGACAGCGTTGCAACAGAAAGCTCACCCGCCTCAAGAAACTCGTCGAGCGCCGCCTCGTCCAACGCAGCAGCGTCCTCCCAAACGGCACCGCCCGCCAACAGTTCGCTGGCATCCAGGCAGCCCTCGGAAAGACGCTGCCCAAGTTGTGCCAGCAAAACATCGCGGCCGGGATTCTCCAAATCGATCTTGTTGATGAAGATGAACGTCGGGATGTCATAGCGTGCGAGCAGGCGCCACAGGGTTTCGGTGTGTCCCTGCACGCCATCGTTGGCGCCCACAACCAAAATCGCATAGTCGAGCGCGCGCAATGTACGCTCCGCCTCGGCAGAAAAATCGACATGCCCCGGTGCATCCACGAGCATGACGTGGGTATCGCCATGGTCGAGCACGGCCTGCGACGAGAAAATCGTGATGCCGCGCTCGCGCTCGATAGCGTTGGTATCCAGATGCGAATCGCCATCGTCCACGCGCCCGCGCTTGCGAATGCGACCCGCGTTGAACAGCATGGCCTCGGCCAGCGTGGTCTTGCCGGCATCGACATGCGCCAAGATTCCAACGACCGCTTGCTTCGACATGGCTCTCCTCTTATTACAAGCCCATCACACGCGGCAACGGGCGCTCACGCTCCACACTGGATGATACAATTTACGGGCCGGCGGGCGAAGCGGGCCCTATCCCCCGACCGAGCTCATCGTCCCGCGTTGCCGCGCGGCGATTTTCGTAGGTTCGCGCCTTGCGAAAGCCGGCACCTCCCCTTAACAGCCCAGCGATCAAAAAGGCCCCACCCGGGGCCATTTTCATGTATGTGGATTGCTGATACGCGTCCCCGTTCTTATGCCTCGCGCAGCCAGTCGAACGCAACGCGCGGCGTGCCGTCCGACACATACACGACGCCGGCGCGCTCGAACCCCGCTTTCATGCTCGCGCCTTGCATGGGCAGGTTGTCCGCATGCGTATCGATACGCAGGTGGTCGGCACGCTCCTTGGCAAAGGCAAACATCGCGGCCGCGATACCGTGCACGGTGCCGTCGGACGCCACGCGGTGCAGTACGGCGTACGGAGTGTCGCTGTGCCACTGACCGTCCTCGATGACGTCATAGCACTCGTCCGGGCCCGGCAAAAAGGCAAACGTCGCCACCACGCGACCGTCGACTTCGCACACATAGCTGCCACCGGCGGCGATATCGGCAGCCAGCTGCTCGGCCGAAGGCGTGCCCTCGGGCCACTGCGTGGCGTTGCCATGCGCGCGCATAAAGGCGCGGGCGGCATCATAGATGGCCATGACGGCGGGAATGTCGGTCTCGAGGGTTTTTCTGATCATCACGCGGCGACCTCACGTTTATTGGTATCACTTTGATTGAGCAATGATACCAGCGTTTGGAAAGGGGCGCGAAGCAGATGGGGAGCAAGAAGCGAGCCGCCTGGGCAAAGGCCAAAAGTGAGTTTTTGGGCGCTGCCACCGGCGGCGATATGAGCGACCTTTTTGCGCGCGAGGACGAGCGCCGCGACGCCCTGGACGCCGAACGCGATGAGGCCTGGCGCTACAAATCGTGCGAGCGCAAAAACCGCTACGACACACGCGCCGAGGCCGAGGCCGTTATGGCCGACTGCGAAAACCACGGGCGTCGTAGCTTGGCCTGCTATAAATGCGAATACTGCGGCGGCTGGCACCTGACGTCCCACCCTTGGAAATAGGCCCCGCATCGGCGCGGCGCTCACGCAGCACCGGCCATCGCGCACAGGCTACGGACGCGGCGGCACCAAAACATCGTAGCGGACGGCCTTGCCCGCAAGCTGATAGCTCGGCTTAACGCCGGCAAGCAGCGGCCCCTTCACCGGCCGCTTGATAACGACCTTGCGCGGGCGCGGCACAAGCGCGGCCTCGACCAGCGTCTCCTCATCGGCGCACGGCTGTTCCAAATGGTGCAAGAGCTGGAACTTCTTTTTAACCGCCGCGCTCTTGGTGCGCTCGGGAAACATGGGGTCCAGATACACCACATCGGGAGCCGCGAGCTCACCGCGCTCGACCAGCTCAGCCGTATGGCGAAGGCCGGCAATGCTGTCCTCGCCCGCATGTAAGCGCATGCGCGACACGGCAGCCGCAAGCGCCGGATCGCCCGCTGCGCGATTCAGGGCATCCTTAAGGAGCACCGCGATCACGCAATCCTGCTCATACAAATCGACGGTAAAGCCCGCGGCGGCCAGCAGCAGCGAATCCTCGCCAAAGCCTGCCGTGGCGTCAATCGCCCATGGGCTCTCGATGCCTTTTGTGCGCGCAGCTTTCACCAGCAGCTCTTGCTGCAGACGGCCCTGCTTGAGCCTTGGAAGCATGCGGGCAAAATCGGCACGCAGCTCCATCGCGCCGTCGGTAAGCGTGAGGCCCTCGGGCTTCCCGATCAGCTCAAGCCCCGCGGCCCGAGCAACAGAAAAGGGATCGATGACGCCCATGGACACTCCTTCACAAGCAAAATGAATACGTGAGCGCCGCCCCTGTCGGCACTCAACCGTCCGCTATTGTCCCACATGCGACATGGTCCACAGCATCCCAATGCAAAGCGCCGCCATCAATCCCGTGCACACGGCAGCGATCACGGAATCACCCATGCGCCTTCCCAACGACCGCGGCTCGCGCACTTGCCCTGTTCCGTACATCATGGCTCCTCCTTAGACCAACTCCTTGTTACGCCTTCATCATCGCAGCACCGCGCATACGCTACCATCGATTTGGCTTACGCCCAGCTTTCCTTTTTGAAAGGTTGGACCGTACAGGCAAGAGACGCTTTCAAGCGCATGCATCGCCCCGTTGAACTACAATGTGCTTCACAATATGTGCCGCAACCTGGGTGCGACAGATTCTCCGCGCCCGCATCGAAAGGACCAACTATGAGCGCCGCTCGCAAGACACTCAAAATCCTTGCCCTGATTTATTTTGTTCTGGGCATCGCCAGTCTCGTCATCGGAATCGCCGGCATCGCGACCGGCAAGCTCGAGTCCGCGTACGGATCGAACGCTATGCTCGCCGCCGTCGTGCTGGTCGCCAAGGGCGTTGTCGATCTTGCCGCAGGTGTTGCAGGCATCAAGGGCGCTAACAAGCCTTCGCAGGTGGATGGCGCGTTTAAGCTCGGCATCGTTGCCGCAATCGTCACAATTGCACAGGCCGTGCTCACGCTTCCCGCGCTCGGCGGCAGCTCCGTCAATATCGTCGCCTTTGTCATCGTGGTCTACGACCTGTTCTTTATTCAGCAGGCGCACGCCGTTAAGGCCGAAAACAAGGACCGCCTGTAAGCGCTCGCTTCTCATAACCTCTGCAGCCAAGCAACTAAAAAGGGCCGATCGCGCATCTCCGCGGTCGGCCCTTTACGTTTGCCCAGATAAAACCTGCCAAAATAAACCTGTCCCTATTTGGTAGGTGTTAGCTGTGACGGTACTCGGCGATGATGAAGTCGATATCGGTCTGAAGGGTTTCCAGGTTTGCCAGGCGCTCTTTGTCGGCAGGGCGCGTGCGGTAGTAGTAGGGCGTCATCTGGAACACTGCCTCGATATCGGCCTGCGTCTGGAGGGTGATAGAAGCTGTCACCCGCTGCGTTCCGATTAACTCGAGCTCGGTGGTCTGCGGCAGCTTCTCGTCGTTAAGGTACGGCGTATCGTAGAGCACCTCCTTGAGCCCAAAGAGATGACGGGCACCCGGCACCACGGTGTAGAGAGAGCCCTCGGGTGCCAGCACGCGGGCAAACTCGCGCTCGTTAAGGGGGGCAAAGAGCTCGGTCACCATATCGAAGGCACCATCGGCCACGGGGATATCCTTCATGTTGGCCACGAAGTAGGTCGCATCGCCGCGCTTGGCGGCAAGGCGCACCATCTCTTTGCCCAGGTCGAAACCGTAAGCATCCACGCCCGGTACCGCGCCCATGGCACTGGTGTAGTAGCCCTCGCCGCAGCAAATATCGAGCAGCGTCATGGGGCCATTCGCAGACGTTGCACGCCCAGACACCTGCTCGCGCACCAGCTCGACCATTGCGTCGCGCAGCGGCGCGTAGTAGCCGCGGTTCAGAAAGTCACGACGGCTGCGTGCCTGCGACTTGGGATCGCCCATGGAGTCGCCGCTCTTGGACGAGCGCAATAGATATAGATAGCCCTCGCGCGCACGGTCAAACCGGTGTCCGCCCGCACATGCAGCACCACGCTCGTTATCCACCAGCGGCTCATGGCAAACGGGACACAACAACATGGCAACTCCTTAGCGCGAACAACACAACGCCCACCATTGTCGCACGCCTTCCCCACCTAGTCATTGGGGACGTTCTTGAATGACTAGTCGTTTAAGAACGCCCCCAACGACTAGTCGATTAGGAGTATCATCGTCTGCGCAAATAAGCACGATATAGCATGCTAGAGATTGAGAGCGTATGGCTGACACCGTATCTAAGCACATTGACATGACCACCGGCTCGCTGTGGCGCAATATTCCCCTGTTCGCCTTCCCCGTGGCCGCCACGAGCATCTTGGAGCAGCTGTCGAACCTCATCGCCACGGTCATCATCGGTAACTTCTCGGGCGACCAGGGAACCCTCGCCATGGCGGCGGTCGGCTCCAATGTTCCGCTTACCAGCCTTATGCTCAACCTGTTTATTGGCATGTCGCTTGGCTCCAACGTGGTCATTGCCAACGCTATCGGCCGCAACGATCAGAACATGGTCAAACGCGCCGTCCATACCTCGATTTTAATGGCGCTCGTGGGCTTTATCGTCATCGCGCTGGGCGAGATCTTTGCCGAGCCCATGCTCGCCGCCCTCAACGTTCCCGCCGAAACCATGCCGCTCGCTTCGCTCTACCTGCGCGTCTTTTTGCTCAGCATGCCCTCGATTTTGCTCTACAACTTTGAGGCCGCGATCTTCCGCTCCGTCGGCATCACCCGCATGCCGCTGCAGGCGCTTGCCGTGTCCACCGTCCTCAATATTGGCCTGGACCTCATCTTTGTCCCCGTACTCCACTGGGGCGTCGCGGGCGTCGCCATCGCCACCGCCATCGCCTACACCGTCAGCGCCGCTACGCTCTTTATCCGCCTGCTCAAGACCGACTCCGTCGTCCGTGTCACCCCGCGCGACCTGGCTATCGACCCCGTCGCCCTCAAGCGCATCGTCAAGATCGGACTGCCCGCCGGCATCCAAAGCGCTGTCTTTGCCGTAGCCAACATCATCATCCAGTCCGCCATCAACAGCTTGGGCACCGAGGTCATGGCGGCATCCAGCGCTGCCATGAGCCTGGAGTATGTGTGTTACAACCTGCTCAACAGCTTTAGCCAGGCTTGCACTACCTTTGTGGGACAAAACCACGGCGCTCGCCAGATCGACCGTTGCACCAAGACGCTCAAGGTTTGCCTGGTTGAAGGCGGCATCGTTGCGCTCACCACCATCGTCATCATCGTCGGTCTGGGACGCGAGATCCTGGCGCTGTTCAACAGCGATCCCAACATCGTCTCGATCGGCTATATACGCGTGTGTTCGATCTTCCCGGCGTACGCCTTTAGCATGTTCTACGAAAACATGT
>CAUFWM010000038.1 GCA_959596505.1 uncultured Collinsella sp.
GGCATCGACCTGCGCCGATGCCCCTAAAGTAGACACACATTTTGTCCTATAAGCCTAAAGGGGACACTGTCCCCTTTATGGTGCTTTTGACGCGATAGCAAGAAACCCGGTCCTGCACAAGGCAGAACCGGGTTTCTTTAGCAATGCTTGCTGTACTCAGGCAGTAACTAGCAGTTACTCAGCCAGGAAGTCACGCTGGACAGCGGGATCGACCTTGACGCCAGGGCCCATGGTGGAAGACACGGAGATGGACTTGACGTACTTGCCCTTAGCAGAAGAGGGCTTGACGCGCAGAATCTCGGTGTACAGGGCAGCGTAGTTCTCGACGAGCTGCTGCTCAGAGAAGGACTTCTTGCCCAGGGGCACGTGGCAGATGCCGTAGCGGTCGGCGCGGTACTCAACGCGACCAGCCTTGAGCTCGGAGACCATCTTGGCGACGTCCATGGTCACGGTGCCGAGCTTGGGGTTCGGCATGAGGCCACGGGGACCAAGGATCTTACCGATGCGGCCAACCTTGGCCATCATGTTCGGCGTAGCGATAGCGGCGTCGAAGTTGATCTCGCCCTTCTGAATCTGGGCGACGAGCTCGTCGGAACCGATGATGTCGGCGCCGGCAGCCTCAGCCTCACGGGCCTTCTCGCCCTCGGCGAAGACGGCAACACGAACGGTCTTGCCGGTGCCGTGGGGCAGGGAGATGGAACCACGGATGTTCTGGTCAGCCTTACGAGTATCGATGCCCAGACGGAAGTGAGCCTCGACGGTCTCGTCGAACTTGGCGGTGTCGAGCTCCTTGATGAGCTTGGCAGCCTGAAGGGGGGTGTAGAGCGTGGCGCGGTCGATCTTCTCGGCAGCGGCGTTATAGCTCTTACCATGCTTAGCCATGTGCATTACCTCCTGTGGTTAAACGGGCGTGAGCCCTCCCACATCGTATCGTGTGCCCTATTGCACACATTTAACGGGCGCCCCGGTCGGAGCACCCGCCGTTACCATAAGAAATCGCTACTCAGCGATGGTGACGCCCATGGAACGGGCGGTACCGGCGATGATCTTCTTGGCGGCGTCAATGTCGTTGGCATTGAGGTCCGGCATCTTGATCTCGGCGATCTTGGTGAGCTGCTCCTGGGAGAGCTGACCAACCTTGTCAGCCTGGGGCTTAGCGGAACCAGACTTGAGGTTCAGCTCCTTCTTGATAAGGTGAGCCGCCGGCGGGGTCTTGGTGATGAAGGAGAAGGACTTGTCCTCGTAGACAGAGATCTCAACGGGGATGATGTCACCCTTCTTGTCCTGCGTCTCGGCGTTAAAGGCCTGGCAGAACTGCATGATGTTCACGCCAGCAGCGCCCAGGGCGGGGCCGACGGGAGGAGCGGGGTTTGCTGCACCAGCAGGAATCTGGAGCTTAATGACGTTGGCAACCTTCTTCTCAGCCATGGTCATTCCTTTCGAATCACGAGTGTGAAGTACTTGCTATATCGTAAGCACGCACGTGTTAGAAGCACTCCTGAGATGAGCAGTCACAGAAGAAGCACGCTCGCGCGAACGGACGAAAACTTAAGCGATGACAGCGACCTGGTTAAAGTCGAGCTCGACCGGCGTCTCGCGGCCAAAGATCATCAGCGTGACCTTGAGCTTGCCAGCCTCGGTGTTAACCTCGGAGACCTTGCCATCAAAGTCGGTAAGCGGGCCATCGGTGACGCGGACGGACGTACCGACCTCAATATCAACCGAGGTGCGCTTGGGCGAATCGCCCTTACCGGGACGACGAGTCATCTTGTTGTACTCGTCGCGGGAAAGCGGAGCGGGCTTGCCGTTGCCGCCTAGGAAACCGGTGACGCCAGGCGTGTTACGAACACACGTCCAAGCATCGTCATCCATCTCCATGCGGACCAGGACATAACCCGGGAAGATCTTGGAATCCTTGATCTCACGCTTGCCACCCTCTTTAATCTCGGTGACGCGCTCCATAGGAATCTCGATATCAAAGATACGGTCCTGCATGCCCATAGTCTCGATGCGATGCTCGAGATCGGACTTAACGCGGTTCTCGTATCCAGAGTAAGTGTGAACGACGTACCAACGCTTAGACATGGTTTAGCCCCTCAATCCAGAGAACAGAGCAAGAGCCTCGCCAAAGCCAGCATCGAGCAGAGCGATGACGACGCCGACGACGATCAGAGAAGCGCAAACAACAACCGAGTAGTTCACGAGCTCCTTCTTATCGGGCCACGTGACACGCTTCATCTCGGACTTGACCGAAGCGAAATACTTCTTGGTGCGGGCGAAGAAACCAGGCTTCTCGTTCTTCTTGGACTTCGCAGCCTTCTCGTTCTTCTTGGCAACGGCCTTCTTGGCCTCAACCTTGGAGTTGGCGGCAGCTTTGTTGGCAGGTGCCGGCTGCTGAGCCTTCTTCTTGTTCTTCTTGTTGGCCATTTGGGTTACCTCCGCGCAATGCGCTTATACATGAGTAAACCGTAAGCCCCCAAGTGGGAGCTTACGGAATAATGACTGGCACGCCAGGAAGGACTCGAACCCTCAACACTCGGTTTTGGAGACCGATGCTCTACCAATTGAACTACTGGCGTATGTGACTAGAGACTAGCGAGTCTCTTTGTGCAGCGTGTGGTGACGGCACCAGGGGCAATACTTCTTGATCTCCATACGATCAGGCATGGTCGACTTGTTCTTGGTGGTCGTATAGTTGCGGCGCTTGCACTCAGTGCACGCAAGAGTAACTAGAGTACGCATGTATCCTGAACCTTTCATTTCCGCCCCGTACGGGCACGAGTTGTTACTTTATCAGCTCCACGTAAGTGCTGTCAATGAAAACCTCGAGTCAATTGGTTCTCGGTGGATCCATTCATATTTGGAACACATCAATGAAGCCATCGAGAGCTAATCGACGGTGCATCCAGGACCATTATCGATCCTCTCGACACCAGCAACGGCTCAATATCCATTGCAGAAAAGAACCCAGCACCCATATAAGTGCCGGGTTCTCTAAGTCAGCTATATCAAAGAGCTAATTTACTCAATGATCGTGGAGACGATGCCCGAACCGACGGTGTGGCCACCCTCGCGGATAGCGAAGCGCAGGCCCTCCTCCATGGCGATCGGGTGGATGAGGTCGCCCTCGATGGTGATGTGGTCACCAGGCATAGCCATCTCGGTGCCCTCGGGGAGCTTGACCGTACCGGTAACGTCGGTGGTACGGAAGTAGAACTGAGGACGATAACCATCGAAGAACGGGGTGTGACGGCCGCCCTCCTCCTTGGTCAGAACGTAGATCTCGCCGGTGAACTTGGTGTGCGGGGTAACCGAACCGGGCTTGCAGAGAACCTGGCCGCGCTCGATGTCCTCACGCTTGATGCCGCGGAGCAGCAGACCGACGTTGTCGCCAGCCTCGCAGAAGTCCATGGACTTACGGAACATCTCGATACCGGTAACGACGGTGTTCTGGGTATCCTTGATGCCGACGATCTCGACGGGCTCGTTGAGCTTGAGCTCACCGCGCTCGACACGGCCAGTAGCAACGGTACCACGGCCGGAGATGGTCATAACGTCCTCAACGGCCATCAGGAACGGGAGGTCGTTGTTACGAGCAGGCGTCGGGATGTACTCGTCGACGGCCTTCATGAGCTCGCGAATGGCGTCCATCCACTTGGCGTCGCCCTCGAGAGCGCCCAGAGCGGAGCCACGGATGACGGGGATGTCGTCGCCGGGGAAATCGTACTCGGAGAGGAGCTCACGGGTCTCCATCTCGACGAGGTCGATGAGCTCGTCATCGTCGACCATGTCGCACTTGTTCAGGAAGACGACGATGTAGGGAACGCCGACCTGACGGGCGAGCAGGATGTGCTCGCGGGTCTGAGCCATGGGGCCGTCGGTAGCAGCGATGACCAGGATAGCGCCGTCCATCTGAGCAGCGCCGGAGATCATGTTCTTGACGTAGTCAGCGTGGCCCGGGCAGTCAACGTGAGCGTAGTGACGGGCAGCGGTCTCGTACTCAACGTGGGAGACGGAAATCGTAATGCCGCGCTCGCGCTCCTCGGGAGCCTTGTCGATGTTCTCGAACGCAGTGAAGTCAGCCTTGCAGCCCTCGGTCTCGGAGAGAACCTTGGTGATGGCGGCGGTCAGCGTGGTCTTGCCGTGGTCGACGTGACCAATGGTGCCGATGTTAACATGCGGCTTAGTGCGCTCAAACTTCTCTTTGGCCATAAAGCCCTCCTCTTAACAGGTCGTCCCCGGACGGGACTTTGCCTTTATACCATAGTGGCCTCTCAACATACTATTGAGAAGCCACCGTGTTACCTATGGTAGCGGTGACTGGATTCGAACCAGTGACGCCACGGGTATGAACCGTGTGCTCTAACCAACTGAGCTACACCGCCGGATGGAGCCTGCAACCAGACTTGAACTGGTGACCTCTTCGTTACCAACGAAGTGCTCTACCGACTGAGCTATACAGGCACTTGACGGGTGGGAGCTATAGGATTCGAACCTATGTAGGCAGAGCCAACGGGTTTACAGCCCGTCCCCATTAACCACTCGGGCAAACTCCCAATCGTTCAAGTATCCGCAGGTCCTTTGGTCTTTTGGACCGCCGCCCCCGCGAACGAAGAAGATAATACGATGCCACCTTGGGGGCTGTCAACGAAAACCTCTAGATACACGGTGCCGGGCGTATCTATATGCCTTTGACCTGCGTTTTTGTTGAGTTTAGATATGAAGGACGGTGGATTTCGCTACGCTGGTGACATTTCCCAAGGGAACACTTTGGCACGGTAGAGTACGCCTACAGCATCGACCTTCGATAACGACCTTCTTGCACTATTACATAGGTCGCGATCGGACTTTTCCGGCACGAACGAGCGTGGATTTTCTCCCGTTTGAAATCGAGCGTGGATAATCTCCCTCTTTTAGCACGGCTTCGAACCCAAAGTGGCAGATTATCCACGCTCATTCATTAGGCGGTAGATTTTCCACGCTCGTACGTCCAGAAATCCACGCTCAAGGTAAACGGCTGGGCCCGCTCCCGCCTTTGTCTCTATCTGTAACATTTAGAGAACATTTTCTCCCCTATCTGTTACAGATCGAGATGTTTCGCAGAGACCCTGGCTTACGTCTCATTCTGTAACAGTACGAACGGTTTTCCGCCCCTTCGTGTTACAGATCGAGACATTTATCTATTCTCGCCTTACATCCACGACATCTGCCCAGTCAATAACGTCGTAGTCATCATCGCTTCGCCAGACGACACACTTGGGTCGTGAATCCGCTTGGGCTGCATCGTCCCTCGCCGCTTGTGGACGACTCGCAAAGAAGCGCCCAAGCTCAGCTCGCGGCAAGATAATCCCTTGCACGCTCCCGCCACCCGCAAGACACACACGCGCCCAGCGACCAGCCTTTTCATATAAGAGCCAATTGGCAACCTGCGAAGATCTGCCCTCAGGCACTTTATCCCCTGGAATATCAGGAACAAACATGGGGTCGACCTCCTCCAGTTGAGCAAAGCCCATCCCCTCCAAACGCGAACCAAGTTTTTCCTTAGCGTAACCGCTCAGCTCGCGCTTGATCATGCCTGCAATACGCCGGGCCGTCCTACCATGGGGATCAAACCGGCTGCATCCGCGCTCATAGGCAGCCAGCGCATCCATAAGCACGTAGACCTCGCTCAAATTGAGCGGCAGCGCCATCGGGTGTACCGAGGACCTGAATTCGCCGCGATACCCAAACTCCTCGGCCACGCACATGCCGCCGATACGCACGCCATCGCGAATCCTGGCACGGCGCTCCCCCACCGCGTTCTTGCTGCACAGCAAAACGTTATAGGCGATGTCTTCCTGCGAGCGCTCTTCGTGGGAAACGGTGAGCATAATCAAGTCCGCCTCTTCACCGCCAATAAAGGAATCCTTGAGTTCGTAGCCCTTCATGCCTTTGTTAGACGGCTCAGCTGCAAGCAGCGCAAAAAGCTCGTGCACCTGATGGTAGAGCGCTAGGCGTCCCTCCAAATATGGACCATCGGGTCCATTTGCATACGCCTTGACATGCATCCGCAAGGCCCCCGTGTCGACGGGCGCTACCGCCATCTGGCTAATAGCATATCCCTCGCCTGGACGGGAAATCATATCGTTGAGCTCGACCGCATCTGGCATGTTTCTTTTTATGTACTGTCCAAGCAGCATTGGCGGCGCCCGCCTTTCCAATCTTTAACCTATCGATTTTTTCTCTTCGAGTCCATCTCAAGATAGCGTTGGATTTTGTCGAGCGACAAATTGGTCCGGCCCAGGGACTCTGCCGCCGTCAAAATCTTCTGTGCAAGATTTGATCCAAAGTAGTAAATCACATCTCCATTGGCGATGCGCTCAACGTATTCGTCTCCAATCTTATTAATAAGGGAGAAAAACTCGGGGCACAGCATGGGATAACGCTCAGCTATTTCCGTAATCCCCGCATGGCCAAAATCGGCAACGTCCTCGCACTGCCGCTCAAGATCTTCGATACCGTGGCCATTAAGGCCGCGCCCGCAGGAAAAAGCAAGGCCGCGAGACAGGGCAGTTTTGACGCGTTGCCCCTGCTCGTCCGACAGCTTTCCACCCAATAGGGCTCGCATCATGATCTGGCAGCAAGCGTACGTAGGTCGATAGAGAAAATCGACACGTGCATCACTGGGCATATCGCGATCGCTGCTCAGAGGAAAGCAGCCGTCTTCTCGTTGAGACTCGAGAATGACTTCGAGGGACTCGCGCCAATCCGGATCGTCATCCAAACCATAATCGCGAAAATAGCGCAGCAGCTGCACCTGCATATCCATGACACAAGTACTGACGATCGGCTTACCTGTTGCCCTGTTCCTGCCGGCAATGTCGCAAAGAGGGTAAATCATGGTCTTCTTCCTTTCCATAGACCTGATGTCAGCGATTCCGTTTCGCTGACCTTGTTGATTCCATTCTCTTTTGCGGGGCCATATCAGACGACCAAGCAGTGCTTGGTTATTGCAGGTGACGGGAAAATGGAGCCAGACCACGTAGGCGCCTACCTAAAAAGAAACGGGCCCTGTCCCACAAGGGAACAGAGCCCGAAACTCTCATGGAGCCAGTGACAGGAAGTCCGCGTATTCGCTTCGCGAATCCGCTCCGGCTTCGGATGCCTGCCGGCATCCTTGCCCGCTCGCTACGAACGCTCCGCGTTCGCTTGACGCTCGCGCCCTCGCAGGTTCGATTCCGGCACACATAAGAAACGGGCCCTGTCCCACAAGGGAACAGAGCCCGAAACTCTCATGGAGCCAGTGACAGGAATCGAACCTGCAACCCACTGATTACAAATCAGTTGCGCTACCGTTGCGCCACACTGGCACACTTGGCGCTTTCGCGCGAAGCCTGTTTAGAATAAAGGAATTGCGGACGAGGCGCAACAGGCCCTTTGACCGACCACATCTCAAAACTATTCGCCAGAACGAATAGTTTTTATTACAATGAAGAAGATAAAACTATTCGTTCTGGCGAAGGGTTTCGCGATGTTGACCACGAAGGAAGCTGCAGAGCTACTCGGCATCACCCCGCGCAGGGTGCAAGAGCTCATAAAAAACGGAGCACTTGAGGCACGCAAGGCTTCTGGTGTATGGCTCATCGATAAAGACAGCGTCAATGCACGACTCCGCTCCGTGACCAAAACGGGGGGACGCCCCCGTCGAGGCCATGGAAAAAGCGAGATTACGTTTACCCTCATGAACCGCACGCACGAAGTCGCCCAGCTGGTCTACAGCACATCGCGAAGAGACTTTACCCACATCGATGCCGACATCGATTACACCCACGCCCCTATTGGAGTACTTGGCCCCAATAGTCCCGTGTCGCTCGACTCTTTCCGCATTTGGTGGCGAGGTCGCGGTATCCCGCTCGCGCGCATTGGGCTTGCATCCCTGTTGGCAGAAGCAGCAGTCGATGTTCCCGACGAACTCATCCAGCGAAATCTCGGCCTCTCCCTATCCGACCAGTATTGGATTAGACCCCAAGATTCCGGTCTCGCGTGGGAGGATATTAACTTCTTCAATAATGCTTTTGACGACGTCTCTCTGTCCATCGCACCCTTCGCCCCAGAGGGCAAAGCAGCCGCCGCAAAGCCCGATAACACCTCGGACGGCAACCTTCAGAAGTATTGGACATGCGAGGGCGGGCGTCGAATTCTGCATAAGGCAGGAGCGCACCTGAACCAAGAACCATATAACGAGCTGGTAGCGACCGCGCTCCATCGTCGCATCCTAAACGCCTGCGATTATGTGCCTTACTCGCTCGAGGGCACGGGCACTTCCGCCCTGAGCATATGCGATGTCTTCTTAACTGATGAAGAAGAGTATGTCCCTGCGTTCTATGTAAATCAGTACGCAAACGCAGATGAAAGACTAACCGACTACGAGCGATATGTAGCAAACTGCGAGAAACTCGGGGTAACAGGCGTCAAGGATGCCCTTGACCGCATGATCGTGTGCGACGACATCATCGCCAACTATGATCGTCATTGGCGCAACTTCGGCCTCGTGCGAAACGTCAACTCACTGGTCTGCAGACCAGCCCCTATCTTCGATTCGGGCTCATCACTCTGGTGCAACATATCACTAGAGGAGCTTAGGGCGGGGGAGCACAGTTTTACCAGTGCACAATTTCATTCAAGCCCCGCCAAACAAATGTTGCTCGTCGAGGACATGGGCTGGTTTGACGGCGACAAACTCGAAGGCTTCGTTGACGAGGCAATCGAGATTCTGTCCAGAAACGACGCGCTCACGGCAAGGCTGCCATATCTAAAAGAGGCGCTTACATGGCGCCTCGAAAGAATGATCGACATCGCTGAATGGAGTTAGCGAAACAGCGTCGCGCCGTCAGCTCCCCTACCGGCCACGAAGGGCCTTGAGCTTGGCCAGAGCATCGGGGCTCAGGCGACTGCCCAGAGTCATCTTGATCTGCGGAGCTTCCTCTGCCTCGTGCACGTCGTTATCGATCTGCTTGATCTCGTCCACCAGCATGCGGCTCGAGATACGCGTGACACCCTTACCCATGACGACGGCCTGGATCGTTCCGTCGCTCGACACCACGGAGCATGCACGGCCTTCCTCACGCGCCTCGATGCAGAGCTTCTGCACCACGGTATCGGCAGAAACGCCCGTCGGCGAAAACTCGATGCGCACGCCGCGAGCCGGCAGATTGGGGCGCTCGCTGGAGATATTGCCCGCGCCGTCGAACACGATCACGGCCTCGTAACGGCCCTGGGCAAACGCGGCGACATCGTTGATGAGGGCGGTGCGCGCCATATCGTGAACGTCGCTGGAATACGGATCGTCGGAATGGTCGTATACGAGCTTTTCGTAGCGCGGCGTGCAGTGGATCACGTTGTAACCGTCGACCACCAGCAGCTCGGGCTTGTTGGAGTGCACCGTCGAGACTGGGTCGGCGATAGCCTGTGCAAACGCATTGCCGCCCACGCCGTAGGTCGCGGCCGAGACAATCGGCTTGGCCGAGCCCTCGCCAAAGCGCTTGGCTTTGGACTTGGCACGGTTCTTTTTGGACATGCGCTACTCCTCCCCCATGAGCTCGCCGGCGTTGCGGCGCAGCCACTCAAAGCACAGCGCGGTGGTCGCCTGGGCCACGTTGAGACTCTCGGTCATGCCGCGCTGGGGAAGCTTGGTCAAAAAGTCGCATTTCTCGAGCACCAGGCGCGAGATGCCGTCGCCCTCGGACCCCATGACGAGCGCCACGCGACCCTCGAAGGGAGCATCCCAGCAACTGCCTTCGGCGTGCTCGGAGGCACCGCCCACCCAAAAGCCAGCGGCCTTGAGGTCATCGAGCGCACGGGCGATATTGGGAACCTGCGCGATGGGCAGGTGCATGACGGCACCGGCTGAGGTTTTGTAGCTGCCCACGGTCACGCCGGCGGCACGCTTGTTGGCGATGACGACGCCCGCGGCGCCCACGACCTCGGCGGAGCGCACGATGGCGCCAAAGTTGCCGTCGTCAGTCACATGGTCGAGCACCACGACAAGTGCCGGACCCTCGCCTGCGCGGTCGAGGATATCGGCGACATCGGCATAGGGGAAGTTGCCAACCTCGAGCGCGATGCCCTGGTGAGCGCCATGGCTCGACAGCACATCGAGCTGTGCACGCGGCACATACTTAATGCGGACGCCCGCGGCGTTGAGGTCATCGACCAGACGCGACAGGGCGGCATCGCGCTCCCCGCCCTCGGCAATGAGCGCGCACTTGATGGGAAAACCAGTGCGCAGCGCCTCGGCGGCAGCACGACGGCCTTCGATAAACTCGCCCTTGGGAGCCTGGACAGCGTCGCGGTTGCGATCGCGCTGCGGACGTGCGGCCTGGGTACGATCGCGCTGACCCTTGGGAGCGGCAGCGCGGTCATTACGGCGAATCGGACGCGAGCCAGAAGCAGCCTGCTTGCCGCCACGAGACGCGCGCTTGCGATTGTCGGCCATAAAGCGACCTCCTTAAATAGATAACAAACAAGAATCGACCGTCCGAGCCACGGCACCTTGCCTTTCAATCGTCGGGCATGACCACCAGGTCTATGCCCTCCTCTTTCAAGGCAATCTGCCGCACCTCGAACGGTCGACAAATACTAGAGAGTCTTAATACGGGTGCCGGCGGCCGTATCCTCGATCGTCAGCCCGAGGTCCTTAAGCTGGTCGCGGATGGCGTCTGCTAGGTCCCAGTTCTTGGCAGCACGGGCCTCGGCGCGAGCCTCGAGAATCTTGGCAGCAGCCTCGTCCACATCGTCACCAGTGTAGGCAACCAGACCGGCGGCAACGCCCAGCAGGCCCAGCGGCAACTCGACCTTGGGCTCGGGAAGCTCAACGCCAAACGTATCGAGCAACTCGGTCAGCGTATCGGCGGCAGCCAGGGCTGCGGCCTTGTCGGCAGCATCGCCCGCATGCTCCAAATACTGGTTGCACTCGGTCACAAAGCCAAAGACGGCACCCATGGCACCGGCGGTGTTAAAGTCGTCGTCCATGCACTCCTTAAAGGCGGCACGGGTCTCGGCGGCCTTGGCGGCAAACTCCTCGGCGGCAGCCTCATCGGCGTCGGCGGTCGCGTGGCTTGCAGCCCAGCGCAGGTTCTCGACCGTGCCGGCGATACGCGTGAGCGAGTTCTCGGCACCCTCCAAGCGCTCCCAAGAGAAGTCGAGCGGTGAGCGATAGCTCGTCTGCAGCATCAGTAAGCGCAGGGCCGCGGCAGAGTGCTGCTCGAGGACCTCGGCCAGTGTAAAGAAGTTACCGAGCGACTTGGACATCTTCTCGCCGTCGACCAGTAGCATGCCCGTGTGCATCCAGGTGTTGGAGAAGCCCTGGTGCCAGGCGCAGGTAGCCTGAGCGCACTCGTTCTCGTGATGCGGGAAGGCAAGGTCGGAGCCACCGCCGTGGATGTCGATCGGGGTGCCCAGGTAGCGGTGCACCATGGCGGCGCACTCGGTGTGCCAGCCGGGACGGCCCTCGCCCCAGGGGCTCGGCCAGCTGGGCTCGCCGGGCTTGGCGGCCTTCCACAGGGCAAAGTCGAGCGGGTCGTTCTTGTCCTCGTTCTCCTCGATGCGCGCACCAACCATAAGGTCGTCGATGTTGCGGCCCGAGACCTGGCCATAGTTGGGATCGCTGCGCACGGCAAAGTACACATCGCCGTTATCGGCTGCGTAAGCGTGGCCCTGCTCGATAAGCGTCTTGATCATGGCGATCATGGGGCCAATCTCCTTGGTGGCGCGGGGACGCACATCGGGATCGAGCACGTTGGCAGCGCGCATGACGCCGATGAACTTGTCGGAGAACTCCGTCGCGACCTCGGCAGCCGTACGGCCTTGCTCGTTGGCGCGCTTGATGATCTTGTCGTCGACATCGGTGAGGTTCTGGGCGAACGTGACCTCGTAGCCACTCGCGATGAGCCAGCGACGAATCACATCAAAGCTGATGAACGTGCGGGCATTGCCGATGTGGATGTTGTCATAGACCGTGGGGCCGCACACGTACATGCGGACCTTGCCGGACTCGATGGGCTGGAACTCTTCCTTTTTATGGGTAGCGCTGTTGTAGATACGCATTCGTTACTCCTTAACGGTTTTCTGTAGCAGGCAGACGGCCCAGGCGCCAATTCCCTCGCCTTGGCCTTCCCAACCGAGCTTTTCGGTCGTAGTGGCGGCGACGCCCACGTTTTCGACGTCAACGCCCAGAGCATGGGCCAGGTTGGCGCGCATGGCATCGCGGTGTGGGGTGATCTTGGGCTGCTGGCAGGCAATGGTGCAGTCGGCATCGACAAACTCAAAGCCCAGCTCGCGCGCATAGTCCATCACACGGGCAAGCAGCACCATCGAATCGGCGCCCTCGTAGGCGGGATCGGTGTCGGGGAACAGTTTGCCGATGTCTCCCCCGCGGCAGGCGCCCAGAATGGCGTCGGCCAACGCGTGCGCGAGCACATCGGCATCCGAGTGTCCCAGCAGACCGCGCTCGTAGGGAATGTCAACCCCGCCGATAATACATCGACGCCCCTCCACCAGGCGGTGAACGTCGTAGCCATGGCCAATGCGCAGGTTACTGAACATGGGGAAGGTCCTCTCCCTCGGCCATGCGGCCGAGCAGAATCGCGGTTACGGGACGCAGGTCCTCGGGCACCGTCACCTTAAGGTTGTCGCGTGGGCTCTGGACGCAGCGAACGCGTCCTCCCATGCGCTCAACCAGCGAAGAATCATCGGTGCCGATAAAGCCCTCGGCAATGGCTGCAGCGTGGGCGCGCTTCATAGCATCGACGCTAAAGATCTGCGGCGTCTGCGCAGCCCAATAAAGCTCACGCGGCGGCGTCTCGACGATGTTATCGCCGTCAACGATCTTGAGCGTGTCGATCGCGGGTTGACCGCACACGACACCGTCGAGCGAGCGGTCGCCCACAAGCACGTCGATCGCATGATCGATGGCCTCGG
>CAUFWM010000039.1 GCA_959596505.1 uncultured Collinsella sp.
TCTGGAACCAGGGTCGAACCGAGGAGATCCGCGACCGCGTGCTGCATCTCTAATACCGCTCCGGGGCTGAGCCGAGAGGGCCGCTTGGGCATTTGCTCGCTATTTCGGACAGTCCTGCGCAAGACGAAGGCCACATTAAGTGGCCTTCTTTGCGTGCGGAACTCATATCGAGCAAAAGCCCAAGCGGCCCTCTCGGCTCAGCCAAGTTGACGTAGCTGAGATGCAGCATGCGGTCTGCTCGCTTCTCGAAGTTCTTAGCGGAAATGAGTTGAGCTGCAATGACGATCTGCTTGCAATGGCGGTTGAGCTGCAGCTGAGTATTTATTGGACCGCGAACCCTATACTCAATGTTCGCTTCGTTCATTGAGTTACCCTTTGCATGAGGCCGGGACATATCGTCCCGCCCGCAGTTTCGCAGGCCGCAGGCCGAGAATGTTTGAGGACGGGATGATATGCTCCAGACCCCCAGGAAGGTTACTTATGAACTACGCGAACATTAAGTATTTCGACATTGCCGATGGGGAAGGTGTTCGTACTTCTCTGTTTGTGAGCGGGTGCCGTCGTGGGTGCAAGAATTGCTTTAACTCTGTTGCGTGGGACTTTGCTGCGGGCGAGCCCTTTGATCGTGCCGTCGAGGACAAGATTATCGAGAGCCTCGATCATCCCTTTATTGACGGCCTGACGATTCTGGGTGGGGAGCCCATGGAACCCGAGAACCAGGCGGGGCTCGTTGAGTTTGTCGAGCGTGTTCGTGCCGCTTATCCTGCGGGGTCAGGAAAGACCATTTGGTGTTTTACCGGCGACGTGCTCGAGGAGCTTATGCCGGGTGGTCGTCACCATACTGAGGTGACGGACCGTATCCTTGCCTGCCTCGACATGTTGGTGGATGGCCCGTTTGTTCAGGATCTTTATGATATCTCGTTGCGCTTTAGGGGCTCGAGTAACCAGCGTGTGATCGATATGAACGCTACGCGCGACCGCGCTGTGCGTGAGGGCGTTGCGCTTTGCGACGCTGTGCAGCTTTGGCGGGACGATCCAGTCTATTCGACCCATACTATGTAGCTTGTGGTCGATGCCGGAGGGCGTGGTACCATAGCGCGAACGTGAAATCGGAAAAGTGAGGCCCAGATGGTCGATCAGGAAAAAGTCGAGGCCGCCATTAAGCTGTTGCTTGAGGGCATAGGCGAGGACCCAACTCGTGAGGGCCTGCTGGAGACCCCGGCGCGCGTTGCCCGTATGTATGGTGAGATCGCCGGCGGCATGGACCAGAGTGCCGAGGAGCACCTGTCCAAAACCTTTGCCGTCGCTTCGAACGATTTGGTTATCGAGCGCGACATCACGTTCTACTCGCTGTGCGAACATCATCTGCTGCCGTTTTATGGCAAGGCCGCCATTGGTTATATCCCTAACGGTCGGGTGGCTGGGCTTTCCAAGCTCGCCCGCACGGTTGAGGTTTATGCCCGCCGTCTTCAGCTGCAGGAGCAACTGTGCACACAGGTTGCCGATGCCCTCATGGATTATCTCGCTCCCCAGGGAGCGATTGTGTTGATGGAGGCCGAGCATATGTGCATGACGATGCGTGGCGTGCAAAAGCCCGGCACCAAGACCGTGACGCTTGCTCGCCGCGGCGTCTTTGAGACCGATCCCGCGCTCGAGGAGCGTTTCTTTAGGATGCTGGGCCGCTAACCATGAGAGTCGTCAACGACTTTACATCGAAGACCGATGAGGGGACGTCGCGTCGCGGCTTTATGGCTTCGGGCCTGGCCCCCTTTGGTGCCATGCCTCGCATTGATTACATTTGTGCCAACGGACTGTTCCGGCGGCACCTGGGCAACATTGCACAGTTGGAATCGGGGCGCATCTTCTGCCGCCACGGTATTGACCATCTGCTCGATGTCGCTCGCATTATGTGGATCAAGAATCTCGAGGAACAGCTCGAATTTGACCGCGAGGTCATCTACGCCACGGCACTTCTTCACGATATCGGCAAAGATGAACAGTATGAATCGGGTATATCCCATGATGTTGCAAGCGAACGCGTCGCTGATGCGATTCTCGGCGGCATGCCCGATGACGTGGCGTTTGAGCCGGCCGATGCCGCAGCCATTAAGACGGCCATTCTGGGCCATCGAAAGCTGCGTGTGAACAGCCAACCGCTTGAGCGTCTGCTCTATGCAGCCGACAAAGCGTCGCGCGCCTGCTTTGCATGCCCCGCGCGCAATGCTTGCAACTGGAGCGATGATAAAAAGAACCTGTCGATTCGCGTGTAGTTAGTTTGCGCGGTCGGGGTTCTAAACGAAGGAGACGATCGCGATGAGCAACAAGAAACTGCCCGAGAATGCAACCAAGACTGAAGGCGCCGAGCTCGCCCGCCGTGGAAGGGGCGAAATATCCACCGCAACGGCGGTGCCTCACGTGAGCTATGACGATCTGCGCCATGCCGATCGTATTGTTATTGACGGCCTTGAGGTTTTTGCCAACCATGGCGTGTATCCCGAGGAGAACGCGCTGGGTCAGAAGTTCATCGTTTCTCTGGTGCTCTATGCCGACCTGCGCGCGGCGGGGGAGCACGATAACCTGGACGCCTCGATTGACTACGGCTCGGTGTGCCACGATGTCGATGGCTATCTGCGCGAGCACACGTTTAAGCTCATCGAGGCGGCAGCCGAGGGGACAGCCCAGATGCTGCTGCGCCGTTATCCCTCGCTGCTTGGTGTGCGCATAAAGCTCGATAAGCCGTGGGCTCCTGTTGGCCTGCCCCTGGCAAGCTGCGGCGTCGAGATCGAGCGCGTGCGCTAGTCGACGCTAGAGCTTGTTGAGGGGTGGCTGCTTGAGCCGCTGCGACAGAGCTCTATTGTTAGGGCAGTACGTGTCGAGCAGGGCGTGAAACCGCTGATTGTGGCTTGGCTCGAGCAAGTGGACGAGCTCGTGGGCGACAACCATGTCGAGGCATTCGATGGGATAGGCGGCGAGCTCGCGCGCGATGCGAATGGCGCCGGTTTTGGGTGTGCAGGAGCCCCAACGCGTTTTCATGCTGCGCACGGAGACGCGGGCCACGGTGACGTCCATTGCGATTTCGTACGCGTGCACGATGTCGCGTAGCGCTGCGGTGACCTCGGTCGTATAAAGCTGGTCGATGTGGGCTTGGAGCTCGTCGGACGTTAGGCCGTCGAGGATTGCGCGCCGCTTAGCCTGTGGGCTTTCGTCCGATTCGTCGGTACCCATAAAACTTGCGAAGGTGGCCTGCTTGGGTCGCGGTGCGGGCGATGCAAAGTTGTGATCGAGTGCGTCCTGTACCGTGATGGGCTTGCCCCAAAGTGCAATGATGGACGAGGGACTGAGCGGCTCTCGCGCCGTCGCCTGACGTTGCTCGCGCCGGGCAAGTCGGCTGATAATCCAGGCGCTGTTGCGCTTCACAAACGCTTCGATACGCTCGCGGCTGGCGCCGAGCGGTGCGCTAGTGTGGACCTCACCGCTCGATGTGACGCGTAGGTTGAAGTTCTTGACGCGCTTTTTGGTAACGACGACGGGGATGGGCATCCCATCCGGTCGGGGTACGGAAATCGTGAATTGCTGCGTCAAAAGCGGTCCTTCAGATTGGGGACGGGCCGGCATGTCGACCGTTCGGCATGCCGGCCCGTTCAAGGGATGTGAAATTAATAACGCTCAAAGAAGGCAAGCGCGTTGTCGCTGCAGAGCTTCTGCATCACGGTCTTGCCAAAGTGCTTGGAGAGCATGTTCTGGAATTCGGGCATCTTGCTGGCATCGGAGAGGAAGGCGGGTACCTTGGCGCCGTCCCAGTCGCCGCCGAGTGCGATGACATCTTCGCCACCCAGGTCGAGCCAGTGCTCGATATGTGCCGCCAGCTGGTCGAAGGTGACGTCTGCGGCGGTTTTGTCGGTTGCGTCGTTGGAAAGGAACTCGCTGCAGTAGTTGAGGCCGACGATGCCGCCCATGTCGCGAATGGTGCGGAACTGGTCGTCGGTAAGGTTGCGCTTGACACCGCAAACCGCACGGGAGTTGGAGTGGCTGGCGACGAAGGGGCGCGTGGCGTGGGCGACAACCTCGTCAAAGCACTCATCGTTGAGGTGGGAGACGTCGAGCACCATACCGGCGTGCTCCATCTGCGTAAGCGCCTCGATGCCGGCGGCGGTGAGGCCGGCGTGGGTGTCGTGGCCACTCGCGAGCGGTCCCTGCGCATTCCAGCTGAGTGACGACATAAGCACGCCCAAGCTCTTGAGCACCTCGATCAGCGCGGGGTCCTCGGCAAAGAACGTGGCGTTTTCGATGGTGTGGATGCAGGCGACCTTGCCGTCTTTGAGCGCAGGGCGAATGTCAGCGGCGCTGCGTACGTTGACCATGCGGTCGTGGTTGAGCATTGCCTGGCCGCTCATGTGCGCCATGATCTGCGCCTGGAAGCGCGCGGCGTGAGCGGTGGGAATCTCGTCGGGGACAAACGTGGCGAAGCACTGTGCCCACGGCGTGTTGCCGATCTTTGCGAGCGAGATGGCGCAGGCGTTGCCCTCGATGAGGTCGAAATCTTGCGGATGCGTTTCGTCGCCGGGGAAATAACCATCGGTGCCGGCGGTAAAGCGCAGGTCGAGATCGAGCGTGGCCCAGCCGATGCGGTCGGCGGTGTCGCAGTGTAGGTCAAATACGGGATATGCCATGGTTCCTCCGGTTGCAGCGTTTCTTTGCAAACTGTCTTTGAATTGTATGACTAGGGTATAGTTAGCGCCATATGTTCATGGCGGCCCGCGTTGTGCGCCGCCCTTATCACGGAGGTTTCCATGTCCAACCAGGGCAAGAAGGTCAAGACTCATTATCGCGGCACGCTCGACGACGGCACGCAGTTCGATAGCTCCTACGATCGCGGCGAGCCGCTGGAGTTCACCTGCGGCGCCGGTCAGATGATCAAGGGCTTCGATGCCGCTGTTGTCGACATGCAGGTGGGCGAGAAGAAGACCGTACACATCCCGGCCGCCGATGCCTACGGCGAGCACAACCCCGAGATGGTCCTGACCTTCCCGGCCGAACAGGTTCCCAACATCGAGCAGATCGAGAAGGGCATGAAGCTCTTCCTGTCCACGCCGAGCGGTATGCCCGTTCCCGCCGTGGTCATCGACGTAACGCCCGAGGCCGTGACGCTCGACGCCAACCACGAGCTGGCCGGCAAGGACCTCAACTTTGATATCGAGCTCGTTGAGGTCGAGGGTTAGAGTATGCCTGAACGCTTGGTTTCGACGACATGCTTGGGAAATCTCAACGATCCGTCCTATGAACTCCTGCTTCGCCGGAAGTTAGGCGGCGTCTTTGAAATTGACGAGTTGCTGCTCGATTGGGACCAGGCTGATGTATGCGCGTTTGCGGGCGTGACGGAGCGGGGGCGCACGGTCGATGTTCGGTTGGATGCTGCCGACGGCGGTCGTCTTGCCGACGGCGACGTGCTCGCCATTGACCGTTCGGGCATGGTGCCCGTGGCGGTTGTCGTGCGCCTGCGCAGCGCCGAGGTTTATTTGGTCGAAGTTGACCGCATGGACCCGATTGCGCTCGCGCATGCGTGCTGGGAGATCGGCAATATGCACGCACCGCTTTTCCGAGGCGACTCGGACGAGCATACCGTGCGCATGTATACGCCGGTGCAGCCTGTTTTGGGCCGCATGCTCCGGGGCGTCGAGGGCGTTCGGCTCTCGACGGTTACCCGTGAACTCGATGCGGACCGGCGCTTTGCGTCGAGTGCGGCGGATGCCGTTGTGAGTATGGCTCCAGACTTTACGATCGTAAAGAAGGCGCGCGGCTAACGTGCGTATGAGTAAGACGGACTTTGAGAGGCAACTATTCAAAGCCCGTCTTTCTGTTGATGAGATGCTGTGGGGGAAAGCATATGGGTCTTGAGGGAATCAAGCTGATTGCATGCGATTTGGACGGCACGTTGCTGCATCCGGGGGAGCGCGAGCCGCGTTCCGAGGCCTTTGAGCTCATCGATGAGCTGCATCGTCGCGGTATCGTGTTTATGCCGGCGAGCGGCCGTCAATATGCGAGCTTGCGCTACCTGTTTGCCCCGGTGGCCGATGAGCTCGCCTACGTATGCGAAAACGGAGCCCTGGTGATGAGCGAGGGGCGTGCCGTTGTCAAGCGTTCCATGGAGCGTTGCCTTGCTATGGATATCGCGAATGCCGTGGTTGCGTATCCCCATGCCGACGTGACCCTTTCGTGTGAGGGGCGCCTCTACACCATGAGCGGCAACGACGCGTTTGTTGAACACCTGCGTTATGAGGTCCACTGCGATGTGGCGGTGGTCGACCGTCCCGAGGACATCGACGAGGACGTCATTAAGATTGCGTTTCAAACGCCCGAGACAGAGCAGCCGGCGGCGCTGGAGTATTTCGAGCGCCTCTTTAGCGACCGTGTCGACGTGATGACGTCGGGAACCGAATGGACCGATTTTATCGGCTTTGATTCGGGCAAAGGGTCCGCGCTTGCCGATTATGGTTGCGCGCTGGGGATCTCACCTAACGAAATGATGGCGTTTGGCGATAACGAAAACGATCGCGACATGCTCAACGTGGTGGGCCATCCCTATCTGATGGAGGACTGCAATCCCAGCATGCGCGGTGTCAATGACCGTGTCCGCTACGTGCGCGCGGTTGAAGAAGAGCTGCGTCGTCTACTTGCTGAGTAGGCATGTCCCAAAATCTACCTACAGTTGGGGCAGAGGCCCTCGAAGACGGTGTAGTGCGAGGTGACGTTCCAGCCGATTTGCTCGGACGCCTTGGCGTCGAGTTGGGCATCGAAGGGGAGCGGTACGTCGATGACGCGGCTGCACGAGGTGCAGATGATATGCGCATGCGGCTCGATCGTGCGATCGAAGCGGCTGCCGCCCGGCGTCTTGATGGAGAGGATCTCGCCGGCGTCGGCTAAGAGATTGAGATTGCGGTAGACCGTACCGCGGCTGATTTTGTCATCCTGCGCGCGCACGGCGTTGTAGATCTCATCGGCGGTGGGGTGGTTATAGCTTTGGCGCACGGCGTCAAGAACCAGCTTCCGCTGCTTGGTGTTTCTTCTTTGCACCGCCATGCGCCTCGCCTCTTTTCTATTAACGGTCGTAGGTAAATGATACCGTATTTAGCACACAATACTAATAACGAGGACTGAAACCGTCTTCATTGGTAAGTGGGGCTCGGGTCTGGGCGTCTGCGAGGCGAAAACGCGTTCCCATGCGCTCGTAGGAGGCATGAAGCGCCTCGAGATGAGATAGGATGTTTGCCGGAGCCCCCTGTATCTCCATCTCGACGGAGCCGTCTTCCATGTTACGCACCCAGCCGGTGAGTGCGCGTGCCTGCGCGAGGTTGGTGTTGGTAAAGCGAAAACCAACGCCTTGGACTTGCCCCGTCCAGTGCAGGAAGTAGCGCAGGGGAGTGTCTTGAGTGGCCTCGTCGCTTGCGAGCACAGTAAGCCTGCGGCGCAGCTCGAGCTCAACGCCAGACGGTTTTTGAGGCTCTCGACTGCTGCCGGTGACGCTGGAGAAGAACGTATCGAAGAGGCCCATCGCTAGGCCTGCTTGACTGAATCGGCGGGGAAGGTAATGCCGGCCTGCTGACGCACGGCATCCATGATGCGGAGCGAGACGAGCGTGACATCGCGGTAGTGGCCGAGCTCGTGGCGTCCCGCCGGGGTCTCCCAGATCTCTTCCTTAACGTTATCGATGCCTCCGATGGCGGTGATAAAGTCTGCGAGTTCGTATTCCATAGTGTTGCTCGATTTGGGCAGATCGAGCGCGCGGCCGTTGTCGTCCTGTTCGCGCGGTGCCTCGGTCGCCGAGCCGCGTACGACGTCGCCGCGATAGTCGATGCGGACGTTGCGGGGCGTGGACAGATGGTCGATCTGGATAGTGCCACGCTCGCCTTCGATCTGCGAGGGCAGCAGGTCATTCGTAATTTTGGAGTGCGCGAGCTCGACGGAGATACGGCCACCGCCATAGCTGGCGAGAATGGAACCGCAACCGTCGATGGGGCCATGGGTGAGCTCTTGCGTTGAGGGGTCGAGCAGCGTGGTCATGCTGGTGAGACCAGAGGGCATGCCGAAAATCTCGACCATGGGCTCGACGGCGTAGACGCCAATGTCCATGAGGGAACCCGATGCCATATTGCAGTCGAAGATATTGGTGGCACGTCCAGCGAGGATTTCGTTGTAGCGTGAGGAATACTTGCCAAAGCGCAGTGAGGCGCGGCGAATGGGCGCAATCTCGCCCAGAGCGTCCTCAATGGCGTGGAAGGCGGGGTCGTGAAGCGGGCGCATGGCCTCGAGGGCCACGACGCCTGCTGCCTCGGCAGCGCGGAAGACTTCCAGTGCCTGCGCTTCGGTGGCGCAGAAGGGCTTCTCGACGATGACGTGCTTGCCACCGGCGATGCAGGCGAGCGCCTGCTCGTGATGGAGCGCGTTGGGGCTGCCGATGTAGACGGCGTCGACGTCGTCGGCGGACGCAAGCTCGTCAAGTGCGGTGAAGTTGCGTTCGCCGCCGTGTTCGGCGGTAAAGGCGGCGCCACGATCTGCGTCGCGCGAGAGCGTGCCTACGAATGTAGCCTGGTCGTTGGCATTGACGACTTGGATAAAGTCGTCGGTGATCATGGATGTGCCGATGGTTGTGATGCGCAGCATGTGTCCCCCTTGCGTTGTTTGGCCTACAGGACGAGTGTAGCGCGGGAGGACATAAAAGCGTGCGAAAACGCCGTTACAGGTCGCTCTCGCTAAAGCCGGTGTCGATATCGAGGTTGGCTCCGTCGGCCGCGGTGGTGGCGAGCTCGTCGCAGCGCTCATTGAGCTCGTGGCCGGCATGCCCCTTAACCCAGATGAACTCCACCTTATGCTTGCTCTTTGCGGCAAGCAGGCGCTCCCACAGGTCGCGGTTCTTGACGGGCTGCTTGTTGGCAGTTTTCCACCCGCGCTTTTTCCAGCCGTCGATCCAGTGTTTGTTGAAGGCGTTGACGACGTATTGCGAATCGGAATGGACCTCGACCTCGCAGGGGCGGTTAAGTGCCTCGAGCGCCACGATGACCGCCATGAGCTCCATGCGGTTGTTAGTGGTCTTGGCGTAGCCACGCGAAAGCTCGGAGGTGAAGGTCTTGCCGGCGGGGTTGGTGTACTTGAGCACGGCGCCGTAGCCGCCGCGTCCCGGATTTGATCGGGCCGAGCCGTCGGTATAGATGATGACCTTCACGGGCTTCCTTTCGTTGGGTACGTTTCGTGTGAGTGACCATTGTAGCGCCATGCCCGCCGGGGGCTAGCAATCTACGATTTCTATCCCGTCTTCCGACAGTTAGTTGGCATGGATGATGCGGTTGAGCTCGTCGAGGTATTGCTGCAAGAGGGGAGAGGGCTTGCGCTCGTCGTGCATGATATAGCCTACGTGCATCGTTGGGGCGTCTGCTAACGGGATCGATGCCATACCCCATTGCATTTCATTGGAGAGGACACCGGTCGACAGGGTGTAACCGTTCGACGTGATAAGTAAGTTAGTAAGTGTTCCGCGGTCCGAGATTCGTATGTTGCGGTCGCAAGGGATATAGCTAAAAGGTTCCTCGGCGTAATAGAAGGAGTTTGAGGTTCCCTGCTCAAAGCTGTAGCGCGTATAGGGCGTGAGGTCGGCAAGGGACAGCTGAGGGCGGCGTGCGAGCGGGTGGCGTTCGCTAACGAAGACGTGGACCGTCGCGTCGAAGAGGGGATGGAAGCTTGCGCGGGCATCGGCGAAGGCCTTCTGCAGAACGCGGGCGTTAAAGTCATCCAGGTACAGAATGCCGATATCGCTGCGAAATGCGCGGACGTCGTCGATGATCTGCGAGGTGGTGGTCTCGCGCATGATGAACTCAAACTTACTGTCGCGGCAGCGCTCGACGACGTTGACAAAGGCCTTGACCGAAAAAGCGTAGTGCTGGGCCGAGACGGCAAGGCGCGCCTGGGGTGTGCCGCCGTCCTCGTAGCGTGCCTCGAGCATGTCGGCCTGCTCTACGACCTGGCGCGCATAGCCCAATAGCTCGGTGCCGTCGTTGGTGAGCGTGACGCCGCGGCTGGAGCGCGTAAAGATCTCCAGATGGAGCTCCTGTTCCAGGCTTTTGACAGCGTTTGAGATGTTGGACTGTGCCGTATAAAGGCGCTGGGCTGCGGCGTTGATCGATCCGGACTCTGCCACGGCGATCAAAAAACGAAGTTGCTGGAGGGTCATCGGCGCCCATCCTTTCGATAGCTATCTAAAAAACCGATAACAAGTTAGCGCTTTTAAGTGATTGACCGAGCAAAACAATGCTCGTACTATTCAAAACACACAAAGGCGGTAGGTAATTAAGCCGACCAAGGAACCGGGATGCGAAAGGAGGCCCGCATATGAATTGCTTACCAAGACGAATGCCGGGCTCCTGTTTGCGCCCGTCGGCGTGATCAGGAGACAGCGACTTACTTCTCTTACTCTTATTACTTTCTTCGATCAAGGAGATCATCATGAGCCAGTTTATCAACAACCCCGAGCACACCTTTGGTTTCGATACCCTGCAGCTGCACGTTGGCCAGGAGAGCGCCGATCCTGCATCCGACTCCCGTGCTGTGCCTATCTATCAAACCACGAGCTATGTGTTCCGCAACTCCCAGCACGCCGCCGACCGCTTTGGTCTTGCCGACGCCGGTAACATCTACGGCCGTCTGACCAACTCCACCCAGGGCGTCTTCGAGGACCGTATCGCTGCGCTCGAGGGCGGCGTTGCTGGCCTCGCCGTCGCCTCTGGCGCCGCCGCCATCACCTATACCCTGCAGGCCCTCGCCCAGACCGGTGACCACGTGGTCGCCCAGAAGACCATCTACGGCGGTTCCTACAACCTGCTGGAGCACACGCTCTCCCAGTTTGGTGTCGAGACCACCTTCGTCGATGCCCATAACCTGGACGAGGTCGAGGGCGCCATCAAGGACAACACCACGGTCATCTATCTCGAGACGCTCGGTAACCCCAACTCCGACATCCCCAACATCGACGCCATCTCCGAGATCGCCAAGAAGCATGGCCTGCCGGTTGTCGTCGACAACACCTTCGGCACCCCGTATCTGTTCCGTCCGCTGGAGCATGGTGCCAACATCGTCGTCCACTCTGCAACCAAGTTCATCGGCGGCCACGGTACCTCGCTGGGCGGTGTGATCGTCGACGGCGGTAACTTCGATTGGAAGGCGAGTGGCAAGTACGCCCAGATCGCTGAGCCCAACCCCTCCTACCACGGTGTTTCGTTTGCCGAGGCTGCCGGCCCTGCCGCCTTCGCGACCTATGTCCGCGCTATCCTGCTGCGTGACGAGGGTGCCTGCATCAGCCCGTTCAACGCCTGGGTCCTGCTCCAGGGCACCGAGACTCTGTCGCTGCGCGTTGACCGTCATGTCGAGAACACCAAGAAGGTCGTTGAGTTCCTGGCTGGTGACAGCCACGTCGCCAAGGTGAACCACCCGAGCCTGACTGAGCACCCCGATCATGAGCTTTACAAGCAATATTTCCCCAACGGCGGTGCCTCGATCTTCACCTTCGAGATCAAGGGCGGCCAGGAAGCTGCATGGAAGTTCATCGATCATCTGCAGGTGTTCTCGCTGCTCGCCAACGTGGCCGACGTCAAGTCGCTCGTCGTGCACCCGGCTACCACCACGCACTCCCAGCTCTCTGCCGAGGAGCTCGCCGAGCAGAACATCACGCCCTCCACGATCCGTCTTTCTATCGGTACCGAGAACGCCGAGGATATCATTTGGGATCTGAAGCAGGCCTTCGCCGCGCTGGACGAGTAAGGCGACTTGTGCAAGGACCCCTTGCGACTCGATAGGTATAACTGCATAAAATGCCTGCTCAAGGCGTCTGTGCGAACAATGTTTGCGCAGACGCCTTTTTGCATAGGAATGCCTAAAAAACAGGTCTTTTAGCGTCGAATATCCAATCTAGATATGGAAAACTCCTGTTAAGTGAATGTGAGTTTTACGCAAATGACGTGCACCTTTTGAGAAAAACCGCAGGTCGCGAATTGCTCGGGGTACTATGCAGCGCGATCGAATCACACGCAGCTTAAACGCAGCAAAAACGCACTACGGAGGTTTCCAGCTACATGAGGATCGATTCACGAAAACCGAAGGCCGCCGCCCTTTCTGCCACGCTTGCTGTGGCGCTTTTGGTGGGTGCCGGCGCAACCGAGGCCCACGCGGCCACGCTGTCCGACGCGGTTGGGTCCCCGTCCTCCGAGACGACGCTGATGCAGCCCGTCGATTATCGCGGCGACGGTTTTGGCTCCATGCAGGAGTGGAACGCCTCTATGGAGGCCAAGCGCGACTCTTTGGAAGTTCGCGCCCAAATTATCATGAACATGT
>CAUFWM010000040.1 GCA_959596505.1 uncultured Collinsella sp.
TGGGCGAATCGTTGGAATCGCCCTGGCCACCGGGCACCGTCGCCAGATCGAGCAGCACGCGGATATCGTACTTGGCAGCCCACTCAATCGCACGGTCAATGTAGTCGACAACCGAGATGTAGGACGCATCGGACTCCTGCGAACCAAAGGCATACCAGGGCACCGGCAAACGTACGGCATTGAGGCCAATCTGCGCCATGCGGCGAAAATCGTCCTCACTCACAAACGTCTCGTAATGACGGCGCATGCGCTCGTTATAGGCGGCGGTGCCCATGGCCTCCTGCAGCTCGGCCGCGTTGGATGCACCGGTCGCCGCGTATAGCGACGGGGTCACCCAAGGCTCGGGAATAAACCAGCCAGAGAGATTAACGCCGAGTATCCTCTCCATCACTGCCCCCTTCGGATCGTGCAGGCCAAGCCTGCATCGTATTGCATAGGAAAAGTATTGTTTTGAGTATACCCGCGCGTGCGGACAGACGACCGAACGGTCTGTAAAGTGGCGCAAAAGCGGGAGGAATGTCTGGGCGGGCGGGCACGAGCTGGTGCGCCGAGATGTGCACGCACGTCGGAAGTAAGCACCGGAAAGCGCATGCCGTTTTCTCGTTCAATAACGGGATGCATTTCCGCGGGTCTACATAAAAGAAAAGGACCCCTTTGCAGAGGTCCTAGTCAATTCAAGGTGGCGGGGAAGGGAATCGAACCCCTGACACGAGGATTTTCAGTCCTCTGCTCTACCAACTGAGCTACCCAGCCATTTGAGGTGTGCCTTGTTTCAAGGCTTGATTAGTATAACCAAGGACACGCTCCGGTCAACCGAGAATTTGAAAAAAGTTTTTGAGCACGGCGTCGGCCACAAGTCCGACCCTATAGAACAGCACGTTGGAGACATCAACCCGCCGCAAGAAGTTTTTCGCTCAGGGCTGCACGGGCAAACTCACTTGGCGTCATTCCTTCAGCCGCCGCCCGTCGACGAATCGCCTCCTTCATCCCTAGGGGAATCTTGACCGATAGCGTTGCCGTCCCTTCGCTTGAGAGTGGAGGCCGCCCGTGCACGATCCCCCCAACGGTATGCTCGCCGTCCGGAAACTCGCCATGCTCGTACGACTCGCACCACGTGTCAATCATTTCATCCGTTATAACCTGACCATTGGCAGCCGTATACGCCTTGCTCATCATCGGCCCTTCCGTCAAGTGTTTTTTGGCGTTCGGATGGATCTCAACATCCATGCACCTTCTCCTCCATCTTACCCAATTTCGTATGACGAAAGTCCGCTGTCGCCAATTCTTACGCCGGCACTTGTTGGAGGGCGGGAGGTGTAGCGAGGATTGAAGGGCGTTCCAGCACCGCCCAGGCACCGGGACAGGAACACATGCGCCAAGGACGGACGTTTTCGTAGTGCGCGAGGACGTTGCCGTTTCGATCGATAAAGGCAATGTCGATGGGATAGGCCATAAAGCAGGTGTGAACCGAAGAGCAGCGTGGAAACGCCATAACGAGCGGCAACCCGTTGGCAGCAATCGGAGACTGTCTCAGCATGCCACGCAGGCGCACGGCAAACGACTCCGCCACCACAAACTCGGCAGGCGTCCAACCCAGCCTGTTGAGCGCCCGCGCGTAGGCAATGTAGGATGAGACCGCGGTCACATAACCACCCCCGGACGCCACGGATCGACTGTCACCGCGCGCTCGTGCGACAACTTTGCCGGCGCCCCCAGCGAAACGCCGGCGATGCTGAGCGAGCTCGGCCACGGCTCGTAGCGCATGGTGCAGGTATAGGTCCTAAACGTACCGGAAAGCGAAAGCAGACCGCCATCCGATGTCGTCGCACCCTGTTTGCTTGAGACCTCGATCTGCAAGCCATAGCCTTCCATGGCATGTTGAATCTGAGCCTGAACGGTCGCGGAGGCATCGATGGAGCTGTCGTCGCCCTCCCCGCTCGGAGCCACGGCGTGTGCTAGCACGATATCGGGCACCACGCGGTCGAAGCGTGCGACCGCACCGGCAAAGATCATGACGTTGTACACGATGAGTGCCAGAACCAGCAGGACGGGCGTGACCACGGCCATCTCGACCGTCGCCTGGGCGCGCTCCTCGCGCAGGCGCTTGCGGATGCTCATTACGACCCACCGCCCAGGGCACCCGCCAGCGTGGCAACATCGACGGTAAGTGGGATGGAACCGCCGCCGGGCAGCGGAATCTCCGCTAGCGTGAACACCGCACCGCTGATAGTGCGCTCGACTTGATATTCCAGCGCCTCGCAAAGCGCCTTGGGGTCGGTCACGCCCAGCGGAATACTTCGTAGCTTGTCCTGCACTTTAGAAAGACCTGTGATGTCAGACCCCGGGCTCTTGATGACATTGGCGGTGTCGGTCAGCACCGGCTTTCGTAGGCGCAAGTCGCACGGCTCCAAGCCCAGCGCCGCCACGGACGCCGAAACGGTATCGCCGAGCCACGACGCAATGGAGCCCAACGCACCGCTGCCCCCTCCCAGGCCATCGATCATCTCGCCCATGAGCTCGTCAGCCGAGCCTTGGATGTCTCCGTATCCCACAAGCAGCCGTCCCCAAACATCCATGACGCCATCGAGTACACCGGCAACACCGCCCGAACGCTCCTCCAACGTCGAGAAAAACCGCGAGAGAACGTTGTTCTGCGCCGTCGCGTCATCGGGTGCCAGCACCGCAGCAGAGATAGCACCGCGCTCGCCAAGCCTGACCGCCGCGTTAAACGAAGAGCTGAGCTCATCGGGGCTCGAGATGGCACCCGAAACCGCAAAGGCGACCACGCCATTGCGACCGGGCGGAGCGATACGCGGACGCTCGCCCGAAAGCGCTTTAATGGCCTCGTCAAACGCATTGCCCGCACGGTCAGCCTCGTCCTCGGTCTGGCGCATGAGCTCGAGCTCTTTGTTGCGGCATTCGACGTAGTCTTCCAGAGCGCCTTTGAACTCATCAAAGTGGTACTCGAAGCCGTTTTCGATAGAAGTCGAAGGAGCCGCAACGGCGCCGAGCGACGAAACACCAAAATGGCATCTGTTGCATTTGTCCTGCCCGTCATAAGCAGCGACCGAGGCTAGCCCGCCTGGTACCCCCTTCTTATAGTTGGGGCAGCTCGTTCCATAATGCAGATACGTTTTGCCATCGTTGGTACTAGTTGGCCACGCCGCATCGGTATAGAGTTCCGTCGCTCGCACCTCGTCAGTGTTGCGCGGCAACAACGGAATATAGGAAGTGGTCCGGTCTCCGTCTTCGGTTATATATGCGCGATTGACCTCTGCGCTCGCATAGGTATAGAACGCCTTGCGCGCCGCCGACTCCGCCTTCGTCTCGACGCTTGAGCCTTGAGGCGCCTCGTTTGCAAGGCGCAAGCGGTAATAGGCCTTCGCGCGATCGAGCGCCACTTGCGGCTCCCATGTGACGCTCGAGGCATAGTGCGGATTCTCAATATCCGAAAGCTTCGCCAAACTCCTCGCGCGTTCCCACATGCATGAGCAACTGCCGACCGAAGCCGGATCCGACCCGCCGCAATCCGCAAGCCAGGCGCGCTCTTTTGCTTTCGCCGTCTCCTCCGAGGCTTTCTGCAGCTCATCTGCTGCGCGTTCCAGATCTTTCGATGTGTCTTTAATGACATCGGTCGAGATCTCGGACCCCTCGAGCGCAACGAAATCCGACTCGGACGTCCTGGGCACGGCAAGCGCCGTACCGGTATAGGTCGCACCCTCGGTATCCTGCGCCGACACGGCCTGCGTAGCTCGCGCGGCAACCAGATACGGTAGAGCCATCTCGATTTTCTGCAGGCCCTTGGAGGCGCTTTTGGCAAACTTATTGCGCGTTTTAATGATCTCGATCCCCGTGTCGACCATATCGCCCGCGGCAAGCTCGGCACCCGGAATAAGGATGGCGACCAAGCCGGTGCCGATCGTGGCAAACCCCGCTAGGCCCAAGCTCAATATGCTCGCATCCACCACTGTCGCAGCCGTATGGTAGGACGCCACCACATTGGCGCCTGCCAGCGCGCCGCTATCGGCAGCCGCCTGGGTGTCCCCCGCGCGCGACATGCTCCATATCGCCGCCGCCGACGAAAACAGCAACGTGAGCACCACCAAGATGACCACCGCAGAGGAGAGCGTGGTATAGGCACCGTCTTCGATAAACAGGTCGATCCCGGCTCGACCCATAAAGCCGCCTCGCTTGCAGCGAGCACGCGGTCGGCAACGGCCCGCAAGCCCCCTCGTCACCTTCAACAGGCAGCGCTTAATCCCATGCAGCAATCCATGAATCATAATCTCCCTCCAGCCACTCGGGACGCGATCGATACGAGACGTCGACCTTAAGCTCGACATAGCCGTTTTGGCCTGCGCTACCCATAGCCTGCGCAAACGCACCGATCACGGGCAGCGGTTTAACCTCGCCGGTAACGGAAACGGACGAGACGCCGCCCGCATCGGCCCGACCAAGCTCGATATCCCACGACAGGGGCCCGCCGGCATGGAAAATCGAAACGTCGGGAACCGCGGCAAGACGGCGGCGGGCAAACTCCTTAATATCCTCGTCATCCCCCATCGTCGTCGTGGTCATGAGCCGCGCGGTCTCGGCGGCGGCAGACTCCATGACCGCGCGTGTATAGAGCAGGCACACCGGCTGCAGCGCCAACAGGACGAGCGCCAGAAACGTCGGCAGTAGGAATGCCGCCTCGACCGTAGACTGAGCCCGGTCCTCGCGCGCAACATCAATACAGCACGATGTCCTTAGCACCCGCAGCAGCGTCGACAACCGATGTCGAGGTGACGCCGTGAGATGCCGTCCGCTCGACCAGCGCCGCCAAACGCCCATCGGCACCGGCACGCCAAAGCCCTGCGATCGCCAGCACGATGGAAAGCAGTGCCACCGTGACGATGGCGTATTCGACCGTTGCCTGGGCAGATTCCTCGCGCAGGACATAATGCATTTCACGACCCCTCCTTTGAGTTCGTTGTCTGCGGGGTCAGGCGGACCACACGCAGGCAACACGAAGTATCACCAGCATCCGCGGCAACCGTCACCATATCGACCCAACCGCGTCCGTCACGCACGATGGCGCCCCACACGTTGCCCTTGATGTCGAGATAGCCGCTCAGAGCAAGTTGCGCCGTGGGCACCTCGCGATAGGCACGCAGCATATCCGCCGCCGCCTCGGTCATCGGTCGGCACTCGGACCATGCGAGACGAACAGCGACGGCATTGTTTGCAGATGAACCCGTTGCAGCGTCCGCTCGCTCGTCGAGTGCTTGCAAGAACGTTTGCGCCGTGACGGCGGCATTCGCATCGTCCGCGTCTCGCGCATCGTCTATTTGAGACGCCGCAGCCGAACCCGATCCCGCATCCGCGGCAGCCCCTAAACGTTGTTGCCGTGCTGCGTTAAGCCCCCAAACCGCCACTGCCACCGCCACGACCGCACAGGCGAGCACCAGCAACGTGCCGACGGGACGGGCGCCCTCTACAGGCTGTTGATGCCCTCGCTGATAGCGCTCCATAAATCTTGGACCTTGCCCTTAAATGCGACGATGGCAATGATGGCAATCACCACGAGCACACCGACTAGGATGGCGTACTCGGTGGTGCCCTGCGCGCTCTCCTCCCGCAGCAGTTCTTCGGCACGCTGGCGAGCGTGAATTGGCTGGCAAAACGCCAAGCTCCAGACCTTGCCAACAACGTCAGTCATCGTATTCATGTATTCCTCCCTACATCATCCCGCCTGCTCCCAGCAGCGGGCCCAATATGGACAGAAGCAACGCCGGCAAGATGAGCGTGCCGGTGGGAATCAGCAGCTTGACCGGCGCACGCTCAATCTCGCGCTCGACCGCGGCGCGATGGGCCGCGCGAATCTCGCGACTTTGGGCCGCCAGCGTCTCGGCAAGCGGGGCACCGAGGGCAAGCGCCTGCCCCGCTGTGATGGCAAAGGTCTCGAGCGCCCGCACATCCAGGTCGCGCGCGGCCGCCAGAAGCTCATCCTCTCGCGTCCCTACGCCCACACGCCATGCCATGCAGGCTCGCTCAAGGCGGAGCGCCAACGTCGATCGGCGATTGGCGCAAAAAACCTCAAGCGCCGCATCGAACGAAAGGCCGGCCGAAAGCCCCAGACGCACCACGTCGATCATCTCGGACACCTCGCCGAGCGACACCTGCGCCGTACCACCCGTGCCGAGCATGCCCCTCAACCGTGCTACCAGGACATCGGTCACCGATCGGGCAGCCGCAACAACCAGCAGCGCCTCGCGTTTGCAGACCTGGGCGATCTTGCATGCGTCCGCACGATTGAGCCCTGTCACGATAAACACGCTGAGCGCGCACAGGCATGCCGCGACCCCGACCAGGGCGCTCATAGCTCCACCCGCATAATGCGTCGGATGACCACCAGGGCGACGGCGTTGAGGGCAAGTCCCAGTACCACGGCACCGGCACCCGCCGGCGTTGCAAGGCCGCGGCGAAAGTCGGCCGAAAGCAGCGCCAGCACCGCGCACATACCCGACGGCATCGCCGAGACCATGTGTGCCGACATACGAGCCTGCGATGTCTTGACGTCCAAGCGGCGCTTGAGCTCAATGCGCTCCCCCACCATGCTCGACGCCTCGGACAACAGGTCGGCAAGCGGGGCACCGGTTCGCTGCGACACCTTGAGCGCCAAGGTGACAAGCGAAAGGCCGGGGGCATCGATACGGTCGAGTAGGTCATCCAACGCATCAGTCGCCGAGACGCCGCAGTCGATCGCCGTCGCCACGCGCAAAAACTCGGTATGCACCGGCTCTTGCGCGTGAGTTCCCACAAACCTCATGCCCTGGGCCAGCGAATGACCCGAGGCGAGCGACATAGAGAGCGCCGTAAAGGCCTCGGGCATGGCTTCTTCCACATCGTGTTGCTCGCGGCGACGGTCGAAGGTGTCGCGAGCGGCGCCTACGCCAAACGGTGCGAGCAGCCCCAGGACAAAGCCGATGGGCGACAGCGATACGACAGTCAGGGCAATGCCGCAGACACCACTCGATAGCAGCAAGCATGCCAGGCGCGCCTCGTCATCCTCGATAACAAGGCCAAGGCGATGTGCTGGAACCAGCGCCGCCCAGGAGCGGGCAATCTTTTTTAGCAGGTCGTTTTCTACCAACTCGCGCGGCAGCTTCTCGACCACCGACTCAAGCGCATGACTGACCAGTTCCGCCGGCGGCACGCGCGACACACGAGGCTCCGCCCCGCACGCCACCGCGGCAGAAAGCCCTGTCAAGCCCCCTACGACGAGGGGCACAACGATCTCCATTCGTCCACCTCCTCTTGTGTGAGCGTTCCCGAGCGCAGACCCTCCGCGATAAACGGAGGCTCGCGATCGAGCGTCCAGGTGCGCGTGGCGGTATCGAACGTCACGTAGCGCTCAAGCTCCACGCCGCCTGACGTGCCGCGTCGCACCCCCGAATAGGAGGACACGAAACGCCTGCCGTCCGCATGACGCTCGGACATCACGATGCCGTCGAGCGCCATGGCAATCTGCTCCTCGATAAGCTCGCTCGGCAGATCGATGCCATAGCGCGCAAGCAGCGTCAAACGCACCACGGTCTCCTGCTCGGTGCCCGCATGAAGCGTGGTGAGCGACCCATCGTGCCCGGTGTTCATGGCCTGCAGCATGTCGCAACATTCCGCACCGCGCACCTCGCCCACCACAATACGGTCGGGACGCATGCGCAGGGCGTTGGTCACCAGATCGCGGATTGTCACCGCGCCCTCGCCCTCAATTGAAGCCTCGCGCGCCTCCAGGCGAACCACATGCGGGTGATGCGCAAACTTGAGCTCGGCGGAGTCTTCGATCGTCACGATGCGCTCGCCGGTGGATATCTCGCACGACAGCGCGTTGAGCAGCGTGGTCTTGCCCGATCCCGTGCCACCCGCAACCGCCAGATCTTGACGCAGAGACACCGCACAGGACAGCAGTTGCGCATACCAAAGCGGCAGCGACCCCAGGCCCACAAGCTCGTCCAACGAACAGATGCGATCTGAGAACTTGCGGATGGTGAGGATTGGTCCATCAATCGCCACGGGCGGGATCACCGCGTTGACGCGATAGCCCGTCTTGAGGCGGGCGTTGACAATGGGACTGCGCTCGTCGATGCGCCTGCCCAGCGGCGAGATGATGCGGTCGATGAGCACGCGGATCTGCTCGTCATCCTCAAATGCATGCTCGATGGGATATAAGACGCCGCCGCGTTCAAAGAAAGCCGAGCGGCAACCGTTGACCATGATCTCGGTGACGGTGTCGTCCTCGATGAGCGGCTGCAGCGGGCCCAGGCCCACCACGTCGTCCAAGATCTCGTCGATGATGGTCTCGCGCTCGGGCGTCGCCAGGTCGCCCGGCTCCTCCACGTTGAGCGCCGCCTCCACCGCAGGACGCAATTCCGAGCGGGCGCGCGCCGGATCGATGTATGCGCTGATACGCGCCACCTCGTCATAGCCCATGCGGTCCATCACGGCGCGCTTGGTGCGGCGCTTGACGGCACGGTGGCGCCCCGCATCAACAGGCGCCGCCGCCGCGGCCGCACCGGCTTCCTTAATCCTTGTTTGCAAGCTCATCGCGAATCACCCTCGCGCGACCAGGGAAGACGGATACGTGGGCGCTCGGTGCGCGTCGCGCGGTCGGTGACCATGTCACTCCAGGGACCGACGGCGCAGCCCAGCTCCACGAGCATCTCGCGCGTGGCTTCGCGCACGCTGGTGGCAAAAGCGCTGGTCTGGCCCACCGCCTCGTCAGCACGGCCGAATGCCATGAGCGCCGTCAAGTCCTGCCCGCCGTCGGCAATGCGAATCTTGGAGCTCAACGCGCAGGTAATCTCAAAGCGCATGGCGACATCCTCGTCGGCGCCGCGCGCGCCAAACCGGTTGAATACGGCGCTCATGCGCGTACGCGGCACGCCCACACGGCTCGCCAGTTCGATAACGCGTGCCGCGGACGTCGCAGATGACACCGATTGATCGCCCACGACCAGGCAGCGGTCGCTTGCCGCCACCGCGGCCGCCACGGCGTCACCCCAAAAGACCGAGGTGTCGACAAGCACCACGTCGGATTCGCGGCGCAAGACGTCAAGCAGCAGCTCCACCGGACGCGCCATGAGCTCGGCCTGTTCGGGCGCGGCGACCGGGCCCCAAAGCGTGACGCCCGGGGCCACGCGCATCGAGGCGGCCACGATGTCCGATTCGGCGAGTGCGCCCGCAGCCGATGGCTCGATAAGCGTCGCCATGTCATGCGGGGCATCGGCGCCCAACAGGTCGTAGAGGTTTCCAAACATCAGGTCCAAGTCGAGCACGGCAGCACGCAGGCCCAGCAGCGACGCCGCGTGCGACATGGCGGCGACGATCGTCGACTTGCCGCAACCGCCCGAACCCGAGACGGCGCAGACAACCGGAGCTCGATGCGACGGAGCGGCGGCATCCGCCGGCGGCGCGGGGGCAGGCGACGCGGGCACGGACGGCAACGTCCCCGTCTCCCCGGCAGCGCTCATATGCTGCGCCCAAGCCGGCATGGCAGGTTGCTCGGTCTGCGGGACCGAGTCTGGAGACTTCACGGTCGCATCGACACGAACATTGTCGTTCCCGGCAAGCCCCTCCACCTCGTCGAGCTCATCGACCAGGCTCACGCCATGCACGTATCCCATATCAGCATCCAAAAGATCCTCGCCATACGGCACCGGCTCTCCGACTTCATCGTATGCAAGGGGATCCCGGGGACACCGACCATGCTCGGCTTCCGCTTTTCCATAATCATCAACACGCGGGCCTCTTGTAGCGCGAGGCGCCCCGGGTTCCCTATCAACAAAAGCATCGGGCTCAATCGTCAGACACCGGTCGTAGTCAACCGTTCCCTCGCCCGCGCGCCCGTTGCCGCATATGCTACGCGCAGCGATAACCTCGGTCGCCCCTGCGCGAAACAGCCCCTCGATATCCGAAGGATCGAGCGTCTCTATCAGTACGACCACGCGGCTCACGCGGCCCTCGGCCGTCAGGCGCGCAACGGTCTTTCGCACGTCTTCGGCATCGAACAGGGCTGCCGCGATAATCGCCGCCCCGCGACGCGACGGAAACGCCCGTGCCATGGATACCAGCCCATCCAGGTCGCCCACGCGAAGCACTTGCGCGCCCGCATCGCGGCCCTCGACTTCCCGCTGCAGCAATCCGTAATCACCGCACGCGCAGCATGCAAGCCAGATCGCTTTCATCACTCGTCGCCTCCGCTCTTTTTGTCGCGCACCGTGGCGGGAATCGTCAAACTGACCGTCCCCTTACCCGAGGCCCCCAGCAATTCCTTAACGTCTTCGGGGTCGGCCGCCAGCGTCACCCATTCGATCTTGCCTTCACGCGTGGCGCCGGCATCTTCGCTGGTATCGATTACGCGCGCGCCGCACAGCCGATCGGTCACGCCGTCCTTTTGCACGTACACGTCCACGTAGCTGCCCACGCCCGTGGCGCCCCCGACCGAATGCTCGGCATCGACCGCCACCGAAACGGCGACCTTGCCTTTGGGCACCTCGAGCGTGTGGGTTTCGGCCTTGGTGTAGACATTGCAAATCACGGCATTTTTAGGGATGCGCGAGGTCGTCACGTCGCCGCGCACCTGGCGCAGCTCGGTCGCCGCATCGCGCGGCAACAGGCTCGCCAGCCATTCCTGGGTTATGATATTGGTCTCGTCGAGGGTCTCGCCCGCATCGATATCACGCGCCGCGACGCACACCTCGACGCGATCGCCGCCATACTTGGCCAGCGTCTCGGCCTGGACCTGCTCAGCCTGCGAGCGAATCGACGATGCGTAGACCATGCAGAGCAGCGCGGCGAGCACACCCGCGATCAGACTGATGGCGATGCGCTTGCTCTTGTTCACGGCCGCTCCTCTCAAGGTAGCACCGGGCGGATGCCCGTAGCACCATTGTCCGAGCGGGCAAGCAGCAAAACGGTGCGATCGCGATCTTGGTTTTGAGTGTCAAACCAATTGCCGACCAAAAGCTGACCGGCCCGTCAAGCTCGTGGCAAGGTTTTGGTCAGCACGTCAGCAAAACGCACGTTTAGGGGCGCATCGGCAATAAAAAAGCCGCCTCCCGTACCATTGGGAGACGGCTGTCATAGGTAGATTCAATTACAGATGGACATCGGGATCGAGCATCTGAGCACTCACACGCATGGATGACGCCAGGTTTTGGAACGTCTCCAGGCGCAGGCTGTCGATTTGCCCGGCATCCTCGGCCTCGCGAACGGCGCAGCCCGGTTCGTGGGTATGCGTGCAGTCGCCAAACCGGCACGCACGCGACGCCTCGACGATCTCGGGAAACGCGCGTGCCAAGCCCCGCTCATGCCCCACGAGCGGCAGACTGCGCAGGCCCGGCGCGTCAGCAATAACGCCGGCTTCGCCCGGCAGCGCCACCATCACGCGCGCGACCGTGGTGTGGCGACCCTGGTCATCGCGCTCACGTACGCCACCGGTCGCCAACGTATCGTGACCCAGCAGCGCGTTGAGCAGCGTCGACTTGCCAGCACCCGATTCACCCAAGATCATGGCGCAGCTCCCGGCGGGCACGCAGGCGCGCACCTCGTCCAGGCCACGACCCTCGGCAGAGGACGTCACGATCACGCGCACGTCCGGACCCACCAAGCGGTGCACACGGTCCAGATCGCGCTCGAGCTCATCGGCGTCGCAGCGGTCGGCCTTGGTGAGTACCACCACCGGCTCGGCATCGCAGTCGAGTGCCAACACCAGCGAGCGCGCCACGCGGTCGAGCAGCACCTCGCCGGCGCCGAGCGCCTGCACGATCAGCACGCTATCCACGTTGGAGCAAAGCACCTGACGCTCGCCGCGAGCGCGTCCGCGCCAGCGCTCAAAACTCGTGCGGCGTGGCAGCACGCACTCGATCACGCCCATGTCGTGCCCGGGCGCACGACGCACCGCCACGCGGTCGCCCACGGCGGGCAGCAGAACCTCGTCCTCGCCACGCGACTTGGCAAACCCCACGGCATGCTCGGCACGAAAGGTGTCGTCGGCAGTCGCCACCAGCGGAAACCCACGATCCAGGCGCACCACGGCACCAAGCTGCATCTGCTCGGGCTCCTCGGCCCGAGCACAAAAATCATCGAAGGCAGCCCGCTGAGCATCATCGACCGGCAGATCGTCGAACGCCGGAACATCCTGCAGCGCATCGAGTCCCGGCACGCTTGCCAGCAGCTCCTCGGCAGACGCGGGAGCTTCGGTCGCAAGCTTCCGACGACGATCGCGCTTAGCCCGCGCCCCCGTCGTCTTTT
>CAUFWM010000041.1 GCA_959596505.1 uncultured Collinsella sp.
CGACGGCGCCGGAGATGATGGAGTACTTCCAGCCCAGCTGCACCGAGAACACCAGGAAACCGAACATGCCGACAACGATGGAGGGCAGCGAGGACAGCGTCTCGATGGCGGTAGAGGCGATGTCGCGGATAGGGCCGTTCGGCGCGTACTCAACCAGGAAGACCGCGCCGCCCAGACTAATGGGCACCGAGATGGCTAGGGTGATCAGCAGCAGATAGAACGAGTCGAACAGCTGATAGAGCACGCCGCCCTGGGTTCCGTTGGCGCGCGACGGCTGCGTGAGAAAGCCCGGCTGGAACAGCGTCGAGACGCCCTCGAACAGGATATAGGCCACCATGGAAATGACGACGAGCATGACGATGGCGACGATCGCCGTCAGCACGCCCGTGGCGATGCGGTCCTGCTTTTGGACGCGCTCGAGTCTCACCTCGTCGATATGGATGCGCGTGCTAGCCACGAGCCTTCGCCCCCTTGCGGCCGATAAGGTGGATGATCAGGATGAAGATGAGACTCATGCCCATCAGCAGCAGACCGAGCGCCCACAGAATATCGTCCTGGGCCGAGCCCTCGGCATAGACCGCCATAGACGTGGTAAGCGTGGTGGTGATGGTGGACGCCGGCGACAGCAGCGACGTCGGCATGGCCTCGATACCGCCGATAACCATGCGCACGGCGAGCGTTTCGCCAAAGGCGCGCGTCATGCCAAGGATGACCGCGGTCATGAGCGACGGCATGGCGCTCTTGAGCACCACGTGCCAGATGGTCTGCCAGCGGGTATAGCCCAGCGCGAGCGAGCCCTGGCGGTAGCTGTCGGGCACGGCGCGCAGGCCATCGACCGAAAGCGTGGTCATCGTAGGCAGGATCATAACGGCCAGCACGATGGCGCCGGGCAAGATGCCCAGGCCCGTGCTCACGTGGAAAACGCTCTTCATAAGGCCAACAACCACGTGAAAACCGATGAGGCCAAAGACGACCGAGGGAATGCCGGTCAAAAGCTCAATAAGCGGCTGAAAGACCTTGGAACCAAACTTAGGGCTAATCTCGACCGCAAAGATGGCAGAGCCGATGGCGATGGGCAGTGCGATGAGCGTGGAGAGTGCCATGACCGCAAACGAGGTGACGATCAGGGGCAGGGCGCCGGTGTAGGGTAGGCCGTTTTCGGCTATGTTGGCCAGGTCCCACTTGGTGCCGGTGAAGAACTCGACGACCGAAACGCCGTCCTTGAGAAAAGCCGAGAGGCCCTTTTGGGCGACCATAAAGATGAGCGCGGCAACGACAAACGTCACGAGCGCTACGCACGCGCCCGTGACGCCCAGGCCCACGTTCTCAAGGTCGCGCTTTGGCAGCTGTTTTGCCATTGCAAACCTTTCCGGGGCGATTACTTATTTAGCGGAGACCTTGCCGCTGGCATCCTTAACGACCTTCATGGCAGAGACGGGGATGAAGCCCTGCTCCTCGACGAGCTTGTCCTGGACGTCGTCGGAAAGCATGAACTCCAGGAATGTCTTGGTGGCATCGTCGGCGTCCTTTGCGCAGTACATGTGCTCGGTCGCCCAGATCTTAAAGGAGTCGTCGGTGACGTTTGCGCTCTTGGGCTCCACGCCCTCGACCTTGATGGCGTTGAACTTGGAGTCATCGAAGTGCGAGAAGTCCAGGTAGGAGATGGCGTTGTCGGTGCTGCCCATCTGAGTCTGGACATCGCCGGACTTGTCGAGCTCGGCGTCGCCCTTAAAGTCGACGGCCTCGTCGCCAAAGACGGCGGCCTCGAAGGTGGCGCGGGTACCGGAGCCGGCCTTGCGGTTGAGCACAACGATCTTGGCGTCGTCGCCGCCGACCTCCTTCCAGTTGGTGATCTGGCCGGAGAAGATGCCCTTGAGCTGCTCGAGGGACAGGTCGTCGACCGTGACGTTCTTGGAGACGACGGGGCCCATGCCCACGACGGCGACCTCGTGGTCGACGAGGTTCTTGACCTGGTCGGCCTCGAGCTTGGTCTCGGCGAAGACGTCGGAGTTACCGATGGTGACGGTGCCGGCGGCGACAGCGGTCAGACCCTTGCCCGAACCGTTGCCCGAGCCGGAGACGGAGACGTCCGGGTTGGCATCCATGAACTTCTCGGCAGCGGCCTCGACGAGAGCCTGGAACGAAGAGGCACCGTCGTAGGTCACCTCGCCGGAGACGGACTCGGCAGCAGCGGCGCTACCCTTGTCGGCAGCGTTGGAAGCGTCTGCGCCACCGCAGCCAACGAGGCCGAGGCCGACGATGCTGGCAAGACCACCAGCGAGGCCGAGGAACTGACGACGAGAATAAGCCTGATCGAGCATGATCTTCCTTTCATACATGCGAATCGCGGGCACCCTGCCCGCTTTGCTGTTTGGAAAGATACGGCCCCGACCGGGCAGCGCTCGCGCCAACTGCGGTTTCTTACGGGCTATTGATAGACCTTTACCGCAAGCTCTGCCCAGCCTTTACAAACGGATAACAATCCAGCGCCGAACATGGCGCACCTTTTACACCAAAGGAACGTCCCCAATGACTACCCCACCGCAACAGAAAAAGCCCGGGCCGAAGCACCGGGCTCGTAATGCAAGTTTGTATCCAAGCAGGATATAGGGGTTTCCCAGGTGCCCGAGATTGCCCCGAAAGAGGAGCGCCGCGTACTTTGGTACGCAAGCGACGGTTTGAGGGGCAAGGTCGGGTGCCTGGGGAAGCCCTACAGCTCAAGTTCGTTGAGGCGCAGGATGGCCACGATGTAAATCTTGAGCGCTTGCTTGAGCTGCTCCTCGTTGGCGCACTCGTTGGGGCCGTGCATCTGGCCGCCCCATGCGGGCAGCTCCAGGCCGGTCTCCTCGGGGCCAAACGAGACGGCGCGGGCAAAGTTGCGCGCGTACGTGCCGCCGCCCATGGCAAAGGGCTCGGCATGCTTGCCCGTAAACTCGTTATAGGTATCGATAAGCGCCTTCACGGCCGGATCGTCGGCAGAGACCGAGAACGGCACCTTTGCACGACCCACACGGCACGTCACGCCAAAGCGGCCCACGAGCGGCTCGAGTTGCTCGCAGATGGTATCGGCACTGGTGCTATCGGGGAAACGCACGTCAATGACCTGCTCGATGTGGCCATCCGCCACACGGATGACGCCGGGGTTGCAGGTGAGCGGGCCAAACGCGGGGCTCGTCGCGTCGATGCCCAGGCCGCGGCCATAGGCGTCCGCATGCACAAAAGCCAAAAACTTGACAAACTCGTGCTCGGCAGGCGTCAGCAGGCGCTCGCCACGGGCACCAAACGCGTCCTCGGCCTCGCGCAGATACGCCACGATAAGGCCGACGGCATTGATCGTTCCCTCGGGCATCGAGGCGTGACCGCCAATACCGCGGGCAAAAATCTGCGCATGCCCGTTATCGAGCGTCGTGATCTCCAGGCGGTCGGCGTTCTCGACCGGTGCCGGCAGCTCATCGGCGGCAATCGCGAGTTCGCAGATAGACTGCGACGGAATGGCGTTGCTCGCCTCGGCACCGCTCCAGGACACGATGCGCCCGCCGTCGATCTTGGGGCTCACAAACGTCGCCCCAAACTGGCCCTTCTCGGCATTGCAAACCGGGAACTCGGCATCGGGCGTAAACAGAAAGTCGGGGTCTGCGTGGTTCTCCAGATAATGGTGAACGTCGGACATGCCCACTTCCTCATCGCAGCCCAGCAGCGCACGGAAGGTATAGCGCGGCACAATGCCGTGCCTGAGCAGATAAGCACCAGCGTAGAGCGACAGCACCGCCGGACCCTTGTCGTCGATCACGCCACGGCCGAGCAGCCAGCCCTCGCGGCGCTCCATCGCAAACGGGTCGGTGTTCCAACCGGGGCCAGCGGGTACCACGTCCACATGGCAGATGGTCGCGAGCTGCTTATCGCCGCGGCCCGGAATATCGGCGATTCCCACAAAGCCCTCGTCATCGCTCGTCTGGTAGCCGAGCTTCTGCGCGATGCCGAGCGCGCAATCGAGTGCGTCACGGACCGGGCGGCCAAACGGCGCGCCGGGCTCCGCATCGGCAGCAACGGCCACGGACGGATAGCTCACCAGCTGCTCGATATCGGCGACGACATCCTCCCAGACCTCGTCGACATACTCGGCGACGCTCTGCTCCACCTGATTCATGGACGACCTCCTTAGCAATGAGCGACGGGCACGCCCGTCCCTCACATCACGTCATTAGATAGCGAAAAGTTTAGCAAGCTCGGCCACCGAGTGCACCACCGCATCGGCACCCGCAGCCTCGTGCTCGCCCGGCGCCGCCGCGCCCGAATAGATGCCAATGCACGGCACGCCCATCGCGTGCGCGCCCTCCACATCGTTAAAGCGATCGCCGATCATCACGGTATCGTCGGCCGTCGCACCGAGCGCCGCCAGGGCATCGCGGACCGAATCGGCCTTGGTCTCGCGTCCCTGCGGCGGATTCATGCCAACCACCGACTCAAACTGAGAAAGCTCGAGCTCACGCACCATGTCGATACACTTTGCCTCCATGCGCGACGTCGCCACGGCCATACGCTTGCCTTGGGCGACCAACCCATCCAGCAGCTCGGGGATCCCATCGAACACGGGGTACTCCTCCGGCCCCAGCTCATCAAAAAATGCGCGGTACTCGTCGGCCACCACAAGCGACTCCTCGCGCGAAAAGCCGTAAAAGTCGTGAAAGCTCTTCCACAGGGGCGGCCCGATCATACGGCGCAGATCACCCATCTGCGCCTCCGAAAACCCGCGCGCAGCCAGCGTCTTGCGCGTCGAGGTCATCACCGCCCGGCCCGTATCTGCCACTGTGCCGTCAAAATCAAACAACACGACCGGCCGTTTGCCTATCTCCAACGCCTCCATCGGCATTCCTCTTCCCCAGTTGACGATTTCCACACCGAGACTTCAAACTGTTGACTATTCAACAATTGAACCTAGCAATGTGGAACGACTCTACTATACTTGTCGCACTTTGCTCTCAGAAGGCGGCGCGCAAGCGTCCCAACGAAAGGTGCAATTATGTCTTTTGCCATCATAACCGACTCCACGTCGGACATCTCCCCCGCCCGCGCCCAAGAGCTCGGCATTTACGTGATTCCGCTGCATGTGATTATCGAGGGCGAGGACCTGCTCGACCAGGTGCAGATTACCGCCCAGGAGTACGTCGCGCGCATGGCCGGCTCCGAGCAGCTGCCGCACACCTCGCAGCCGAGCGCCGGCGAGTTCAAGGCACTCTTTGACCGCGTGCTCGCCGACGGCCACGACAGCGCCATCTTTATCTCGCTGTGCAGCGAGTGGTCCGCCTGCTATGCCAACGCCAGCCTGACGGCCGAAACGCACGAGCTCGACGTGCGCTGCATCGACTCGCGCACCGGCTCGGGCGCCGAGGGCCTGCTGGTGGAGTACGCGCTGGCCATGCGCGAGGACGGCCGCAGCCTGGACGAGACCGAGGCGCAGATCCGCGCGACGCTGCCCGACGCCCACCTGCTGCTGATTCCCCGCACGCTCGAGAACCTCGTTAAGAACGGCCGCGCGCCCAAACTCGCCGGCCAGCTCACGCAGATGCTCAACATTCGCCTGGCCGTTTCGCCGGAGTGGAAATCGGGCGAGATCAAGGCCATCAAAAAGGGCCGCGGCGCCAAGCGCATCGTCGCCAACACCATGGCCGATTGCCTCGCATTTTTGACCGAGCATCCGGGCTCCAGCGTTCGCGTGCTCACGACCGGCGCCGCCGAGGAGCAGGAGCTCGTCAACCAAGCGCTCGCAGGCCAGAACTACTTGGACGCCGGCACCGGCCCCATCGGCTGCACCATTGCCACCCACGTAGGCGTCGACGCCATCGCCATCGGCTACTGCCCCCGCTACCAGCCCATCCACTAGGGGCGCCTTTACCACTTGCGGTGGAATAGGGACTGTTTTTGGCTTATCAGCCGCAAATCAATCCCTATTTCACCGCAACTTAAAAGCAGTTCATTTGGGACGGGGCTAAAAAGAGTGGCATGCAACGTTACGCACCGGTCTTTTAGCCCCGTCCCATTTTAGCTACCCTACATCAGCCCACTTAGGGCAATGTCGACGGCCTCGTTGAGGTCGTCGGTAATGTGCACCAGCTCCGGATCGAGCGGGCTAATCATACCGGCGTCCATCACCGGGCCGTTGAGCCAGTCGAACAGGCCCTGCCAGTACTCGGTGCCCACCAAAACGAGCGGCATACGCTTGACCTTGTGCGTCTGCACCAGCGTGAGCACCTCGAACATCTCGTCGAGCGTGCCAAAGCCGCCGGGAAACACGATGGCGCCCGAGCTGTATTTGACGAACATGGTCTTGCGCACAAAGAAGTAACGAAAATCCATGCCGAGGTTCACGTATTTGTTGAGCCCGTGTTCGTGCGGAAGCTCGATACCCAAGCCGACCGACTTGCCGTTCACGCTCGCCGCTCCCCTGTTGGCCGCCTCCATGACGCCGGGGCCACCGCCGGTGATAACCGCCACGCCGCGTTGGGCGATTTTGCGACCGACCGTGCGAGCCGCCTTGTAGAGCGGATCTGTCTTGGGCGTGCGGGCACTGCCGAAGATGGTCACCGCAGGACCAAGCTCGGCAAGCGCGCCAAAGCCATCAACGAACTCTGCCTGAATGCGCAGCACGCGCCAGGGGTCGGTGTGCAACCAGTCGGTCGAGTCCTCGGGTGCCAGCAGGTTGGCGTAGGTGTTGTCCTTGGGAATCATGGGGCCGCGCATGACCACGGGACCGCGCCGGTACGTCTCGTCGTAAGCCGGCTCGCCCTCGACGTTCTCATTCTTAATCATGGGCACTCCTATCGAAAATAGAAACGGGCGGGGTCGACGCCATGCGTCAAACACCCGCCCGAACATCAACTATTCGGTATGGTACCCACGATGCATCAAGTGCTTGCAAGGCATCGGTCAGCGGTCGCGGCTCTTAGTAGTCCACCGCCGCAGGACTGTTCATCCAGTCGCTCACAAACGCGCCGTAGCGGCCCTCGATAATGGCCTGACGGGCACGCTGCATAAGGTTGAGCAGGTAGTAGATGTTGTGCATCGACAGCAGAATACCGCCGAGCATCTCCTTCTGCGTGACCATGTGACGGATGAGCGCACGGCTGTAGCCGCCCGTGCACACCGGGCAGGTGCAGGTGGGATCGATGGGGCCGTCGTCGTGCGCAAAACGCGCGTTGCGGAAGTTGAGGCGACCCTCGCTCGAGAACGCCGTGCCCATGCGGCCGGTGCGCGTCGGCAGCACACAATCGAACATGTCGATGCCCACACCCACACCGCGCACGAGGGTGGTCGGGTTGCCGACGCCCATCAGGTAGCGCGGCTTGTGCTTGGGCATGTACTCGCTCACAAGCGGCGCCAGCGTCTCGAACATAGTCTCGTGGTCTTCGCCCACCGAGTAGCCACCGATACCGTAGCCCGGGAAGTCGCCGCACTCCTCCAGATGGCGCAGCGAACGCAGGCGGAGGTCCAGGTGCATGCCGCCCTGAACGATGCCAAAGAGCGCCTGGTCATCGCGGGTATGCGCCTTATAACAGCGCTCGGCCCACATACTCGACAGCTCAACGGCGCGCTCAACGTAGGCACGCGTGGCGGGATAGCCCGGGCACTGGTCGAGCTGCATGCAGATGTCGGAGCCGAGCTTCATGGCGATTTCCATGTTGTCCTCGGGCGTCCAGAACACGTGGCGGCCGTCGTAGTCGTTGACGATAAAGCGCACGCCCTCGTCGGTGAGCTTGACGGCATCGTTGTGGCTGAACACCTGGAAGCCGCCCGAGTCGGTAAGAATAGGGCCATGCCAGTTCATAAACTTGTGCAGGCCGCCCAGCTCGGCGATGGTGTCCTCGCCGGGACGCATGGAAAGGTGATAGGTGTTGGCAAGCACGATCTGGGCGCCGAGCTGTTTGACGGTCTCGGTAGGAATACCCTTGACGTTTGCCTTGGTGCCCACGGGCATAAAGATTGGCGTCTCGATATCGCCGTGCGGGGTGTGCAGTACGCCGGCACGCGCGTGCGTCGTCGGGTCCTCGGCGATCAGGTCGAATTTAAAAAGGCTCTGGTCCATAAACTGGAACTCCTTGGTTGCGGTTCATACGCAAACCATTATACGGGCAACCCGCAAGGAGCACCGACTCGACAGAAACTGGCGTATTAAACGACTAGTCATTTAAAAACGTCGCCAACGACTACGTCCAACAGCCAAGGTAACGCCGATGCCTTGTCAACGACAGCGAAAACCCGCCAGAGCGAGCAAGGTGCCTTGAAACAAGGCGGCATTGACCTTCTGGTCATGCCGCCGAAGTTGAAAGGCAGATTGCCGCTCTGGCGGGTTTGCAGCGTCAACTGGTTACGCGGTTCGTAGAACCGCGTAACTGTTAGGGCCGCTGACCCATGCCACCCTCGAGGGTGACGGTCTCACCGTTCATGTACTTAAAGTCGGGGCCGCAGAGCTGAACGACCACGCGGCCGATCTCCTTCTCGACGTCGCCGTAATGACCCGCCGGCGGCATATGGACGTTGGCCTTGAACGCCTCGGGATAGGCATCCTGGAAGTTCTCGAGCGCAGCGGTCCAAGCAAGCGGGCACACGATGTTGACGTTGATGCCGTCCTTGCCCCACTCGTTGGCGGCAACGCGGGTCAGACCGCGGATGCCCTCCTTGGCAGCGGCATAGCTGCACTGGCCGTAGTTGCCAAACAGGCCGGCGCCCGAAGCAAAGTTGACCACGGAGCCCTTGGTCTCCTTCAGGTGCGGATAGGCCTTCTGCATGTACAGATAGGTGGCATACAGGCCGGAGTAAATGGCCAGGTTAAACTGGTCCATGGTGTGATCGGCAATGGTCACGCCCGAAGCGCTGGCCTGGGCATTGTTGACGACGGCGTCGATGCGGCCGAACTCCTCGATGGCCTTGTCGATGACGTTCTGGACGACGGCCTCGTTGTCCTGACCAGCCGAGACATCGGCCTGAACAGGCAGAACCTTGACGCCGTAGTCGGCCTCGAGGGACTCCTTGGCAGCCTCGAGCTTGGCAACGTTGCGGCCGGTAATGACGAGGTTTGCGCCCTCCTTGGCAAAAGCGATATCGATGCCGTAACCGATGGAGCCAGCGGAACCGTCCTTGAGCGTGGCCTTGCCGCCGCCGGTGACGATCACGGTCTTACCAGTGAAAAGTCCCATACAAAGTCCTTTCGAATCGCGACGGGCACACCCGCCGACTGCGCGTATCCAACTTCACGCGCCAAAAGCTGAAATGCAACTTTAGCGTGTTCAAGTGAAAAATAAAGACCGCAGCAGGCGAACGGCGCAACGTCATTCGGCGAAGGGAATGTCAAGCGTAAACTGAATTTAGAGGATGAATTTTTGCTATCCAAGCGAGTCATCGAACACGTTTTGAAACTTTGCTGCGGGGCGCGGGATGTCGGCGCGAGACTTTATCATAGGGTGACAAACAACGATGAGGAGCACATGCCTATGACAGACGAGCTGGACCCCCAGACTCAACAGCATATTGATGATTCAGCAGACGTCGCCGCAGATACTGACGCTGCGACCTGCAATGATACCGACGTCGACGACGCCACTCTGGATAACGGCGCTGCGACGGAAATCCCTACGGCCGAAAATGCCGACGAGCAAAACGACGATTCGGCCGCTCAGGACGACGCCCCCGAAAAGGACGCCGCCCCGCAAGCAGAAGGCCCTATCGAGGTGTCTTCGGAAGAAGAGCTCGATGCCGTCATGGACTCCATGATGGATGCCGTCAAAGCGATGAAAGACGCCGTGGCCGACGCCGATATTGACGCCGAGGAAGAAGAGGCCGCCGAGGCCGCCTCGACCTTCGTGCCCGGCGAGACCCCCGTTGCCGACCAAGGCAGCACCCTGCCCTCGTTCCTGCAGCTTGAGCACCCCACCATTGGTGCCGATGCAGTCGACCCGCACGCTGCCGGCTTTTCCGTAGTCGAGGGCGGCACCGGCAGCATCGCCACGCCGCAGACGCCCGATGCGGGCACGGCGAACGCCGCTCACCCGACTGCCCTGCACGCCCCAGCAGCCAGCCGCGATCTGGGAGGCGCCGTCTCAAACACCGCCAGCGCCGTGGGCGCCTTTATCGCCCAGGGTGCCTCGGCCATGCGCGAGATGAACGCCGCAAAGAAGGCACTCGCGGACGCCCGTGCCCACCTGGCCGAACTTGAGCAGCGCATCGCCGATCAAGGCGAGGAGCTCGAGACGCGCCAGGACATCGCAGGCCGCTACGACCAAATCGTCGCCGAGCAGCGCCAGACTATCGACACGGCACAAAAGGCCGCCGCGGCGGCAGAAATCGACCGCGATACCCATGCTGCCAAAGCAACAGAGCTCAAGGCGCAGCTCGAGCAAATAAAAGAGGAGGACGACGCCACCGAGCGGCGTCTCAAAGCCGCACTTGACGCGGTGGAGGCGCGTGAAGCCAGCTCGCGCGAGACCGGTAACCGCCTCGTTCGACGTCTCGAGGATTCCAAGCGCATCCGCGACAAGGTGCAGGCCGAACGCGACGCCGGCGTTGCCGCAGCACAGCAAACCGTCGACGCCACGCGCGCTCAGCTCGAAACGCTGCGCCGCGAGTATGCCGAGCTGCAGCGCAATCCTTCGGCAAATCCCGCCAATTACACGGTGCGCACCAGCGAGCTTTCGATGCAGATCTCCGACACAGCCGACGCCTTGCGCAAAGCCGAGGAAGATGTCCCGCGCATCTCCGCCGATCTTGAGCACTCGCTCGCGGCCGCCGAGCACGCCGTTGAGCAGGCGCAAGCCCCCATCGCCGACGCTAAGCGAGCCCATCAGGCCGTGACGGCCGAGGCCGATGCCGCACGCGATGAGCTGCAGACCGCAAAAGCCGCCGCCGCAACGCGCCAGCGCGAACTACGCGAGAAGATCGCCGCCGAGGACAAGGCGCTTCGAGAGCAAGAGCAGGCTATCGCCAATGCCCAGGCGGACGTCGCGCACGCACAGTCGATCATCGAGCAGGCGACCGAGGTACATGACCATCCCGAGATTACCGAGTCGCTCGCCGGATCCTTGGCACGCGATAAGGCCGAGTACGCCGAAACCGAGCGCGAAGTGGCTCAACTCGAAGCCGCCGAGGACGACGTGCGCGAGCGCACCCGCGACTCACGCATCAAATTCACCGGCGCCATCGTCTGCATTGTCGCCGTAATCCTCATGATCGTCCTCATCTGGCTCTTCGCGAGCAAGTAAACTAGCTGCCAAAAAAAACGCTCAACGCAGTTGCGGTGAGATAGTTCCTGTTTAGCCATCAAAAAGGCCAATTCAAGAACTATCTCACCGCAACTTTTTTATTGGTGCAAAGGGGTCAGGCTACTTTGCACCAACTTGGTGTATATAGACCAGTCCCCATTGCACCAACAACGTTTGCCCAGATAAAACCCGCCAAAATAAACCTGTCCCTTTTTGGCAAAAACGGGAGATTATCCACTCTCATTCTGCAGGCACTCATTTAAGTACGTCCCCAATGAGTACCTGCCGATGCTTTGGCAAAGTCAGCGAAAACGCCCCTAAGCGAGCAAGGTGACGTGAAAGAGGAGGGCATTGACCTTCTGGTCATGCCCGACGATTGAACATCAGATTGCCGCTTAGGGGGGTTTGCAGCGTCGGCCGGTTACGGCGTTTGTAAAACGCCGTAACCTACAAAATGAGCATCGCGTCGCCAAAGCTGAAGAAGCGGTAGCGCTCCTCGATGGCGGCGGCGTAGGCATCCATGATCTGGTCGCGGGTGGCAAGCGCGCTCA
>CAUFWM010000042.1 GCA_959596505.1 uncultured Collinsella sp.
CATCCGAAAGGCCCGTATAGCCGAGCGCCAGCGGCATGGAAAAGTCGATGCCGCCCGCCTTTTCGACCTTTTGGTTCAGCAGGTTGCGGCCGTTCTTGGAACCGCGCGCCTTTCCCAGCTGCACAATCAGACCGTCCTCGGCAGCTACCACGGGCTTTACGTTGAGCAGCGTACCCACGGCGCCGGCAGCAGCAGACAGGCGACCGCCGCGCACCAGGTACTCCAGCGTCTCGAGCAGGCCAATAACCACCACGCGGTCGCGCACGGCCTCGACCGCCGCCGCGATCTGGGCCGCGCTACGGCCCTCGTCCACCAAGCGCAGCGCATACTCGACCAGAATGCGTTCACCCAGGGTGACGTTGTTGCTATCAACCACGTACACATCGCCGCCCGGCGCCTCGGCTAGTGCGGTACGGGCGCTCTGATTGGTGCCCGACAGCTTAGCGCCCACGGTAATAATCACAGCCTCATCGCCGGCTTCGCGAACCTCGGCGATAGCCTGCGAAAACGCGTACGGGTTAACCTGACCGGTCTTGGGCAGCTCATCGCGCTCCACGAGCATCTCGTAAAAGCGCTGGTGATCGATGTCGATGCCATCCATGAACACATCGGTTCCAAAGGTGACGGACAGCGGCAAAACGGCCAGTGCCGGATGCTCGGCCGGCGACATATCGCTTGCGGAATCGGTAATAATGCGAACGGACATAACGAATCCTTTCTTGCGCAGGTCCCGCGCAGGGAATTTTGACAGCAATACCCCGGCACGGTATACGCGCTCAAACGGGACGATGCAGTTGTTAATGGGAAGCAAATGCCTTGGTGGCCCTACAGCTCGCGCAAGGTGTTGAGAATCGTACGCAGCGATGCATACATCTGCTCGCGCTGCTCCACGCCCATGGCCTTACCGGTGGTGTCGAGCACTTCACGAATAATGCAATCGGCCTCGTTCATGCTCTCGCCGCCCAACGTGGTCAGGCGAACCGGGGCGCGATACTTAACGGCGGCATCGCCCGAATCGTCAACTTCGACGTAGCCGCCCTCCTCCAGATGCGCCAGCGTGCGCGAGACGGCAGCGCGGGTCACACCAGCCATGCGGGCGAGGTCGGCACCAGTCAGACCGTCCTTGCTGCGCTCAAGATAGTACAGGCACATGATATCGGAGCCCTTAAGGCCCAGCCTTGCGCCCTCAGATGTCTTAATGCGCTGGATCTCCTTGTAGAGTCCGCTGATCAGTCCGACAAAGTCCTCGAAACGTGTCTCGTCGCTCTGTTGCATGGGAGACGACCGCCTTTCGCTTGCATAATGCTAACGGGTAAACATCTTAGCCGTACTTAACGACCGCCAGCCCTGCACGCCCTATTTGTTAACCCATCAACATAAAAACCACCACAAAGGGGACAGGCACCTTTGTGGTGGTTTTGACCGGCGAGTATGATTTGCAGAAGTTGCTACAGCTCCACGCGGGGATTGTCGCGGGTCACAAGCGTCTTAACGACAACCGTCGCCCCCAGATAGCGCTCAAGCAGCTCGGCTAAGCGATCGATGGCGGCCTGACAGTCCCCCATTCGCTCGGGCTCAACACATTCAATCGCCAGGAACGCGTCGGCCGAATCGTCGGACAGAGCCGTTCGAACGCCGTCGCGCCAGTTCCAGCAGCGGCATACGGCGCCCGCATCGTCGATGTAGGCCAGCTCTCCGGGCAGCGTCGGGTCATCCGCTTCCTCGCCAAGCGGCAAGAACGCGTCGCCACCGTCGGTCACCTTCAAGCGAAGGTCTCCCTCGATCGCATGCAAATCCTCGCCGCCTACGGGTAACGCGTAGGTCAGCGACACCGTGTTGTAGATGTCCACCGTGGGCGTAATGTGGCCCACCGGCTTGCCTTTGAGCACGCGTTTGAGCAAGTTCTCGATCGAGCAGCGGGCGCCCTTTTTAGTCTTGAACAGACGATAGGCCTCGCGCCAAGCCTTCACCGGCGCGTTCTCGCTGATAGTGTCGCTGGTCAGATGACGCTCCGCATCGATATTGGCACGGTCGAGCAGCGCCGCAATCGCGTCCACGTCCTCTTGAGGAATCTGGGGCGCGGGCTTCATGCCCTCCACGACCACAACACCGACCGCTGCCTGCGGAAACAGCTCCCAGAATGAATTCTCGGCAATAAAGCCCTTCATACGCTCTCCCTTCATTGTGCGCGCCCGAGTGAGGGCGCCTAAACAAAAAACGCCCTTACGACGGCCACCTTCAAAGTCCTACGGTGCCGTCACAAGAGCGCTTGCGCTGTCCCCATCCGGAGAAGGGGACGATATGTCAGGCGTATTGTAACCCGAGTCATCTGCGCGAGCAAAACCACCACAAAGGCGCACTGGCCCCTTCGTGGTGGATATGGACTCACGGCGAAGCTAGTGGCGAAGTCCCAGCAGCCCGCGGCCACGATGACGGGCCTCGACGGGCACTTGGGCGTGCGGCCCGGCGGCCTTTACGGACTCGGGCAGATGCGAGTACTTCTTCTCGAAGTTCTCCTCAAACATCACCGCCAGGTTGTGCGCAGCCTCGTCGTAGCGCGCGGTGCTCTGCCAGTACTGGCGCGGCACCAGGATGCCGTCGGGCACACCGTGGCACGTGGTGGGAATGTCGACGTTAAAGATATCGTCGTGCACGAACTCGCTGTCCTCGATGGTACCGTCGAGGGCGCGGGCCACCAGGGCGCGCGTGTATGCAAGCTCGATTCGATGGCCCACGCCATAACCGCCACCAATCCAGCCGGTGTTGACCAGATAGACGCGGGTGCGTCCGTCGGCGATACGCTCGCCGAGCATCTTGGCATAGACCATGGGATCGAGCGGCATAAACGGCTCGCCAAACAGCGAGGAGAACGTGGGCGTGGGCTCGGTGACGCCGACCTCGGTGCCGGGGATCTTGGCGGTGAAGCCCGTCACAAAGTGATACATGGCGGCATCGGCCGTCAGGCGCGAGATAGGCGGCAGCACGCCAAAGGCATCGCAGGTCAAAAACAGCACGACGCTCGGGGTGGTGCCCATACCCTTGGTCCACGCGTTGGGGATATGCTCGACGGGATAGGCCACGCGCGTGTTGTGCGTGATCGAGACATCATCATAGTTAGGCTTGCGATTCTCATCGAGCACCACGTTTTCGCAGATGGCGCCAAAGCGGACGGCGTTGAAGATCTCGGGCTCATGGAACGCGTCCAGGCCCTCGCACTTGGCATAGCAGCCTCCCTCGATGTTGAAGATGCCCATGTCGGACCAGCCGTGCTCGTCGTCGCCGATCAGCAGGCGCGTGGGGTTGGCCGAAAGCGTGGTCTTGCCCGTGCCGGAAAGGCCAAAGAACACGGCCGTCTCGTGCGTGACGGGATCCATGCTGGCCGAGCAGTGCATGGGCAGCACGTCGTCCTCGACGGGCAGCAAATAATTCATAACGCTGAAGATAGACTTTTTGATCTCGCCGGAGTAGCCGGTGCCGGCGACCAGAATCACGCGTTCCTGGAAGTTGATGACCACGGCAGCGCTGGAGTTGAGGCCCTTGATGGCAGGGTCGCACTGGTAACCGGGCGCTGCGAGTACGCAGAAGTCGGGCTCGCCGGTGCGCGCGATTTCGCGGGCGAGCGGGCGGGCGAGCATCTGCTTAATAAAGAGTGCCTGGCTGGCACGCTCGCAGGCAACGAGCAGTCGACGCGTGTGGTTGCGGTCGGCGCCTGCCATGCCACGGGTGACGAACACGTCGCGCTCGTTGAGATAGTCAACGATGCCGGCCTTGATGGCCTCATAGCTCTCGACGGACAGCGGGCGGTTGACGGCGCCCCAGGCAATCTTGTCGTGGACATCGGGGGTGTCAACGATAAAACGATCGTTGGGTGAACGGCCGGTGCGCTCCCCCGTCTCGATCACCAGCGCGCCGTTGGATGCCATGCGGCCTTCTTCGCGGCGGATAGCGTACTCGACGAGCTCCGCGGCGGGTAGATCGACCAGCAGGCGGGGCTGATTATCGGCGGGATCTTCGACCAGCGTAATACCAAAGTTGGACAGAACTTCTGCAGGGGTAACACCAGGCATGGGGCCTCCTTTAAAAACGCGACACGCGGACGCAGCGCGCACTTTACTCACGTAAAGCCCGTTGTACCCGATATGCAAAAACGTTTTTGCGGCAACGGCGAAGCGCCCGCCCAACGGTCAAAAATCACAGGCAAGCGGCCTAGCCATTGGGGACGCTCTTGAACAGGCAATAACCAAGGAGTGTCCCCAGATGCCGGCACTTAGGGACGCTCCCAAAGTGTCGGCACATAAGGAGCGTCCCTAAGTGCCGACTACTGAATGGCACCGCCTACAATATTGAACAACCTGTTCAAAAACACGAGCAAACGCCGTCGTGTCTATACTAGAGCGCAGCAATAGAAAGGACTCCGCCTTGAGCATCTCGCCTCTCGATAATATTCGCCGCGCCATCGCCCGCCGCAATGGCGTCGCCGACCCCGCCGTAGCGAGCAGCGACACTGCAAAGGCCCAAGGCGGACGCATCGAGAACGGCCTCTTCCCTGCCTCCCACACGGCCGAGGAGCTCGCACGCATCCAGGAGCTGAGCCAGCGCAACGCCGGCGGGCCCAATAGCGGCCAAGCCACACGTCGCCGGCGCGAGTGCGATCGCGAGCCCGGCCCCGTCCGCCGCATGGTGAACGCCTGGTGGAACCGCCTGCTCGGCGCTGTCTACGGCGGCGGCTTCTCCACGCAGGAAGCCGAATACGAGGAACACGCCACCCGCCGCGACTATCTCTGGAATACCCTGGGCACCGCCGTGTGGGGCTTCGCGTTTCCGCTGCTCACCATCGTGTCCACGCAGCTTGTGGGCGCCGAGGAAGCCGGTAAGTTCTCCATCGCCTTTGTCACCGGCACACTCATCATGATCGCGTGCAACTACGGCGTGCGCAATTTCCAGGTCTCGGACATCGACGAGAAGGCGTCCTTTGCCTCCTACCAGCTCAACCGCTGGCTTTGCGGAGCATTCGCGCTGGCCTGCGGCCTTGCATACAGCAGTGCCCGCGGCTACGACGCGCAGATGGCAACGATCGGCCTGGGCGTCTACCTGTATAAGGTGATCGACGGCGTGGCGGACGTGTACGAGGGCCGCCTGCAGCAGGCCGATAAACTCTACCTGGCCGGCATGAGCCAAACGCTGCGCTCCGTCGGCGTCATCGCGGTCTTTAGCGTGGCGCTGTTCCTTACGCGCAGCATGCCCATCGCGGCCATGGCCATGGGTGTCACCGCCATCGTCTCGCTCGTGCTGGTCACCGCGCCGCTGGCCCTGCTCGAAACCGAAAAATCGCGTCGCGTGAGTCTGCGCGAGGTCGGCCACCTGTTTGTCCAGTGCGCCCCGCTCTTTGGCGCACTGTTCCTGTTCAACCTCATCGAGAGCATGCCCAAGTTTGTGATGGAAGGCACGCTGGCCTACAAATATCAGCTGTACTTTAATGCCCTGTTCTTTCCGGCGCAGGCTATTTTGCTGAGCATTGGATTTGTCTATAAACCGCAGCTTTTGCGTCTGTCGAGCATTTGGGCGAACCCGCGCAAACGCCGCCGTTTTGACTTGATTATTATTGCCGTTATGGCGCTGATCGTGGCCATCACCGGCGTATGCGCCGCATTTATGGCCGGCCCCGGCATTCCCCTCATGAGCTTTATGTACGGCCTCAACTTTGAGCGCTACCGCACATTGGCGCTGCTGATGGTTGTCGCTGGCGGCGTAACCGCGGCCATCGATTTTATCTACGCCATTATCACGGTGCTGCGCCACGTTGGAGACGTCACCAAGATCTACCTGATCTGCTTTGCCGTGAGCGTAGTGCTCCCAGTGATCCTAATCAACCTGCTGGGCCTGATGGGTGCCGTCGTGAGCTACCTGGCTATCATGGCCCTACTGCTGGTGCTGTTGATTGTCGAATACGCCCACATTCGCCAACGCATAGAACGCGACCGCAACCCGTACGGCGCCTAATTCGAATCAATTTGAAGAAAAGAAACGTCGATGTTTTGGCACCGACAGCGAGCAGTCTCGAAGTGCCTCAGGTTGGCGCGAAAGAGGAGCGACGCGTACTTCCGTACGCGAGCGACGGTTTGAGCGACAAGATGGGGTGCTTCGGGGCTGCGCAGCGTCAACGTGGCCGCCGTTCGGTAGAACGGCGGAACAAAGTTATTCGCCAGGAAGAATGTTCGCATAAAACTCCGCCCCGTCGTCCAGGCGCAGGATGCCCACGCGGCCGAACTCGGAACCGGTGGCCGCCGCACAGTCGATATCGATGCGATCGGGCACGCCGGCGGTATCCTCGCCACCCAAGCGCACCATCCGCCCGCGGCCCGACTCCTCATCGAGCCCTGCCAGGCCGCCAACCTCGCAATAACGCCCCAGCGACACCGTGGGCGTGTGGCCGCTCACCACGACCGGGCCCTTGCCCTCGGCAGAAAGCAGCCCCGTCGGGGCATCCCAGTAGCCGTGACGAATCCACAGCAAGTCATCGGACGACTGCACGGCGAGCATTTGCTGCAGCAGCTCGCTATCGGCATCGACCGCTCCCCTGCCGTCGCCGCAATCGACACCATGCTCAAGCAAAAACGCACGCGCCGCCTCGGTCTGAACGCCGGCGTGCACCAGCAGATACGGTCGCTCGGCAGTCTCGACCACCGCGTAGAGCGGCAGGGCGGCAGCCCAGCGCACCAGCCCCTCGTATGCCTCAAATTCCATTTCGTTGAGCTGCTGACGCGTGGTCCAACCGCCATTGATATCCCAGGTCTCGGCATCGAGCGGGTCCTGGCCAATGATCGCGTCGAGCATGATCTGCTCGTGGTTGCCCTTAAGCACGCGAGCGTTGGGCAGCGACCGCACCAAGTTGATGACACCGACCGGATCGGGACCGCGGTCGATCATGTCGCCTAGCACGTACAGCGTGTCGTCGGACGTCAGCGAGATCTTGGAAAGGGCCTCGTCCAGCGCGCGCACGTGCCCGTGAGCATCAGATGTCACATAGATCGCCATGGAACGCCTTTCCCTGCATTACGGCCGAAGCCCGATGCCACGACTAAAACTTCAAGTTGAACTTAAACGTTACCCATTGTACTCCGTTGCAATAAAGCTGGAAAGTGCCACCGCTGCCAACGGTCACAAGCGGCCGCCCGCACGCCCCGAAAACACCGCGCCACCAGCACCAACGCCCCAACCAGCACCGCCCGCGCCCCCCGCCTCGTGTCGATAATGCGAACGCCCGCGGCTCGGCCCCATAAACCCACCATCTTTGGGTACAAATAACCGCAGACAACTGACCGTGCCACGCCAACCACCCAGGAGCGGACACTACCCATGAACCAGATACTTCTCTTTATCGGCCTCGTCATCATTTTGTGTCTGACCATCAAACCCGTCGGCAAAAAGCTCCCCTTCCCTACCCTGCTCATCTTTATCGCGCTCGGCATGCTGCTGGGCGTCAACGGGCCGGCGCACATCGACTTTAGCGACTACGCGCTTACCGAAACCGTCTGCAGTACGGCGCTGCTGTTCATCATGTTCTACGGCGGCTTTAACACCAACATCGACCGCGCCAAGCCCGTCGCCGCGCCCGCGGTACTGCTGAGCACGCTCGGCGTTATCGCCACCGCCGGCATCACGGGCGCCTTTGCGCATTTTGCACTAGGCTTCGACTGGATCGGCGGCCTGCTGCTGGGCTCGGTCGTGGCGTCGACCGATGCGGCGAGCGTCTTTAGCGTGCTGCGCGAGCACAACCTTTCGCTAAAGGGCGCGACTGACTCGCTGCTCGAGGTCGAATCGGGCTCCAACGACCCCGTCGCCTACATGCTTACCGCGGTGCTCGCGACCCTCGCGGCGGGCGGCGACATCGACATTCCCGTGCTGTTGGCCAAGCAGATCACCCTGGGCGTGGGACTGGGCCTTGCCATCGGCTGGACATCCAGCCGCCTCATTGAACGCGCGCACGCAACGGCCGAGGGCGCGCAGACCATCTTTTTGTTCGCCGTGGCGATCGTTGCCTACGCGCTGCCGAGCTACCTGGGCGGCAACGGCTTTTTGGCCGTATACCTGGCAGGCATTGTGCTGGGTGCAAGCGACATCACCGGCAAGGTCGAGATGGCCCACTTCTTTGATACCCTCACCGAAATGGCCGAGATGACCATCTTCTTTTTGCTGGGCCTGCTCGTCACGCCCGCGCGCCTGCCGCAAATACTGTTGCCGGGCCTGGCGCTCATGGCGTTTATGCTCTTCGTGAGCCGCCCCATCGCCGTCGGCCTGCTGTTGGCGCCCTTTAAGACCAATCCTCGCCAAGTCGCGCTCGTAAGCTGGGCGGGTCTGCGCGGCGCGGCTTCGGTCGTGTTTAGCCTCTTTGCCGTGGTGGTCGGTGTTCCCGGTGGGCACGATCTGTTTGACCTGGTGTTTGTGATTGCCGTGTCGAGCATTGTAGTGCAGGGCTCGCTGCTGCCGGCGGTGGCGAAAAAGCTCGACATGATCGATGCGGCCGGCGATGTACGCCGCACGTTTAACGATTACCGCGACGAGGACGGCATGTCGTTCGTTAAGCTCAAGGTAGGCGCGGGCCATCCGTTTGCCGGGCGCTCGCTCGCCGATATTGGCAGCGTCGCCGACATGCTCGTGGTCCTGGTGCTGCGCGACGGTGCGCACCCGGTGCTGCCCAACGGCGATACCGTAATTGAGGAAGGAGACCTTCTGGTGATGGCCGCGCCGACATTTGAAGAGCGTGCCGAGGTTACGCTGCGCGAGGTCACCGTGACGCCCCACGGTCGCCTGGCCGGCCAGCGCCTGCGCGACGTGCCGCAGGGCAAGCACCCCTTTATCGTAGTGATGCTCAAACGCGACGGCAAAACCATCATCCCCGACGGCAACACCTTCATATGCGCCGGCGACGAAGCCGTCATCGCCACGCTGGCGTCGTAGCCATCCCCACCCATAGGTTGCGGTGAAATAGGGACTGAATAGGCCTTCTAGCAGCCTAAACAGTCCCTATTTCACCGCAACTTATTGAAGGAAAGGGGTTGAAGTTCAATCGCGGCTACCAGTCTTCGTCCGCGCCGTAGTCGTCGTCATCGTCATCGTCGTCGACGGCAAAGTCTCGGAGGTCGAGGCCTTCGCGTTCGGCTCGGGCTAGGAGCTCTTGGGGCGACTCGTCCTCGATATCCATCACGTCGAGCATGGCGGCCGGAAAGCCCACGCCCGCCGCGGACCCCGCGCGGTCGAGCAGGCTCTCGCGCAGCTGATCTACGTCAACTTCGATCTTCATGGTGACAACCTCCTACCAGGCAATCGCGACCGAACAAACCGCACACCCCAAATGATGTGCAATAAATCCCAGATACGGCCATAATAAAACAATGAACATCAGGGAGGTTGCGGACGATGGATAAGCTCGATGCCATGACGGAACAAGTCAGGGACTTTTGTGATGCACGCGACTGGCGCAAATATCACACGCCAAAAGAGCTTGCCATCGGCATGGCAACTGAGTCCTCCGAGCTCCTTCAGCTCTTTCGTTTTGTGAGCGACGAGCGCATTGCAGAAATGTTCGAAGACACCGAGCAACGCCAAGCTATCGAAGACGAAGTCGCCGACACGCTCCTTTTCCTTCTGCGTTTCGCAGATTTAAATGAAATCGACCTGCCAGCGGCGCTTTCGTCTAAGCTCAAGCGCAATGGCGAGCGCTACCCCGTCGACGCATCATCTAACGAATACAGAAAGGCGAACCATCATGAGTAATGAGTTCGCCCTTCGGCAATACACGCTTCCCCTACCCCAGCCCTTTGAGACAAGCGAATCGCTTCAGGACTTTGGCACGCCAAAGCCTGGAGCCCATCATGACGAGAGTTGGCCTGTCCTTTACATTCTTACCAACAGCAGAAACAAGACGGCATACATCGGCCAAACAACCAATTACCAGCGCCGTATGAAACAACACGCTGCAAACGTGGACAAGGACTTCGACCGGACCCTTCTGATCGACAATCCCACCTTCAACCAATCCGCAACGTTCGAGTTCGAGAATCGACTTATTGAGCTGTTCTGTGCCGACGAAAAATACCAGGTCACCAATGCCAACAACGGCTATGCCCAATTCGATTATTTTGAGCGGCCTCAGTATCGCCAGAGGTTCCGAGACCTCTGGACAAAGCTTCGCGAAGAAAACTACGCGATTCATCCGATTGAAGAGCTCGAGAACTCCGATCTGTTCAAGTTCTCGCCTTTCAAGACGCTTACGCCCGACCAATACGAAACGATCGAGACGATTTTTAAACGTCTCGAACAGGAGCATGAAGACGTAAAACATGGCGGCTCAAAAAGAGAACGTATAACCGTCGTGAATGGCGCGCCGGGAACAGGTAAAACAATCCTCGCCATCAGTCTCATGTTCAAAATCAAAAATGAGCCCAACCTTTCCGGCCTGCGAGTCGGTTTTGTCACCCCCATGGATTCCCTGAAAAAGACCCTCAGGAAACTCACGCACTTCCTTCCAGGGTTAAAGCCTGGCGATATCTTGAGCCCCAGTGACGTAGCCAAAAATGATCGTTATGACATCCTACTTGTCGATGAAGCACATCGACTGGGTAATTATCTAAGCATGGGCTCCGGCATCAAGGCCTTCTATAGCACTTGTGATCGTCTTGACCTTCCGCACACAAGCAACCAAGTTGACTGGATATTCAAATGCTGCGACAAGGCATATCTGTTTTATGACCCCAAGCAGCAAGTCAGGGCATCCGGCCTCAATCGAGACGGTCTTGAGCGGCGACTTAACCAACTCGAAGAAGAGGGCATTGAAACTGAAGAGTTCAGCCTAAGCACGCAAATGCGAGTACGCGGCGGCGATGAGTATCTCGACTTTGTATATGATCTACTCGATAACAAAGCGTATATGCATGCCGGCATGAAATTCAAGAATCTCTTTTCATCGGAGCCTTACGATTCGCGAACCGGGGATCCGAACAGCGATACCCCCAGATACCAGTTTGGAATCGTCAACCAATTTGAGGATTTCTGTTCCCTACAGCAAGCCAAGGAAGAAGAAGTTGGTCTATCCCGCATGACGGCAGGTTTTGCGTGGAAGTGGGAAACGAAGAAACACAAAGACGCGTTCGACATCGTCATTGAGGGCATCCCTAAACGTTGGAACTCGAGTCAAAAGGATTGGGTTAACTCCCCCAACGCCGTCAACGAGGTCGGATGCATCCACACGGTACAGGGCTACGACCTCAACTACGGCTTCGTAATTCTGGGGCCAGACATTTACTACGACAACGACAAAGGGGGCGTCTGCGTTAACAAGGCAAACTTCAAAGATACCGTCGCAAAGAAAAAGGCAAGCGACGACGACCTACGAAAGATCATCGTCAACGCCTACTATGTCCTCATGACGCGTGGCATGCTGGGAACGTTTCTTTATGTATGCGACCCGGCACTCAAGGAGTATTTGTCACGGTATATCCCGGTGATATAGACCTAACGACCGCCCTCCCCCATGTAACCATCCTGTAAATCATAGCGGCGCACTCGAGTTTTACCGT
>CAUFWM010000043.1 GCA_959596505.1 uncultured Collinsella sp.
TCGGTCATAAGGCAGTGGTGATGGCGATACTGGTCGTCATTGCGATGGCGAGTGGGCTGGCGATGGCGAACCTTGGCGGCGGTGCCGGCGGTGTGTCGTTTGAGCGCACTGATGGTTCGGGCACGTTAGTGGTGCCGGGATCCGGCGATGCTTCGAGCGGAAAGACATCCGAAGGCTCTTCGCCTAAGGCGTCTGCCGCGGCAGAGGTCTATGTCGATGTTGATGGCGCCGTGGTGTCACCCGGTGTATATCGCCTCAAAGACGGGGCGCGGGTGGCTCAGGCGATTGATGCCGCCGGCGGGCTGGCGCCCGAAGCAGACGTTACGGGGCTTAATCGTGCATCCAAGGTCACTGATGGACAAAAAATTCACGTTCCAACGGTAGGGGAGCAGCAGGTGTCCATTGCGGAAGCCGGTGTTGATGGTGGGGCTTCCGCATCATCAGGCGTCGGTGGCGCAACAGGCCTAGTAAACATTAATACGGCAAGCTCGGCAGAGCTGCAGACGCTCTCGGGAATCGGTCCCTCAATGGCACAGTCGATTATCGATGAGCGGACAAAGAACGGTGCTTTTGCTTCGGTTGACGATCTGATGCGCGTGTCGGGAATCGGCGAGAAGAAGCTTGCCAAAATCAAAGATTGCATCTGCGTATGAGTGCGACCGAGCGAGAGCACGTGATACCTCCGCGGCCCCTGATTCCGTGGACGATGGCCCTGTGTGCCGGCATGTGCGTGAGCTGCGCCTTGGTGCTCAGCATAGCCGCTGATGCGCTGCTGAGGGAGCGGGCGACGGCGGTCGGGCCGCTATGGGCCATTCCCGTTGCGGCAGCGGTTTTCGTTGTGCTGGCTCACTCTTGTGCGAGGCTTGCCCCTTTGAAGCGGTGGCTGTATGCCGCGTCCGTCGGTCTCGTGGCGGGAGCGGTCGTCTCGGCGTGGTGGGCTGTGGGTGCGCTCAGCGCCTCGAGGGCGCTCGACGGTCGAGCGGCAAGCGGCCTCGAGTTTGTCGTGCAGGGTGATCCATCCATAAACGACGACGTGTATTCCTATACCTGCGAGGCACGCGCGGACGGTAAGAACTTGGCAACGGTTCGCCTATCGTGTGATCGTGAGCTCAAGGTCGGGGCGCACGTGCGTGTTATCGGTCGCGTTTCACGTTTTGAGAACGATGCATATGGACGATCGCGCGTGCTCCGAGGCGAGGTGCGCAAGGCTAAAGCCGTTCGAGTCGTGTCGGTCGATGAGGGCTCTCCGGTGCCGCTGCTTCGGCTGAGAAATGGGCTGCTTGCGTCCATCGCGCCTGCGACCGACCCGGCGCGGGCGCTCATAGCCGGTGTCGCCTGCGGTCGTTCGGCCGAGCTGCGCGCCCAGCCGGCGGGCGACTGGTTTTCGGTGACGGGAACGGCGCATCTTATCGCCGTCTCGGGCAGCCATTTGGCTATCGTGGGGTTTGTAATCGAGGGTGTATTGCAAAAGACTCGGTGCTCACGTGGTCTTCAGCGGGCGATATTGGCGATAACGCTTGTCGGCTATGCTGCCTTTACGGGGGCGTCTCCCTCGGCCGTGCGTGCGTGCTGCATGGTGTTCGTGACGCTTGTCGTAAACGGCGCGGGGCGTCGTCGGCACGGCCTTTCGGCACTCTTCGTAACCATGTCCATCTTTGTGCTACTGCGGCCGACGGTGCTGTTCGAGATGGGCTTTCAACTCTCGTGTGCCAGCGTCTTAGCCATTCTGTGCTTTTGTCCCTATGCGACCTACGCTTTGGGTGAGCTAGGTGTGCCATCAGGCTTTGCCAGCGTGCTTTCCGTCACGCTGTGCTCACAACTGGCGACACTTCCCATTACCATTCCTGCCTTCGGTACATTCTCGCTCATTGCTCCGTTGGCAAATGCGGTCATCGGTCCGGTGGTGAGCGTACTGCTCGCTGTGTCGATCGTGCTGGCTCCCTTTTCGCTCGTGGGACCGTTGCGGACTTGGGCGCTCGTTGTGCCCATGATTGCCGCCCGTTGCGCGCTGTTCTTCGAGCAGCTGTTTGCCGCCGTGCCGGGTGCATACGTGAGCGTGCCGCCCGATAGCATGTGGATTTACCTAGTGCCGTGTTTTCTGGCGGTTCTGCTGGTCTGGTGGCCGCGTCCCCGTGCACGTCCTATGGCGGCGGGGCTTGCATGCCTGATGCTCTTGGCTGCGATTCCGTACGTCTATTGGGATCGATTCGCTCCGCCTTCGGTGACGGTGCTCGATGTGGGCCAGGCCGATGCGATTCTTATCCGCCAAGGCGGCGCAGTAGCTCTCGTCGACTGCGGGCTCGACGAGCGTGTGGTTGCGGCGTTGGTTCGCAATAACGTGCACCATATCGATGCCGTTTTTGTGACGCATTGGGATGAGGACCACTGGGGTGGTTTGCCTGCCGTGCTCGAACAGTTTTCGATCGGAACGATTGCCGTGGCGGCGGATGCGCTGGAGGATGCTCCTGCCGAGGTATTGAACCGACCTGGCGTGGAGTATCGGCAGGTGCGCCGTGGGGATACGGTCGACATCGGCTTATTTTGCGCTCGCGTGATGTGGCCATTCGAGTTCGTGGATGGCGAGGGAAATGAGGACTCGCTTGTCCTGCTGCTCTCTTATGTTCAGGAAGGCAAGGGCCTGCGAATACTTCTCACCGGTGATGCCGAGCTCGACCAAGAGCGGGAATTCGTGCAGGAGGTGGGGGATATCGATGTCCTTAAACTTGGGCATCACGGCTCCAAGGTTTCAGTCGATGGCGAGTTGCTGGACGTCCTGAAGCCCGAGCTTTCCCTCGCAAGCGCCGGTGAGGGGAATCGATACGGCCATCCGTCCGATGCCTGTATCGATGCCGTTAAGGAAGCGGGTGGTGTGTTCGCGTGTACCATCGAACACGGCGACATTACCGTCACACCGACTGCGAATTGCTTTGCGATGCGATGTCAGCGACCGTGACGACGTCGTTGGCGTGTGGTGGGCCTCTGGGCTAGAATGGCACGGAACGAATACGAAGGCCTGCGGGAGGGGGGCGCAATGTCCGAAACCGGTTTGCTGCCGGCATATCTGATCGTCGGTACCGACGGAGTTAAGCGCGACCACGCCGTCTCGCGTATGAAAGCGCGTCTGGAAAAATCGGGTATGGTCGAGTTCAACCTCGACGAGCGAGACATGACCAAGGACCCCGATATCGAGTCCATTATCGGATCGCTTAACACCTTTCCGATGGGCAGTGAGTTTCGTCTGGTAATCCTCGATGGCTGCTCAAAGCTCGCCAAGGCGGTCTCGGAGCCGCTCGTTGGGTATCTGGCGAGTCCCAGCCCCACAACGGTCTGCCTCATCATCGCCGACTCACTTGCCAAGAATACGCGCCTGTATAAGGCAATCGCCAAGATCGACAAGAAGGCTATCGTCGATTGCTCGGGTACCAAGCGCTGGGAACTGCCGCGCCGTGTTCAGCAGATGGCGACGCAGCGCGGTAAGTCGATTTCGACGGCGGCCGCCGAGGAGCTCGTCTCGCGTTCGGGCGAAAACACGCGCATGCTCGATAACGACTTGGCTAAGCTTGCCCAGATGGTCGAGTCGCCTCAGATTGAACTTGCCGATGTTGAGCGCTGGATTGTTCGTACGGCCGAGGTCCAACCCTGGGACTTCCTCAACGCCGTCTCGGCTCGCGATATGCGGCGTTCGCTCGAGCTCTTTAAGCTCCTGCCCTCCAAGAGCTACGTGTGGACTTACACATTGCTGTGCGGTCGCATTCGCGAGCTTATCGTCGCCAAGGCGCTCGACGCGCGTGGGCAGGGTCGCGAGCTGGCCGCAACGCTCAAGCTCCAGTCCTGGCAGGTCAAGAATCACCTGACCTGGGCACGTCGCTTTTCGATGGCAGAGCTCGTTGCCGCGCTCGAGGGTGCGGTCGATGTGGAGCTCGCGCTCAAGGGTTCGGCCGATTCTCAGACGGCGCTTTTGCTCTGGATTACGAACATCTTGAGAAAATCGTGATGATACCTGCCTATTTGACAAATTCGTTCTATCCCTTTGAGAGGGAGCGTGCTATAGTAGGCGCTTGCATGACCTCACCGTGTCTCAGAGGTGTCATACATTTTTTGCAAGGAACTCGAAAGGAACTCCAGAAGTGGCAAACATCAAGTCTCAGAAGAAGCGTATCCGCACCAATGAGGCAGCTCGCATGCGTAACAAGGCTGTCAAGTCCGAGCTCAAGACGCTGACCAAGCACGTCCAGTCCGCCGTCGCCGAGGGCGACGCCGAGAAGGCCCAGGCTGCCCTCAAGACCGTCACCAAGCGTCTCGACATGGCTGCCGCCAAGCATGTTATCCACAAGAACCAGGCTTCCAACCGCAAGTCCGGTCTTGCCAAGCTCGTGAACAGCATCAACGCCTAAGTTGTAAATTTCACACCACACAGATTACGCGCATAAATGGAGCCTGTTTTATGGAACAGGCTCCATTTTTGTACCGCTCGGGTAAGATAGTCCGCATGAATACTTCAATTGACATTTCCCACATCCGCAACTTCTCGATCGTTGCGCATATCGACCATGGCAAGTCCACGATCAGCGACCGCATCCTCGAGCTCACCCATACCGTCGACGAACGCGACATGGAGTCGCAGCTGCTCGACACCATGGATATCGAGCGCGAGCGCGGCATTACGATCAAGTCCAATGCCGTCCGCGTTTCCTATGACGCCGACGATGGTGAGACGTATCAGTTCAATCTGATCGATACGCCGGGCCACGTTGACTTTACCTATGAGGTCTCGCGCTCGCTGGCAGCCTGTGAGGGCGCGGTACTCGTTGTCGACGCCACGCAGGGCGTCGAGGCGCAGACCGTTTCCAACGCGACGCTCGCCATGAACGCCAATCTGGACATTGTGCCCGCCATCAACAAGATCGACCTGCCCTCGGCCCATCCCGACGAGGTTAAGACCGAGATCGAGGACGACCTGGCGATTCCCGCCGATGATGCCGTGTGCGTCTCGGGCAAGACCGGCGAGGGCATTCACGATCTGCTGGAGTCCATCGTCTTTTTGATTTCGCCGCCTAAGGGCGATGCAAACGCTCCGCTCAAAGCGCTCATTTTGGATTCGTACTTTGACGAGTATCGCGGTGTGGTGGCTACGGTGCGCGTCTTCGATGGTTCCATCAAAAAGGGCGATACTCTGCTTATGATGCAGGCCAAGGGTGACTTTTTGGTCGACGGCGTGGGCGTCAAGCGTCCTGCCGAGACCCCGGTCGACGCGCTGACCGTCGGCGAGGTTGGCTATGTGGTCACGGGTCTGAAGGACCCCGAGGCTGTGCGCGTGGGCGATACCCTTACGTGGGCTTCGAACCCCTGCCCCGAGCCTCTGCCGGGCTACCGCGAGGCCAAGCCCATGGTCTACACGGGCCTGTTCCCGATCGACAACAAGGACTACGAGAACCTGCGTGACGCCCTCGATAAGCTGCACGTCAACGACCCGTCGTTGGTGTGGGAGCCCGAGACGTCGGTGGCGCTCGGTTTCGGCTTCCGCGTGGGCTTCCTGGGCCTGCTGCACATGGAAGTCGTCAAGGAACGCCTGGAGCGCGAGTTCAACCTGGACCTCATTGCCACGAGTCCCTCGGTCGACTATCACGTCTACAAGACCGACGGCGAAATGATCGATGTCCGCAGTCCGCAGGACCTTCCCGAGGCCACGCGCATCGAACGTATCGAGGAACCCTACCTCAAGGCAAAGATCATCTGCCCGCCTGAGTACACGGGTGCCGTCATGCAGCTCGCCATCGAGCACCGCGGCGTCACAACCGACATGATCCACCTGACGAGCAAATCGGTCGAGATGCGCTTCGATATGCCGCTCGCTGAGCTCATCTTGGACTTCTTCGATCAGCTCAAGAGCCGCACCAAGGGTTACGCCTCGCTCGACTATGAGTTCAACGAATATCGCCCCTCTGAGCTCGTCAAGCTCGACATCCTGCTTTCGGGCGACGAGGTGGACGCGCTTTCGTTTATCGTCCATAAGGACAAGGCATATGGCCTGGCCCGTGGCCTGTGCGACAAGCTCAAGGAGATCATCCCGCGTCAGCTGTTCGAGGTGCCCATCCAGGGTGCTATCGGCAACAAGATCATCGCCCGTTCCACCGTCAAGGCGCGTCGCAAGGACGTTCTTGCTAAGTGCTACGGCGGCGATATCTCGCGTAAGCGCAAGCTGCTCGAGAAGCAGAAAGAGGGCAAGAAGCGCATGAAGGCCATCGGATCGGTCGAGGTCCCGCAGGAGGCCTTTATGGCGATCCTCAAGGTGGACGAGTAGGTCTATGGCGCTTTCTGAATACAGCAAGCGGCTGCTGGGCGCCTATGCCGAGCAGCCGTTCCTTATGGCTCCCATGGCGGGCGTGACCGACCCTGCCTACCGTATCATGTGCCGCCGCCGCGGTGCCAACCTTGCCTACAGCGAGATGGTGAGCGTGGCGGGCCTTGCCTATGCCAGCAATAAGACGTGGCGCCTGGTGCTACCGGCCGACGAGGAGCAGCAGATTTGCGTGCAGCTCTTTGGCTCCAAACCCGATCAGTTTGCGAGCGCCGTCGCTGCCGTCGAGGAACGTGTGGGCGATCGCCTGTCGCTCATCGATATCAACATGGCATGTCCCGCCCGCAAGGTCGTTACCAAGGGCGAGGGCTCGGCGCTCATGCGCACGCCCGACCTGGCCGAGAAGATCGTCGAGGCCACGGTGGGCGCGGCGCACGTGCCCGTGACCGTCAAGATTCGCAAGGGCTTTTATGCCGAGGACCGCAATGCCGCGACATTTGCCCAGATGCTTGAGAGTGCAGGGGCAGCTGCGGTGGCGGTGCACGGCCGCTGTGCCACGCAGCTCTATACTGGCCAGGCCGATTGGTCGGTCGTCGATGAGGTGGCCGACGCCGTCGAGATTCCCGTTATCGGTTCGGGCGATGTGTTCTGCGCCGAGGATGCGGCGGAACGCCTGCGCAACTCGGGCGCCAGTGCCGTGTTTATCGCGCGCGGTATCTATGGCAACCCCTGGGTGTTCGGTGATGCTCGAGCCCTTGCACTCGATGGCACGCCAGTACCGGTGCGTAGCTCGGTCGAGCGCCTGGATGCCCTGCGCGAGCACCTGACGCTCACGCATGAGCTGTTGCCGCTTATGTCACGTGCCCGCACGTACGCGAGCTGGTATCTTAAGGGCATGCCCCATGCCGCCGCCTGGCGCGCGCAGGTGGTGCGCTGCTCCACATACGAGGAGTTCATGGCATTGGTCGATGATATCGAGCGCGATGTGGTGGCCTGCGAGGCCGCGCTTGCCGCCGGCGAGTCGGTGCCCGCTCATCCGCTGGAGGCCTAACGGTGGCCGTTACCGCGCTGTACTTCCACGTGCCGTTTTGCGCCCAAAAGTGCCGATACTGCGACTTTGACTCACGCAGTTTTGCTTCGTGCGACCTGAGTGCTGCGCTCGATGTCTATTTTGAGCAACTGTATGCGCGCCTCGATGCCTTTGGCGACGCAGGCGCGCTTGCGCAGGTCCGCACCGTCTATGTTGGCGGCGGTACGCCGTCGCTGGCAGGAGAGCGTCTGGTGGAGCTTGCCCGGCGTATTTGCATGTGGTGCAAGCCCGTTGAGTTTACCTGCGAGGCCAATCCCGAGTCGTTGACCGCCGGGCTTGCCACTGCGCTTGCCAAGGTCGGTGTCACACGCGTCTCTCTGGGAGTTCAAACCCTCGACAACGCCGAGCTTGCTGCGATTGGCCGTATTCACGATGCCGATCGGACGCTCGCTGCCATCACGACGGTTAAGGACGCTGGGCTCGATGTGTCCTGCGACCTGATGTGCGGACTTCCCGGGCAGACCGCCGTAAGCTGGCAACGCACGCTCGATGGCGTGCTGGCGGCGGCGCCGCATCATGTGTCGGTGTACCCGCTCACGCTCGAGGAGGGCACGCCGCTCTACCACATGGCGTGTCGCGACGAGTCGCTCGAGCCCGACGAGGATTTTCAGGCTGCGTGCATGGACGCGGCGCGTGAGTGCCTGGGTGCGGCCGGCTATCACCCGTATGAGGTGGCAAGCTACGCGCTCGACGGACATGAGTGTGCCCACAACATTGCCTATTGGACCGGACAGGGCTATCTGGGCTTGGGCCGCTCTGCCGCCGGTATGCTCGACGCCGAGGATTTCGATCGCTTGGCCGGGCTGTTTCCCGACGTGCCTGCTCGCGGCGATGCGTATCGCGTGCGCTTGGTGCAACGCGACGACGCCGCGACGACGTTTGATGCCGAGTATCTGTCGCAGCGCGAGGCTGCGGCCGAGGATTTGATGCTCGCCTGCCGCATGACGCGTGGCATTGGGCCCGATCTGTTGGTTCGCTCGGCAAGCGTGATCGCTGCAGACGAGCTGGTGGCGGCCTGTGACCGTGCGCTCGAGTTGGGTCTTGCCACTTGGGTGCCCGATTATGTCGAGGGGCATGCGGGGTGCGTCGCCTCGAAAGACGTTATCGCAGGTCGTGCCCACGCCCGTTTAGCGCCCACCCACTTGGGCTGGCTCGATGGAAATGTGCTGTTCGAGCTGTTTTGGGGTCTAGCTTAGGCCGCTCGGGTAGAATTACCGCAATATATACGCTGCTGTGAGCAGGAGGTTGCCGCGCATGGCGACGATGAACGAAAAAGATTACTACGAGATTTTGGGTGTCTCCAAGGACGCCACCTCGCGTGATATACAGAAGGCCTTCCAGCAAAAGGCCCGCAAGCTCCATCCGGACGTCAACAAAGAACCTGATGCCGAGGAAAAGTTTAAAGAGGTTTCCGAGGCCTACGCCGTGCTTTCGGACGAGCAGAAGCGTGCGCGCTACGACGCCATGCGCTCGGGCAACCCCTTCGCCGGCGCTCCTACGGCTTCGCCCTATGGCGGCGGCTACGCCGGCAGCGCAGGCTATGGCAATCCCTTTGAGGGCGGCTTTCCCTTTGGTGGCGCCTGGGGCCAGCCGCGTCGCGGGCAGGCTGCCTATAATCCCGAGAACGGCGCCAACGTGGTCGTCGATATCAAGCTCGACGCTAAGGAGGCCAAGGGCGGTGCCCGCAAGACCGTCCGCTATACGCGCTTCGATACCTGTGGCCACTGTGGCGGCTCGGGTTCTGTTTCGTCCGAGCATGCACATACCTGTCCGAGCTGCGGTGGTCGCGGCCACATCGATGTCGACCTGTCCTTCCTGTTCGGTGCCGGCACGTTTCAGTCGGTCTGCCCCGAGTGCGGCGGTTCCGGTAAGGTCGTCGCCGACCCCTGCCCCGATTGCGGCGGCAGCGGCCGTGTCCGTGTGACCTCCGAGCAGACGATTGAGTTTCCTGCCGGTACGCACGATGGCGACGAGGTCCGCATTGGCGGCATGGGTCACGCCGGCACCAACGGTGCCTCGGGTGGCGATCTGGTCGGCCGCGCTCATGTCGAGGCCGAGCGTCTGGAGGGCAAGGCTCGTACCGGTTTTTACCTGATGGGCATCGTGGCGCCGTTTTTGGTACTCTCGGCCATCTCGGGCGTGTTCTCGGCCTTTGCCGTGATGTGCTTTATTCCGTTTGCCATGGGCCTGTTCATGGTGCTTTCGGACGGCGTGCTTCATCGCAGCCTGCTGTGGTGGAAGCGCGGTGCGATGCAGTTTGCCAACGGTTTTGCCAATGGCTTCATGTTCGCGCTCGTGTCGGTTTGGTTCGCGAGCTGCTCGCAACGGGCCATGCTTTCGCCTTACCAAATGCAATAACATCAAACCCTCTGTTTGCGGCCGGCCCAGCTTGGGTATAGGACGCACTGTGACAATAATGAAAGTCGGAAGGATTCGGTCGTGTCGGAAAATAGGGATTACTACGAGGTACTTGGCGTCGACAAGGATGCCGACGCGCGGACGATTAAGCGCGCGTTTCTAAAGAAGGCCCGTACCGTACACCCGGACGTTTCGGACGACCCCGAGGCCGAGGCCAAGTTCAAGGAGCTCAACGAGGCCTATTCCGTTCTTTCCGATGAGCAGAAGCGTGCTAACTACGACCGTTACGGCACTGCCGACGGCCCTGGTGGTTCGGGCTACGTCGATATCAACGATATCTTTGGTGGTATGGGCATGGACGACTTGTTCTCGTCGTTTTTTGGCGGCGGTGCCGGCGGTGGCGCCCGCAGCCGTCGCGAGCGTCGTCGCGGTCGTGACATGGCCATCTCGCTTTCGGTGACGCTCGAGGAGGCGGCGCTCGGCTGCAAAAAGACAATCAGCTATGACCGCTTTGCTCCTTGCGAGGACTGCAATGGCACCGGTAGGGCAGAGGGCGCACAGGAAAAGCAGTGCGGCCGCTGCCACGGCACGGGCTATGTCACGACGGTTCAGCGATCGTTTTTGGGCCAGGTTCAGTCTTCCTCGCCTTGCCCCGACTGCCATGGCGAGGGCACGGTTATCGACCATCCCTGCGAGACCTGCGATGGTCAGGGCCGCACGCCTTCGCATGAAAAGATCGACATCGATATTCCCGCCGGCGTTTCGACCGGTCGCCAGCTGCGTGTGAGCGGCTTTGGCGAGGCCGGCCTTCGCGGCGAGCCTTCGGGCGACCTGATTGTCAACGTGCGCGTTGCCGACCATGAGCGCTTTAAGCGCAACGGTGACGACCTGTACCTGGTGAGCGATATCTCGATTGCGCAGGCTGCGCTCGGCTGCGAGATCGATGTCGAGGGCATTATGCCCGACGAGGTCGTTAAGGTGTGCGTCCCCGCCGGCGCCCAGTACGGCGACACCGTGAGCGTCAATAATTACGGCATGCCGCGCATTGGCGGTGGCGGTTCGCGTGGCCGCTTGATCGTGCAACTGCGCGTGGTCGTTCCCACCAATCTTTCCAATAAGCAGCGCGAGCTGCTCCGTGCTTTTGCCGATGAGATGGGCGATGACGTCGCTTCCGGTAAGAAGTCGGTGACCGACCGTATCAAGAGTGCCCTCGACGATATCCTCGATTAAGGAGCCCGCGTGCTCGCACCCCATATTTCCGTCGTCAACCTCGGCTGCCGTGTCAACCGGGTTGAGTCTGACCGTATCACTGCCGATCTTATGCGCCTGGGTTTTGCTATGGTGGAGCCCCAGGATGCCGACCTGATCGTCATTAACACCTGTGCCGTTACGGGCGAGGCCGAGGCCAAGACCCGTAAGGCCGTCCGTCATGCGCTGGCCCATCCAAATGAGCCCTATGTAGTCGTGACCGGATGCGTGGTCAATTTGCATCCCGAGGAGCTGTTGGAGCTTTCGGATCGCGTGATTGCCGAGCCGTCTAAGATCGATGTCGCCGAACGTGTCTGCGATGTGCTGGGTGTCGAATCCGATAGTGTGGCCGCCTGCAGCGACAGCGATGTGGTCGACGCTCTGGGTCGCTCGCGTCTGGGTGTGAAGATCCAGGATGGCTGCAACCACCGTTGCACCTATTGCATCGTGTGGAAGGCCCGCGGTCCCGAGCGTTCCGTGCCCGTCGAGTCCGTGCTTGAGCAAGTTCGCGAGGCCCAGGAGGCCGGCGTGCCCGAGGTGGTGCTGACCGGTGTGA